>JACVIY010000058.1 GCA_015711755.1 Candidatus Geothermincola secundus | reverse complement strand
AAGACGAGCACGGCGTCGCCGAAGGTGAAACTGCGACGCAGCAGCGCTTCGCGGCGCCTCGCCTTTGAAGCTTCCTTCATGCCGCCATGTTAACTTGAAACCGCCTCACGGGAAAGCATGCTTCCCGCACGGCCTCGCCGCGCCCTGTCTCATTAAACCTCTCAAAGCGTTTGCGGAATCGCTTACTCCCCCGGCACGCGTCCCTCGGGCTTTTCAGCGCCATTGCCGAGACAAGCTCCCCGATCATGTCGATCCCTTCACCGGGATCAGCGAGTGGTAGCGGGCCGCGGCCGGACTCAGTCCAGATGGGAGCGCAGCAGGGCCGCCGCCTGCTCCGGGGAAACGCTGCAGATGATGACCTCGGTGGCCAGCTCGAAACCGCCCCACCAGGACAGGCGGGGCATCAATTCGAAGTGCCAGTGATAACGGGGCGCTTCCGCGCGACAGGGCGCGGTGTGCAGAACGAGATTGTAGGGAGGGTCGTCCAGACCCCGCTTGAAGGCCGCGAGCAACGCTTTCAACGCCCTACCCAGCTCCCATAGCTCGTCATCGCCGCAATCCTCGAAGCGAGGAGAGTGGGTGCGGGGCACCACCCAGGTTTCACAGGGGAAGCGGGGGGCGAAGGCGCAAAAGGCCGCGAGTCCTCCCTCGTCCATCACCGACCTTTCCCCGTCCGCCTCCCTGGCGAGCAGATCGCAGAAGAGGCACGAGCCCCTCTCCTCATTCCATTCCCGCGCCCCGGCAAGCTCCCTCTCCATGCGGGACGGAACGAAGGGCAAGGCGAAGACCTGCGAGTGGGAATGGGCCAGGGAGGCCCCGGAGCCTCCCCCGTGGTTCAGGATGACCTGCACATACTCGATGCCCAGCTCTTTTCGGTGAGCGAGGATGCGGTGGCGGTAGGCCTCGAGGACCCGCGCCACCGCATCGTCGTCCAGATCCGCCAGTCCCGCGTGATGGTCGGGGCCGTGGATGATGACCTCGTGGCGTCCGCGGGCGGGGCCGGAGCGCAGCAGCCCGTCGCCCTCCACGCTCTCGGTGACGGCGTCCGGATCCCCGCCCTCCAGTGCGGGGAAGAGGTTGGGCACCACTCTAAGCAGCCATCCCGGCCCGTCGGGGGCGCGTCCCTCTGGAGCCACCGCCATCACCTCGAGGGGCGTCTCTCTCTCATTGCCCGGGCAGAACGGGCAAGAGGAAGGTTCGGACTCAGGCGGAACGGGTCGCCGGGAGAGCTGCGAGGGCCGCGAAGCCCTGGCGGGGGCCACGATGACCCTCTCCCCGGTGAGCGGGTTAACCCTGATCTCCGGCAAGCCGCTGACCTTCTTCCTCCCCGCCCCCGTCCCCTTCCTCAGCGAGGGGCCGCGGGCGGTAATGCAGCACCCGCGCGGGCACCCCGCCCACCACCGCGTAGGGCGGGACATCCCTGTTCACCAGACTCATCGCCCCTATCACCGACCCGTATCCGATGGTGACCCCCCGTATTATGGTGACCTTGGTGCCCACCCAGATATTCCCCTCCAGCCGGACGGGGCCCTTGGCGATGCCCTGGGAACGCACGGGGATGACCGGGTCCCAGTAGTTGTGGTCGAAGTCGACGATGTAAACGGAATCGGCGAAGAGGCATTCCTCGCCTATGTGCACGCCCACGTAGCAGTTGACGGTGTTGTCCGTCCCGAAGACCGTCTTGGCCCCCACATAGAGCTCCCCCTCGTGGCAGCGCAGGGCGTTGTTGTGGCCTATCCAGACGAAGCGCCCCAGGCGCATGCGCGCGTTCCTGCCCACCACCACCTGATAGCGGCGAGGAAGGAAGACGAAGCCCTCCGTCTCCACCCGGGGGTGGAGCAGCTTGAACTTGATGAAGCGGTAGAGGTGCTTCCAGTAGAAGGGGGTGTACATGCGGCGGCTGATGATGAAGCGGACGGCCGCCGCCATCTTGGCCCATCCCGTAGGCTGGGCGGCGCAGCGCTCCCGCAGCTGGTTTCCCCGCTCTATCTCCCTGAGGACCCGAGCCCTGCCGGCCAACCCTACTTCTCCAGATAGAGGACCAGGTTGTAGAACCAGTCGTGGGGAAGCCAGCGGTAGAGATACCCGTCAAGGCGGCGCGCTCTCTTGTAAGCGTTGTATGCGCCCCAGCACCAGCGCTCGGTGATGTTCTCCTCGCCAACGCTGCTCTCAACGGTGCGGATGGCCCATCCCAGTATGGAGGAGGCCAGCTCCTCCGTCTCGCATCTGGCCACGCGGAAGCCGGCGCGCCGTGCCGTCTCGCAGAGTTCCCGCGGCTTGAAGACGTGGATGTCCACCACATGCTCCAGCTCCTGCAGCTCGTGGTCGTCATCCCCGGAAACGATGGCGGGGTACTTGCGCAGTACCACCCGCCGCTTGCCCAGCCGCCCGCCCAGGCGGGCGTAGGCCTTGATGCCCCAGCCCGCCGTCTTTTTGACCACCCGGGCTATCTGATGGCCGCGAAGGGTGGGCTCCCCGGCGATGACGCAGATGCCCCCGGGGCGCATCACCCGATATATCTCGCCAAAAGCGGCTTTAAGATCGGGCAGGTGGTGGAGGACGGCGTGGCCGATGACCATCTCGAACTCGCCGTCACCGTAGGGAAGGCATTCCGCGTCGGCGCATTCCAGGTGGACGGTGATGCCCAGCTCCTCCGCATTGCGCCGGCAGATGTCCAGCATCCCCCGGGAGATGTCGCAACCCCAGGCCTCGGTAAGCTTGCCCCCCAGCCCCAGGTTGAGCATGGCAAAGCCGGTCCCGCACCCTATCTCCAAGAGCTTGCCCGTCCGCGGGAAGGGACGTCCCAGCCCCAGCTCGAACTTGCTCAGGACGTAGGCGGCCATGTCCTGGTCGAAGCGGATGGCCCACTTGCGGTCGTAGTCCTCGCTGGCGCCGTCGTGGAACCTTATGTTGGCTTCCTTTAGATCCATGGCAGTGATTATAACATCTGTAGGTGGAGCGCCCCGGAGCGCGACAACACCCTATCGATACCGGTTAACACCGACTAACCTTGCGCCGCCGTTCGTGATAGAATCATGGGGCAGGCAAAGCGGGAGGCAAAAGAGCGGAGGAGGCGGAAAATGGCCAAGACCATCGATATCTATGGGGCGGGCATGTCCGGGCTCATCGCCGCCATCAACCTGGCGCGCGAGGGCTACGACGTCGTGGTGCACGACCGGGAGAAGGGTTACGGGGGAGACCCCCAGTACAACCCCTCTACCCACACTACCCCCATCGATGTGGAGAAGACCTCGGAGTATGTGGGCATCGACCTCAGCCCGGTCTTCCACCCGGTGATCCGCTGCCCCTTCTACTTCCACGACACCAAGATCGAGGCCCCGGTGAAGGGCATATACACGGTGGAAAGGGGCAACCGGCCCACCAGCCTGGACACTCTTCTCTATAACCAATGCAAGGAACTCGGCGTGCAGTTCTCCTGGAACGACCCCTTGAAGAAAGAGGACATCCCCAAGCTCCCGAAGAACACCATCGTCGCCTGCGGGCTCACCCCCTCCGCCTACGAGATGCTGGGCATCCCCTACCTCCGCTGGTACGGATGGATAAGCCGCGGGGAGATCGGGTTCTCCGGCTATTCCTGGATCTGGTTGGACGAGGGCATCACCGAGTACGGCTACCTCTCCAGCGTTAACAACTACTACTTCAACCTCCTTTTCTCCATCCGCCACGTGAGCAAGGAGACCCTCAAAAAGTATCAGGACTTCATGGTGCGCAACGAGGGCGTGGAGCACGAGGAATGGATCTACACCGGCGGGGCGGTGCCCATCGCCAGCCCAGACAACCCGCGCCTCTTCCAAGGCGACCTCATCCTGGCCGGCACCATCAGCGGGGCCATGGACCCCATGCTCTGGTTCGGCATACTGGGCGCGACGGTGACCGGCAAAGTGGCGGCGCTGGCGGTCACCGACCGGGAACGGGCCGTGGCCGACTTCCGCCGCTTCACCCGGCGTTTCCGCCAGGCGTATTTCATGAAGAACAAGGTCCACTACCGCATGCGCCCCTACGTGCGCCTCAATGAACTCCTCATCAACGCCATAGGCGTCAAGCGGGTGGAGAAGCTCGCGTCCATGGTTGACCGCATGCCCCTTCTCCCCGGCTCCATCCCCGGTTTCGCCCGGGTGATGGGCTGCTTCTGAAGAAGGGAGCGGCCATACGGGCGGGGGCGACGGCGGCGCCGCTCGGCTCGCGGGAAGGATGCTAAAAAGGATAAAGCTTCCGCTGATCCTGTTCTCAGCGGCGGCATTAATTCTGGTGGCGGCCTCCCTGCTGATGATCCCCTTCACCTTCCCTGATGTCTCCTATGAGCGGGTCGGTTTCGCCAACACCTACTCGCAGAGCAACGAGGGGCTGGCCGGCCTCCTTGTCCTGCCTGAGGACCCGGCGGACCGGCCCATGCCCGCGGTGGTCTTCGCCCACGGGCTCACCGCCCGCAAGGAGTTCTACCTGTCCCTTTACCGGGATCTGGCGGTCAAGGGCATCGCGGTCCTGGCGGTGGACCTGCCCGGCCACGGGGACTCCGGGGGCCATACCGACCTGGGACGCAGCGAATACGCCGCCCTGCTCGCGGCATACGATTGGCTGGCGGCCAACCGCCCGGATATAGACCCCGCCAAAGTGGCCGCGGCGGGGCAGTCTCTTGGCGGCATAACCGCCACCCGAGCGGGCATCTTCCAACCGGAGCCCAAGTTCCGTGCGGTGGTGGCGATCTTCTGCTGGCAGGGCGACAGGGCCGCCTTGGAAGAGCTCTTCGGCCCCATCCGGCATTACGTCGGGCGCGTCTGGCCCCATCTCATCTTCTCCCGTCACTACGACATCAACGACCCCGCCAGCGCGGAGCAGCGCGACCTCATGCCTTGGATAAACCCTGAGGTCCCTCCCAATTACCAGTTGATCATCGGGGCCCTGGACGAGTTCTGTTCGGTGAAGCACGAAAGGGAACTCATGGCCAAGGCGGTGGGGCTGGAACGCGAGGAGGACCTTGAGGAAAGAAAGATATACGGCAGCTTCGAGGAAGGCACCGCCAGGCAGCTCGTGGTCACCGCGGACGACCACATCAGCGAGGTCTTCTCCATGGAAGTGTTCGGGGCCATGTACAACTGGCTCTGCCGCTCCTTCGGGCTGGAGCGGAGGGGGACCAGCCCCGTGCCGGCCCTTCGCTTCTCCCTGTGGGCGGTCATCCTGGGTTGCGCCATACTCATGGGCGCGCTTCTGACCTTGACGCTCTCCCGCTTGCTCGAAGAGCGGCTCCGCTGTCCCGCACTCGCGGACGCGCCCCGCGCCCCGGAAGGGTCAAGGGGGCGCCGCCTGATGCTCTGGGGCTCTGCCTCCTATCTGTGCCTGACCTCCGCCGTGGCCTGGCCGCTGGCCGTGGCCCTGGGCATCTCCGCCTTCATGCCCTTCCTAGTGGGCGACCTGGTGTCCTCCATGGCCCTGCTGCGCGGTCTGATGACCGCTGCGGGCATCACCGCCGGGCTCTTCATTTTTTACAATATGTCTATATTCGACCGTGAGCTGCTGCGGCGCGAAAGAGCGCTCCCGATGGCCTGGGCCCTGGTCCCGCCCCTGGCGGGGTTGGCCCTGCTGATCCTCATCTACGCCCCCCTATCCCGATTCCTTTACCTGGGCAAAGGCACGCCCTTCAGCTGGTTTTGGTTCCTGGCCTATGCGGCTATGGTCGCCTTGCTCTTCTGGGGAGAGGGGCGCTTCTGCCATCTCTTTCTGCTGCCCCTCTTCGGGAACCTTGAGAGCGTGGGACGCCGCTGGCGCTACCTGGCCTCCGAGGCGGGGGTCCGCGCCGCAGCCCAGACGGCCGCCTTCATCCCGCTGGTAATCGCCAGCCCCTGGCACGTCATCGGCCGCGCCGGCCATATACGCCTGCCCGTGCTGGTGGCGGCCCTGCTCATCTGCTATCCCCTGTTCCTCTGCCTCGCCTGGATCAATCTCTATTTCCGGCGGCGCAGCGTATCCCTGCTGCTCCCATCTCTGGGAATAGCCCTGCTGCAATCCTGGTGCCTGACCGCCCTGGTCTGCGCCCGCTGAATGAACCACGGAAGGCGGTTGAACCAAAACCCGCAAGAAACGCCTCGGCACCGATAATCAGCTTCTAACCGACCTTCGGTTTGTAATAATTTGTGATATCGGTGTCTGACACCGGAGGCGACACCGGAAGGGGGGCGGGAGGGAACAACGGGGCGCCTGCCAGGGGAAATACTGTTCATTGACCGCCGGTCTGTGATAATTTGTGATATCGGTGTCTGACACCGGAATACACCGGAATGTGGTAAAATCGGGGCGTGGGCTGTTGCTCTAAAGAGAGTCCTAAAGGGGGGCTTGATGAATCACGGCGAAGTGATCCCGAGCATAGCCAGAGTGCCTGCGGAGGAAGATCCCGGGCCCGAAGACATGGAGAGCCCTTCGCTCTGTCGCGAGGGAATAGTTATGCTCGACTCGCAAGGGCAGGTGTTTTATTGGGACGAAGGAGCCGAGGCCCTGCTCGGATACACTTCTTCGGAGGTCCTGGGAAAGCCCTTCATCGATTTCGCCTCCCCCTCCGAGGGCTCCCGTTTCCATGCCGCTTCCTCGCCGTCCCTGCCCTCTTGCATAGCCATCAACGGCAGGGCCGACAGGTGGACCGGCTTCCTCTACAACCTCAGAGGCAGAAGGATGGACATAACCATCTCCTCTTATCCCCTGCGCCTTCACGGCAAAGAGTGCCGCCTGATCGTCATGAGGGAACAAAGCGGCGAAACGGGCCTGGAGCGGGCCCTGCGGGAATCAGAGGAACGCTTCATGCTGGTGGGAAAGTACCTGACCGACGTCATCTGGATAGCCGACCTCGACCTCAAATTGCTCTACGCCAGCCCATCCATCCTCTACCAGACGGGCTTCGCGGCCGAGGAGGTAGTCTCCCGACCCCTTTCGGAGATGATAACGCCGGAGTCGTTCCAGGAGGCTCTGAGGCTCAAGTCACTCGAGATGGAAAGGGCATCGCAGACCGATGTCTTCCCACCCATCCCCGTGGAGCTGATCGTCGACCAGTACCGCAAAGACGGGTCGACCTTCCGTTCGGAGGTGCGCCTGGGCTTCCTGCGGCACGCCGACGGCACCCCCTACGCCATACTGGGGGTGTCCCGCGACATCTCCGAACGCGTGCGACTTCTGGAGGCGGAAAAGGAGGCCGCGGCGGCGCAGGCGGCGACCCGCGCCAGCGAGGAATACGCCGCTCAGCTCAAAGAGATAATCGGGGTGGCCGCCCACGAGCTGCGCCTGCCGGCCACGCTCTTCAAGGGATATGCCAATATCCTGCGCGAGCAACGCTCGCGCATGGATGAGAAGGATTTTGAGAAAGTGCTGAACGAGCTGGACGCCGCAGCACTCCGCCTCGACCGCTTGGTAGGCAACCTCCTGGAGACCTCGCTCATCGAGAGCCGCCGCCTCTCTCTGGAAAAAGCCCAACATGACCCCGACGAACTCATGCGCAGGGCGGTGGAGGCGATCGCCTTCGCCGGCAATAAGGGGAGGATAAAGATGGTGCCCTGCGATGAAGCCACCGTCATGGAAGCCGACGATGAGAAGATAGTGAGAGCTCTTTCGGTGCTGCTGGACAACGCCCTTCGCTATTCTCCCGCGGACAGTGAGGTGATTCTGCGGTGCGAAGCGGAAAACAGACTGGTGACCTTCAAGGTCCTCGATCGAGGGCCCGGGGTGCCCGAAGAAGAGCGGGAGGAGATCTTTCGCCGCTTCTACAGCCGCAGGATAAAGGGCGCCTCCAGGGGCGGCATGGGGTTGGGACTATACGTGGCCAGGAATATCGCGGAGATGCACGGCGGGAACATGTGGATGGAGCCGCGCGATGGCGGGGGAAGCGTGTTCTGCATGAGCATTCCCCTGCGACCGCCGGAAACGCCGGGCACGGCTGGCGGCGTTCCTTAGCGACAGCCTTCAATCCCCACGGGCTTATGCTCGGCGCGGGTCTCAGCCCCCGCCGATGCGCCAGTTCCCTTCCCGCCAGGCCCTGCCCCGCCTCAACCGTGGATGAGCCGGGGCAGGCAGCGCGCGCAGGCCCACTTGCTCTCTCCCCGGTGCCGCACCGGGAAGAGGGGGGCCGCCATCTCATCCGCGCCGCATATATAGCAGACCTGGCGCAGTAATCGCTCCCCCTCCACTCTTCCGGCAGCCCTCTCCTCCGCGGCCGCGGGGTCGAAGTCGGGTGCCTCCCTGACCTCGATGGAAAGCGCACCCTCCGGGCATACGCCTATGCAGAAGCCGGCTCCGTCGCACAGATCCTCCCTCACCACCCGTGCCTTGCCGTCCACTATCTCGATGGCTCCCTCGGCGCAAGGGGTCACGCACTCCCCGCATCCGGTACACAGCTCCTCGTCTATGCGCACTATGCTCCTCTTGGCCACCGCGCCTCACCTTTCCTCGTTAAACCCACGCTCCTCACCTATGCTTACTCGCCCGCCAGCATGGCCTCGATGTCCTCCTGAGGAGTGGTGATGCCTTTCAGCCCGAAGCTCCTCACTATCTCCTCGACCACCGAGGGCGAGAGAAAGGCGGGCAGGGTGGGACCCACCCGCATCCCCTTGAACCCCAGATGCAGCAGGGCCAGCAGGACCGCCACCGCCTTCTGCTCGTACCAGGCGATGTCGAAGGACAGGGGAAGCCGGTTGATGTCGTCCAGGCCCATCGCCTCCTTCAGCTTCAGAGCGATGACCGCCAGGGAATAGGAGTCGTTGCACTGTCCGGCGTCCAGCACGCGGGGTATGCCGCCGATGTCCCCCAGGTCCATCTTGATATAGCGATACTTGGCGCATCCGGCGGTGAGGATCACCGTGTCCGGCGGGAGCTCGGCCGCTACCTCGGTGAAGTACTCCCGCGCCCTCTGCCTGCCGTCGCAACCGGCCATGACCACGAAGCGGCGTATGACCCCCGACCTGACCGCTTCGATGACCTTGTCGGCGAGAGCCAGCACCTGATTGCGGGCGAAACCGCCGACTATCCTGCCATCCTCCAGCTCCTGGGGGGGCGGGCAGGAACGGGCCCTCTCTATGATGGCGGAGAAATCCTTATGCCCTCCCTCAGCTCGGTCCGGGATATGCACGGCCCCGGGATAGCTGACCGGCCCGGTGGTGAAGAGTCGGTCGAGGTAGGTGCTCTTCTCCTTCAGCGGTACCAGGCAGTTGGTGGTGAGGAGAACGGGGCCGTTGAAGGACTCGAAGTCCTCCAGCTGATGCCACCAGGAGCTGCCGTAATTGCCCACAAGGTGGTCGTAACGCTTGAAGAAAGGGTAATAGTGAGCGGGGAGCATCTCTCCGTGGGTATAGACATCGATGCCGGTCCCCTTGGTCTGCTCCAGCAGCTCCTCCAGGTCCTTGAGGTCATGCCCGCTCACCAGGATGCCCGGGTTGCCTCGCACCCCAAGATACACCTCGCTCATCTCCGGGTGTCCGTATGCGGAGGTGTTGGCCTCGTCCAGCAGGGCCATGGTCTTCACGGCGACCTCTCCTGCTCTCATGACCAGGCCAAGCATCTCCTCCCGGGAGAGCTCCCGCAGGGTCGAGACCAGCCCTTCCTTGATGAATCCGAACACCTCATCGCTGCGGTGACCGAGCACCGCCGCGTGCTCAGCGTAGGCAGAGATGCCTTTGATGCCGTAGATGAGGGCGTAGCGGAGGGAGCGGACATCCTCGTCCTTCTCCGCGCCCGGCCCCACCTCCGCGCTCTTCGCCAGGAAGGCGTCCGGGTCATCGGAACGCCAGGTGCAGGCATCCTGCAGACTGCCTCCGTAATCGCTTCCTTCCCTGCCGCTCCGAGCCTCCCTGAATCGCTCACCGAGGCGGTCCCTTCGGTCCATGGCTTCCTTGATGAGCCCGATGAACACTTCGTTGTCCCAGGAGGCGTTGGTGATGGTGGCGAAAAGCGACCTTACCAGGAATCGATCGTCCTCCCCGTGCCTCTCCCCCATCCTTTCGAGCTCAAGGTCATAGAAAGAGAGCCCCTTGAGGACATGAATAAGCAGGTCCTGCAATCCCGCCGTCTCCTCGCTCTTCCCGCACACTCCCCTGACCGTGCACCCGACATTGCGCGCGGTTTCCTGGCATTGATAGCAGAACATGGCCACCACCTCTCCTTTCCCATCCTCGCCAGCCGCCCCTCGGTTTATTCCATCTATTTTATCCTATTGACATATCTAAATACTTTATGCTTATATACATATAGGTGATTATGAGCATATAAATGAGGAGCTGTCAAGTGGAGGCATCATACAATCGTAAAAGGCAGCAGGTCCCGCTTGACCAGGAGAGTTTCGTTAGAGAAGGCCCGGGCAAGCGCTTCTTGGAGCCCCGCCTCCTCTTCCTCATCCGCGAGAAGCCCTGCCATGGTTACGAGCTCACCGAGCGGGCCCGCGAAATCCCCTTTCCCGGCCCCGCTCCCGACAGCGCGGCCGTCTACCGCATGCTGCGCGACCTGGAAGGCCGGGGTTTGGTCGCCTCTGAATGGAGGGAAGGCGGCTCGGGTCCGCAGCAGCGCGTCTACCGCATAACCCCATTGGGGGAGAAGCGGTTGGGTGAGTGGGTCGCGGCCCTGAGGGAGAGGGTGGCTCTGCTCAATCGCTTCATCGCCATGTGCGAGGGGGGCGGTTGAGATGTCCGCAACCGCTATCTCGCTGGACATCCTGGTCCTTGTCTGCCTGGCCGTCTCCTTCCTCAGAAACCGGCAGAAGACCCTTCTCGCCCTGAAGATAGCCCTTAACGCCCTCAAGCGGCTGGCTCCCATGGTTCTGACCGTCATCGCCTTGATCGGCATCATCATGGGCTTCATCCCCCCCTCGTGGATCGCCTCCTCCATCGGATCCGGGCGCGGGGTGGTGGGGGTGGGCATAGCCGCCCTCCTGGGGTCGGTCATGTTCATCCCGGGCATCATCGCCTTCCCCCTGGCCGCCACCCTGGTGTCCAGAGGCGCGGGGATTACCGCCGTTGCGGCCTTCATAACCACGCTGACCATGATCGGCTTCCTCTTCCTGCCCCTGGAGATAAGGGAATTGGGCAGGCGTTTCGCGGCAGTGCGCAACGGATTGAGTTTCATCGCCGCTCTGGCGGTCGCCGTCCTGGTGGGAATGGTGCTTTGAGGCGAGAGGAAGGGTTCCGTGAGGACGACCGATGGCGGCAAGGCAAGAGGCGAGCGCTTAAGAGCGAGGTTGAAGGAGCGGCGGGACCTCCTGCTGCTCCTGGCCGCGGTGTTGTCGCTCTGCGGGCTGTCCTACTCCTTTCCCTCCGACGGGGAGCGGGCCATGCGGGCATCGCTGGAGAACCTGAGGGAGATGGCCTTCATCCTGCCGGCGGTGCTGGTTATCATGGGGCTTTTCATGGTATGGGTGGACCGTACGGTGGTGGTGAAATACCTGGGAAGCAGCTCCGGCCTGCGGGGGATGCTTATCTGCATCGCCCTGGGTACCCTGCCCACCGGCCCCCTTTATGTGGGGTTCCCCCTGGCCGCAGCCCTTCTGAAGAAGGGGGCAAGGCCCGCCAACGTGCTCGCCTTTCTCTGTTCCTGGGCCGCATTGAGCATACCCGCCGAGCTGATGGAACTGCGCTTTCTGGGATGGCGGTTCATGCTGGCGCGCCTGGGGTTCACGGTCATGTGCATCATACCCCTCTCGCTGGCCGGAGAGAGGATCTTGAGCTCGGGGGAATGAAGGGTGCCGCTGCTCGCTGATCCCCACACAGCTCAGGATCGGCTGTATTTGTTTTATGGAAAGGATCCAAGATATGAGCTTGAAAGGAGAGGTCATGGAAGTAGTCCGCATTGACGAAGTGCCCGAAACGCCGACTCCCCGCAAAGTCGAAGTGCGAAAGGTTCTGAAAAAAGAGCATGTCCAGGTGGTTTACCTCAAATTCCTTCCCGGCCAGCGGATTCCCTCCCATGTCACTCCCGTTGACGTCTTCTTCTACGTCGTGGAGGGAAGGGGGAGCGTGACCATAGGGGAAGAGAGCGCCGAGGTCGCCGAGGGAGATATCGTCTTCAGCCCTAAAGGCATACCCCACTCCGTGGAGAACGCAAGTGAGGGCCTGTTAAAGCTGCTCGTGGTAAAGACCCCAAATCCCGAAAAGGCGGAATGATCGAGGATTATCGAACGGCCTCCGCTCCGGAGGAGACGCCCTGATCGGCTCCTCCCTCCCCGCCGCCTATCTCCTCGAGCAAACGCCTGAGCCTCTTCACTTCTTCCTGCAGGGAGGCCACCTCGTTCTGGAGCCGCCTGATGTCCGTCTTCAGCCCCATGACCATCTGCGCCCCATTGCTGTTGAGGCCCTCTTCGTTCATCAGGCGGTGGATCTCCTCCAGAGAGCTCAGATCGGACCGTGAATAAAGGCGGGTGTTGCCGGAAGTGCGGCTTGGTTTGATGAGCCCCGCTTTCTCGTACCGCCTGAGCACGCTGGGATCGCAGTCGAGGAGGCGCGAGGCCACGCCTATGGTGTAAAGGGGAGTGCTGTCGTCGCTCTCCCAGGCGGCTCCCCTGTGGCTGTCATCAAGCGATCCCATGTTACCTTTTTACCTCTTACCCTATTATCTGTCAAGCTATAGCATAATACTTGACATAAATTGTTATATTTTCTATATTAATCGCACAACCGAGTCATTACGTCCCATCTTCTTAAAAGACAGGAGGTGATGCGGTTGCACAAAGCTGGTTACTGTTATCGATGCCAGAGCGCCGGCTCGGTGGAGCTGGGGATCTGCCAGATATGCGGCATGGAGTACCCTTCCCTTCCTCCCGGGCAAAGGCCCAGTGCCTCCATACTCACCACCCACGAGGGCAATGAGGTGGCGCTGAAAGGAGAGATCGACCTGGCTACCCGGGGCCTGATCGAGGGCCCACTCATGGAAGCCCTGGAGGAAGGGCGGGGTTGTTTCCTCATCGACCTCGACGGGGTGACCTTCATGGACACCCAGGGTATCCACATGCTGCTACGCCTGAGGCAGCGCTCCCTTGAGCTCGGACGTGCCTTCATCATCCGCTGCGAAAGGGGGCCTTGCCGCAAGGTGCTGGGGCTCGCCGGCCTATATCCCATGGCGGATGCGGCCGCCTGAGCTAACGGCACGTCCTGCCCTTGATCTCGCGGGCCGTAGTCATCCCCTCATGCCCTTCGGAAGAAGGGGTGAGCGATGGACCTGTCTTCAAGGGCCTGAACGCGCAGGCCGGACTTATCCGCTTGCGCCATTCTCCTTGGAGGAGCAGAACCATTCCCGCAGTCGGCAAAGAGCGCACAGTTCCTGGCCGGCGGGCTCTCCGCACATGCGGCAGGCCCGCATGACCTCCCATCGGAGCTCGTCTTCGCCGGCGGGAAAGGCCTCCTGCAGGGAGAGGAGGAGCTGCAGCTTGCCCGACGGTATGACCTCTTCCAGATGGTCGAATACCTCCTTGAGCCGATGGGGATGCGGTTCCCAGAAAGGGCACTTCTCCTCGAAGTAGGGTATTCCTCGAAGACGGCAGTATATGGCGTTGAGGCGCTCTGGGGTGAACATCAGCGGCTTGATCTTGCGGAGCATCCCCGACTGCTCGGGAAGCGTCGGCCGGGGAAAGGAATAACGGCGTGAGAGGATGTTCTTGAAGCTGAAAAGGAGGATGTCCTCGAGCGTGTGGGCGGTGGCCACCACGTCCGCGCCTGCCTCCCTGGCCTCGCGGTTGAAAAGCGACCGCTTGACGGCCCCGCAAACGGCGCAGGCGCTCCATCCTTTGACCCTGGCCACCCTAATCCCCAGGTCGGACAGGTGCGTCACCTTCAAGGGAAGCCCGCAGCGCTCCGTGAGGTCCTTCACCATATCCAAATTGCGGCGGGAATGCTCCCCCATGCCCAGATGGAAATGCAGGGCCACGACCTCGAATCCCATCACCCATCCCAGCCGCTGCAGCGCCAGCAGCAGGGCCGCCGAGTCCTTGCCTCCGGAGAGGGCCACCGCCACTCTCTTGGCCCCATCGAGCATGCGGTGTTCCTCCAACTTGCGCCTCAGACGTCTCTCGTAAAGGCGCAGAAAACAGGTGGGGCATGCGTTCAGGTTGAACTCGGGCATGCGCAAAACCGGCCCCAGCTCACCGCAAGACCGACAGCGGCCGTAAACCGTCTGCGCCCCCTCGGGCAAGAGAACCGCTCTTCCCTCTTCCATGGGCGTTATTATAGGTCCCGAGCGCGCCCGGGTCACCGCCGCGCGGATGGGCGGCCGAGAAGGAAGCTGATCACCTCCGCCTGTCGCCCTCCCGGTCATTCCGCGGTACGGCATGCAGTATCTGCAGGATGGCCTCCCCGAAGAGCTGCAGCTGCCAACGCTTGAGGAGGCCTCTCCCCACGAGCTCAGCCAGATCCCTGGGGTTAGCCTGAGCCACCGCCTCCATGGTGGCATTGGGAAGCATGACCCCGGGGTCCATCTGCAGGGCGTGGGCGAAATGGCTGCGCCATTCCTTCAAACGCTGCAGGCGTTTCTCCGCCCCCCTGCTTAGGCGCAGTGATCCGACCTCCCGCGAGGGCAGCTCGAGGGGAGGCGAGCGCCTGCCCTTCTCCCACGCCTGCAGGATCTCCCGCCCGTAGAGGCCGCGCAGGCGCGGCGTAAGCAGATCCAGCAGTCCGCCGCTCTGACGGGGTTCCGCCTCGGCCAATTTTATGAGCAGCTCGTTGGGCACCACTTTGAATGGGGGGACGTCTTTCTTTCTGGCCACCCCGTCCCTCCAGCGCAGCAGCGCCTGCAGCACCGCCGCTTGGGCAGGGCTCAAGGCTCGGTCGCCCTTGATGCGGATGAGGTCGTGGCGCCTGCCGGGGAGCTCTTCTAATCCGGCCTCCAGAAGCTCGAACTCCTCCAGGGCCCAGTTCATGCGGCCCATGCTCTCCAGCTCCTCTCCCAACACGTCTCGCAAGGGCAGAAGATAGAGGACGTCGCGGGCGGCGTAATCGAGGTGCGCCTGGTCAAGCGGGCGGCGGGACCAGTCGGCGCGCTGGTAACGCTTATCCAGCTCGACTTGGAAGTACTCGTGCACCAGGGAAGCCAGGCCGACTTGCGGCTTTCCCAGCATCTGGGCCGCCAGCATGGTGTCGAAGAAGTTCCGCAGGCGCACCCCCAAATGGCTCAGGATGAGCCGCCCGTCATAATCCGCGCCGTGCAGCACTTTCTCGACACGCGGGTCGCTGAGTACGCGCGCCAGCGGTCCCATGTCCATACCCTTTAGCGCATCGACGATATGGGCTCTCCCGGAGAAGGCCAGCTGTATCAGGCAGATCTTCTCCCGATAGTGATGGAAATTGTCCGCCTCCAGGTCGAGAGCGATGCGGCGCTGACGTCTCAGCTGTTGTAGCAAGCGGTCCAGGCCCTGCTGGTCCTCTACTATCACCACCGGGGGACTGACCCCCGGGGCAGGTGGGTGGGACGCGCGGTGCTTTCTGGTCGCGCTCATCGTTTAACGGGTCGCTGCAGGCGGGAGAACAGCCTCATCAGCAAGCGGGACTGAGGGACATTGAAGCCCAGCAAGCGCGTCTGGATGAACTCGAAGATAACCCCTCCCGTCTCCACCGTATCAAGGTAAGCGTAGTCTATGGTCAGCCCCATCCTCTTCAGGGTCCCTCTCTGAAGTACGCCTATTCCGCGGGCCCGGCAGGCGGCGAGGCGTTCATCCAGGTCCTTTACGAAGAAGCCCAGATGATGAAGCCCCTCGCGGCCCTCCTTCAGGAAATCGGAGTGGATGGTGCTACCCTCCCGCACCTGTATTAGCTCCAGCTGTATCCCGCCGAGCCATCCCAGAGCCATATAGCCTTTTAGCGCCGTCTCGCAACCGCGGTCCCAGCACCAGGAGGTCTCCCCCTCGAAGACCACCCAATCCTTTATGCCGAAGGTGCGTTGGAAATATTCGATAGTCGCGTAAACGTCGCGGACCACCATGCCCAATTGGGAGAGCTCTCCCAGTTCCAGAGTTCCTCGTTTCTTCCTCATCGGCTTCATTTTTTGGCCCTGATCCTGCGGGGGGGCAGCCCTTGCAGGATCCTTTTAACCGACCAGATGAGCTCGTTCTCGTAGGTGCGCCGCGGCTTATCGCGGTTCTTCAGCCAGTGCATGGTCGTCGTCTCCACCATGCCCACAAGGATCACCGAGATGGTCTCCACCCTCCTGTTGCTCAAGCGGGAAGGGTCGGTACCCTGCCTGATGTTCCTGGCCACGCTGTCCACGATGGAGCGCCGGATGTCCTGTATCTGCGCTATGACCTCCGGCTCCTGCGCTATCTCCCCCTCGAAGGTCAGCCGGTAGGGCATCTCGTAATTCTCCACGAAATCGAAGAATGTGTGGATGTCCCTCTCCACCTCTTCCTCCCAGTCATGATATTCCCTCAAAGGGCGGGTTATCGCCCTGGTCAGCTCGGCGGCATGCGCCCGCAGGATGGAAAGGAGCAGATCCAGTTTGGAATCGAAGTGGCGGTAGATGATCGGCTTGGTGACCCCGGAACGCTGGGCGATGGTGTCCATCAGGGCTTTCTGATATCCCAGCTCCACGAAAGTGCGGGTGGCCGCGTCCATGATGATGCGCTTTCGCTCCGCCGCCGGCAGTCTCTTCCTCTTGCCCGGTTCCTGCGTCTTTTCCAAAGGAGACCTCCTTGGTTTCTCTTGCAGCGGTCCTCCCCGCTAAGTCGAGACCTTTGAACGCACCGCCATCTTATCACATCTTTACTCAAAGTAACATACGATTCCCCTCCTGTCATGTCCCTGCTCCGAGAACCCTCGGCCGGTCCAAAAA
>JACVIY010000057.1 GCA_015711755.1 Candidatus Geothermincola secundus | reverse complement strand
CTGGTACGCGGAGAGCGGAAAGGGCATGGGGGACACCCTGCGCGTGGCTTCCGAGATGGAGGCCTATACCCTGACCGACTTGGGGACCTGGCTTTCCGTGCGGGAAGGACTGGGGCTCGAGCTCATAGTGCGGGGAGGCGGGGCGCTCCTCAATGAGTACAGCGTTATCGTTGTGAACCCGGATAGATGGCCGGCGGTGAACGCGGAAGGGGCGAGGGCTTTCGCCTCTTTCGTGACCGACTCCGAGGCCCGGGATCTCATCAGGACCTTCGGGGCGGACAGGTTCGGGGAACCGCTGTTCGTCCCCGGTGCCTATGAGAAAAAGGGGCAGCATTCATATGTCCTTTCCGCCGTCAGATGAGGGACGAAAGCGCTGCGGCAGGCGGACAGGAGGAGTGAGGCGCATAGATGGGTGAGATCTGGGAGGGGTTCAAGCAGGCGGTTTCCCTCATCGTCCACCTCGATCCCTATGTGATGAGGGTCACCATCTTCACCCTTTACGTCTGCGGCCTGGCCACCGTCATCGGCATGTTCATCGGCATACCTCTGGGCTCCTGGTTGGCCTTTGCCCGCTTTCCCGGGCGCAGGGCCCTGATTGTCCTGGTTAATGCGGGGATGGCCCTTCCCCCGGTGGTGGTGGGCCTTTTCGTTTATATCTTCCTGCGCCGCAACGGCCCTCTGGGCTTCCTGCGCTGGCTCTACACCCCCAAGGCCGTAATCCTGGCCGAGGTGGTCCTGGCCACCCCGCTCATCGCCGGCATAGTCCTGTCCGCCCTGCAGGACGCCGACCCCCGCCTGCGCTGGCAGGCGCTTTCCCTGGGGGCCTCGCGCCCGCGCATGTACGCCACCCTCCTCGCCGAGAACCGCGCCACCCTCCTCGCGGCGGTAATCGCCGGATTCGGCGGGGTCATATCCGAGGTGGGGGCGGCCATGATGGTGGGAGGGAACCTCATGCTCAGCGGCAGGCCGTACACCAGGACGCTTACCACCGCCACGGTTCAGGCAACCGGCCAGGGGGAACCAGTCACGGCCATCGCCCTGGGCATCATCCTGCTTTCCATAACCCTCATCCTCATCGCCGCCATGACCGCGGTGCAGCAGAAAGGACGCTCCCCCGGCGGCTTCATGGCCGCTGTTTACAGAAAGTCGAGGTCGGCTCGTGGGTGAGATCCTCTCCATCGAGGGCCTGCGGTGCGAGCATGGGGGAGACATAGTGCTGGAGGTATCCTCCCTGGGTGTGGAGGAAGGAGAGGTTCTGGCGGTCATCGGACCCAACGGATCCGGCAAGAGCACCCTGCTCAGGGTCATCGACCTTCTGGAGAGGCCCGCCCGAGGCGATATAAACTACTGGGACGGCTTCCGGCTGTCGAAGTTGGGGCGCAGGGGACGGCTGGAGCTCGCCCGCCAGATGGCCATGGTCTTCCAGGAGCCGACGCTTTTCCGCCGTTCCGTGTGGGCCAACGTGGCATACGGGCTGCGGGCCCGCGGCATCAGGGGAGGGGAGAGAGAAAGGCGCGTGCGCGAGGCCCTGGGCCTGCTGGGGATCGAAGGGTTGGCACGCCGATACGCACCTTCCCTTTCCGGAGGCGAGGCGCAGAAGGTGGCCCTGGCCCGGGCCCTGGCGGTGCGGCCCCGCCTCCTCCTTCTGGACGAGCCCTTCGCTTCCCTCGACCACCCCACTCGGCAGGTCATGCGGGGGGAGATAGCCGGCCTCCTGAGGCGGCTGGGCACCACCTGCATATACGTTACCCACGACCACCTCGAGGCGCTGGAGATGGCCGACCGCTTGGCGGTGCTCATCGGAGGCGGGGTGCATCAGGTGGGGACACCCGTGGAGGTGTTCTCGCGGCCCGCCTCACGCGAGGTAGCCGATTTCGTGGGGGCGGAGAACCTCCTGGAAGCGGTGGTCGGCCGCTCGATAAAAGGCGTCGCCGAAGTCAAGGTGGGCGGCGTGGTGCTGGAGATCGCGGGTGAGCACCCCGAGGGCAGCCGTCTGCTGCTGATGATCCATCCCGAGGAGGTGACTCTTTTCCGGGAGAAGGCCGCGGCGGCCGGGAGTTCCGCCCGCAATCTTCTGCCGGGGTCGGTGGAGGACATCACCCTGATGGGTGCTCTTTACAGGGTCAGACTGGACTGCGGATTCCCTCTGACCTCATACGTGACCCGGGGATCCGGGGAGGCCATGGAGCTGCATAAGGGCCTGCGGCTCTTCTGCTCCTTCAAGGCCTCGGCGGTGCATGTCATACCCAGGACGAGGTGAGTAGGCGAGGGCCGTTGAAGGCCCGCCGGGAAAGAGATAGAGCAGAGCGAGGTGATTCCGTTGATGAAGGTGGAGGAGGCGCAGAAACGGGTCCTCGAGGCGGTGGTGCCGCTTCCGTTGGTGAGATTGCCTCTGGAGGAGTGCCTGGGGTTGTTCCTGGCGGAAGAGGTCGTGTCCCCAGTGGACATCCCGCCCTTCGACAACTCCGCCATGGACGGCTACGCAGTGCGCGCGGCGGACATCGCCGGGGCTGAAGCGAGCTCGCCGGTGCGTCTTGAGGTGCTGGAGGACCTTCCGGCTGGTAAGGTCCCGGTAAGCGAGGTCGGACAGGGCCAAGCCGTCCGCATCATGACCGGGGCGCCGGTGCCCCGCGGGGCGGATACGGTGGTGCCGGTGGAGGACACCGAGAGGGAGGGAAAGGGCACCTCAATCCTCCGTGCCTGGAAGAGGGGTTCCAACATCCGCCGGGCGGGAGAGGATATCAGGAAGGGCAGCACGGTGCTGCAGCCAGGGATCCGTTTGGGGCCGGCGGAGATAGGGGTGCTGGCGGGTCTGGGTATGGCGAGGGTCCCGGTAAGGAGGCGCCCTCGAGCGGTGGTCATCTCCACCGGGGACGAGCTGATCCCTCCGCAGGAGGAGCTGCGGCCGGGGAAGATCCGCGACACTAACAGTTTCACCGTGGCGGCCATGCTGCGGGAAGCGGGGGCGGAGGTCAGGCGGCTGGGGATCATCCCCGATGACGCCGATGCCCTGCGGAACGCCCTTCTCGAAGAGAAGGAGGATGTCGACCTTTTCGTTACCAGCGGGGGTGTCTCCGTGGGGGATTACGATCTGGTCAAACAGGTGTTGGACGACGTAGGGCGCATGGATTTCTGGAAGGTGAACATGCGCCCGGGCAAGCCGCAGGCCTTCGGGAGCGTACGGGGCAAGCCCCTGTTCGGCCTCCCCGGGAACCCCGTGTCGGTGATGGTCTCCTTCGAGCAGTTCGTGCGCCCCGCTTTGCGACGGATGATGGGAGCGGCCGCGCTCTTCCGCCCGGTGATCGAGGCGGTGGCCGAGGAACCGATGGGGCGCTCTGCGGGCAGGACGGAGTTCATCCGGGTGCGGCTGCGGAGAGAGGGCGGGGATTTCCTGGCCCGGCCCACCGGCCCGCAGGGCAGCGGCATACTGAGCTCCATGGTTTTGGGCCACGGGCTGGCGGTGCTGGGGGAAGAGGTGGGCAGGGTCCAGCCGGGGGAGAGGGTTGCGGTGCAGCTCCTGCGAGCTGAGCCGGAAGCGTGGGTGCGCTGAGGGATGGCTGCGGAGGGGAGTCCCCGATGAGCCGCCTCGCCCTCCTCCGCGCGCGGCCGGGGCTGGGAGAGCTGCCTCGGGAGTTGGCTAAGGCCTGGGGAGGGAGGACGGCCCTGGTGAGGGAGGACGGGACCGCCGTCAGCTTCAGGGAACTGCACCGCTTGAGCGACCTCATCGCCTGTACTCTCATCGCCCGGCATGACCTCAGAAAAGGAGACAGGGTGGTCGTCCCCTCCGAACCTGCCTCGGGCGTCCCCGCCCTGTTGGGCGTGGTTAAAGCGGGCGGGGTAGCTGTCCCCCTGCCGCCGGGCCTTGATGAGGAGGGAGCGGAATGCCATTGCCGGCCCCGCCTACGCTGGGACGGCTCTTGCGAAATGCTTGCTGAGGTGCCAGGCGGTGTCTTCTTCCCCTACACCCGCAAGCCGGATGAGCTGGCCGCCCTGGCCTTCCGCGAGGAAGAAGGGATATGGCGGGGGACCATGCTGAGCGACCGCGCGCTGCTGTCGGCGGGTTTTCCCCTGGTGCTGGCCCTGCGGGCGCTGGGATTGAGGTCTGCTCGACTCGAACTCCCCCTGGACAGTCCCGTGGGTATGGCCTGGGCCCTGGCCTGTCTGCGCGCCGGCGCCGCGCTGAGTCCCTCGGCTATGGGAGGCGCATGGCTGGGGGGCATCGGGGTCAGAGGGGATTTACCCGGGGGTGCGGGGGCCGCGCGTTTTGTCTGCGTCGCCGGGATGCTGGAGCGCCCCGCGCCGTCGTCTGCCTCCCTTTGTCTGGACGGGCCCTGCTTCGATGAGGCCTGCGGTTTGGTCCTCGTGCGCTTGCGCAGGGGGGGAGGTGATCCGCCCCGCCTGCTCTGGCCGCTTCCCCACCTGCGCTACAGGGTCGATGCGGGGACGAGAGGATTGGCTCTGGGAGGCGCGGGCCTTTCCTGGGGATACTGGGGCGATATGGAAGGGAGCATGCGCATGCGTCCGGGCGGCCTTTTTCAAACGGGCCTGCGCGTCAGGAGGGCGGGGCTCGTCTTTCGTCTGGGGTGAAAGGCGGTCCTGGGGATGCGAAATGGGGCTACCCTCGGGCGGATCCATAAAGCCGCTGTTGACGGCGCGGATGCCTCCCTGCTTCTCAGGTGAGGCTGTATAGGCCCAGGGTGGATATGCGGTCGTGCTCCTTCTTCAACGCAGTTCCCAGATCCAGTCCGAGCAGGCAGGAGACCGAGGCCAGGTAGAAAAGGGCGTTTCCCAATTCGGTCTCGATGATGTCGCGGCAGTTGGCGCAAGGCTCTCCCTCGATGTGGCTCTTCACGTATTCGAGAAGAGCCGAGCTGTCGGCGTCCTCGGGGATCTCCTGCTTCCCCGCCTCTATGCGTATGCAACCGCAGTAGGTGACCGACTTGGCGATGGCTCGGTTGACCCGAGTGGTGGCGTCCTGCAGTTTGGTCATCACATCCAGTATGCTGCGGTTCCTTAGCAGGTAATCCGATACGGTCTTCTGGAACTCAGTCGGAGTGGCCTCTTTCATCGTTCTCCCCCGTATCTTTATCGTCCGTCAACGCCTATCTTGGCATCTTTACCCCTTCCTGTCAAACCGGCGGCGGGCGCGGTGCGAGGGCCTTATCCGCCAAATTAAATGAACATTAAACTATTGATTAAACATAAGTACATTAATAATCTGAGCCGTAAAGGGCTCTCCCGCCGGCCTTATGGTAAAATCCTCTCGGAGGATACCGAGAGGTTGAGGGCCGCGAGGCAAAGAACCCGGGACATCTTGACGGTGCGGACTCGACCTCCTGGTTGGGGGATTCTCAGGTCGGGGGTTTTCA
This sequence comes from Candidatus Geothermincola secundus, assembly GCA_015711755.1. GTDB lineage: Bacteria > Actinomycetota > Geothermincolia > Geothermincolales > Geothermincolaceae > Geothermincola_A > Geothermincola_A secundus. The sequence continues at coordinate 11,872 of JACVIY010000057.1, read as the reverse complement.
GGGAACGGATGGAAGAGGAGAGAAAAGACCGCGAGATCATGCAGGCCCTGAGGCTGATAGCCCCGGGCACCGAGCTGCGAGAGGGCATCTCCCGCATAGTCTCCGGCCGTTTCGGAGGGCTCATAGTGGTGGGGGACTCCGATGAGGTTCGTGCCATAACCAACGGGGGGTTTCGCCTGGACATAGACTTCACCGCGCCGCGCCTCTATCAGCTCTCCAAGATGGACGGAGCGGTGATCCTCTCCGATGACCTCTCCACCATCCGTTTCGCCAACGTGCATCTGGTACCCGATCCCTCCATCCACACCACCGAGGGGGGGACGCGCCATCGCACCGCGGAGCGCGTGGCCAGACAGACGGGGAAGCTGGTCATAGCCATATCACAGCGCCTGGAGCGTATCACCCTTTACAAAGGGGACTGGAGGCACGTGGTGGAAGAAAGCCGCGTCATAATCAGCAAAGCCAATCAGGCTCTCCAGACCCTGGAGAAATACCGCATCCGCCACGACCAGGTCTCGCAGGCCTTGAGCGCCTTGGAGGCAGAGGGGCTGGTCACCCTGCAAGAAGCGGTGAGGCTGCTGCAGAGGGCGGAGATGATAACGCGCATCTCCGAGGAGCTGGAGATGTATCTGGCGGAGCTGGGAACGGAGGGAAGGCTGATACGCCTCCAGTACGAAGAACTGGTAGCGGGGCTGGAGAGGGAGAAGGAGAACACCATCCGCGATTACCGTCAGGATGACCGCAGGTCGGTTGAGGTGATCCAGCGTATCCTCTCTCGCCTTTCATCGGAGGAGCTCCTGGTGCTCACCAACGTGGCTCAGGCCCTGGGATACGCGGGAAACCAGGACGAGATGGACCGCCCGCTCGTACCCAGGGGGTACCGCGTGCTCAGCCGCATCCCCCGTCTTCCCTCCTCCATCGTGGACAAGTTGGTGAAGCGCTTTCATAACCTCCGCAACCTCATGGATGCCACCGAGGAAGAGCTGGAGGAGGTGGAGGGGGTGGGCAAGGCGCGCGCCGCTCTCATCCTGGAGGGTCTGCGACGCATCTCCGAGAGCACCCTTCTCGAGCGCTATGTCTGACCTCGTGGTCAGCTCTTCACGATTTACATTCTGTAAATAACTTCAATCGGGGCCAGGTCCAAACTTTCGACTTTTTCGCATGTCCCCCGAACTCTTCCGCCCGCCGTTTGTAATATTTTGTGATAATGGTGTCAGACACCGGGAGAGACGCCGGAGGGGGCGGGGGGAGGGCGTCATGGCGCTGAACAGCGAAAACTCACTTAACTGACCCGCAGTTTGTAATATTTTGTGATAATGGTGTCTGACACCGGATAAATGGTGTCAGACACCGGGAGCGACGCCTGGAGCGACACGGGCACACGCGCTTTGTCAAAATCTGGTTTTCATGATATTATATAAACCGCTTGCGCCTGCAGATGTCGGAAAAGCGGTTGCGGGATAAGCCGCATCACGAGATCCTTAGGGGCCCGGAAGGGGCATCCGGGAGCCGAACCGGGAGCGAGGTGGTAAGGTGTTCGATGTAGGAGACGTAGTCGTTTATCCCTTGCACGGGGCGGGAGTGGTAGAGCAGATAGACGAGCGGCAGATCGAGGGCGAACGCAAGAAGTACCTGGTCCTCAGCTTCTCCCAGGGCAACCTGAAGGTCTCGGTCCCCGCAGAGAAGACCCGGGAAGTGGGACTGCGCAGCGTTATCAGCAAGCGTGAGGTACGGCAGGTCATCGAGGTCCTCAAGCAGGACGGCTCGCCCATGCCGGCCAACTGGAACCACCGCTTCAAGATCCACCACGAGAAGCTGCGCAGCGGCGACATCTATCAGGTGGCCGAGGTGGTCCGCAACCTGACCCTGCGCGACCGGGAGAAGGGCCTCTCGGCCGGGGAGAAGCGCATGCTCCAGCAGGCACGGGACATCCTCATCAGCGAGATCGTCTATGCCACCAGCAGCGATCGCCAGAAGGCGTGCGACATGGTGGATCGGGCCTTCGGGCGCTGCAACTGAAAACCCGCTTGACGCCGAGCCGCGGCCGGGACGGTCGGCATGCGGCTTTAGTGTGATATAATCGATTAAGTGGGCTGAAGGCGCTGCATGCTGCAGTGCCGTTCAGGAGAGCGGAGAGCCATATATCAAGGGACAAAGAAAAGGACCCCCGGTGATAAGCGGTCATTGCTTTTCTTACGATTTTATCAAACGGCCGCTTTTGCGGGAACGGAAAGGAGGTGAGGGCTCCTTAATACCTTAGGAGTGTGAGGCAATGGTAGTTCTCCTCATCCGGCTGATGTGCATCGTCGGCGGGGGGATAGGCGGATACGAGGTAGGGGAACTGCTGCGCGATCACCTCATGAGGAACGCGGACGCCAGGTATCATGTGGCCGGCTTCATCATCAGCATAATCGTTTGTCTGGGCCTGGGTTACGTGTTCGGAGGTGTTTTCGGCAGATACGTCGCGCGGCTGCTCAACCGCTTCGAGCATGCCATCCAGGACATCCCCGGTCATCAGCTGATGTTCGGGGCCCTGGGGATAATCGCCGGCTTCATCATCGCCTTCTTCCCCTCCATCATCATCTTCCGCTCCTATCCGGGGTGGATCGCCTCCATCTTCCTTTTCATCATTTTCGGCACGGTGGGTTATATCATAGCCGTCCAGAAAAAAGACGACCTACTGGAGATGTTCCGCCCCCGCTCCCTGCTGATGGCTTCCGCCGATGGAGATGGCGAGAAGCGCGGCGCCAGGATCCTGGACACCAGCTCCATCATCGACGGGAGGATCCTGGACATATGCGCCAGCGGCTTCATGGAGGGCACCCTCATCGTCCCGCGTTTCGTGCTCAACGAGCTGCAGGGGATCGCCGATTCCGAGGACCCCCTGAAGCGCAATCGTGGGAGGAGAGGGCTTGATGTCCTCAATTCCCTGCAGCGTCAGGACCGCGTGGAGGTGGTCATCGAGGACCGCGATTATCCGGAGATGGCTGAGGTGGATGCCAAGCTGGTGATGCTGGCCCGCCACCTCAATCTGCCCATACTCACCAACGATTTCAACCTGAACAAGGTGGCGGAGTTGCAGGGGGCGCGCGTGCTCAACATCAACGACCTGGCCAACGCGCTCAAGCCGGTGGTCCTGCCCGGCGAGGAGATAAGGATAAACATCCTCAAAGAGGGCAAGGAGCCGGGCCAGGGAGTGGGTTATCTGGATGACGGCACCATGGTGGTGGTGGAGGGGGCCAAACGATTCGTGGGGCGCAGCGTGTCCGCCTCGGTGACCAGCGTGCTGCAGACACCCGCCGGGCGCATGATCTTCGCCGGGCTCAAGGACGGCAACAGGGAGAAGGATAAGGATTGAGCGGGGAAGCGGGAGCTGGCCCAGCGGTGGATGCCGTCCTGGCGGCGGCGGGTCGGGGCAAGCGCATGGGCGATACCAACATTCGCAAGCAGTTCCTGCGCCTGGCGGGGCGCCCGGTGCTCTCCTATTGCCTGGATGCGCTGCGGACCTGCCCTCAGGTGCGGCGCATCATCCTGGCGGTGAACCCCGATGATTTCCGATGGGTGAGGGACGAATGGCTGCCCCGATATCACAAAGAAGCGGATGTGGAGCTGGTGGAGGGAGGGGCCGAGCGGCAGGATACCGTGGCCAATGCGCTCATGATGGTGACCGGTGATTGCGAGGCGGTGCTCATCCACGACGGGGCCCGCCCCCTGGCCGCCCCCGCCCTTTTCCAGCGCTGCATCCGAGCGCTTTCCGGGTACGACGGCGTGGTGCCGGTGGTGCCGTGCCGCGATACCGTCAAGGAGGTGCGGGAGGGGCTGGTGGTGAAGACGCTGGACCGCAGGGTCCTCTGTCAAGCGCAGACGCCTCAGGTCTTTCGAACGAAGGCCCTGCTGGAATCCTACCGGCGCGCTCGCGAAGAGGGTTTCACCTCAACCGATGATGCGGCGCTTCTGGAAAGATACGGCTACAGGGTCAGAGCGGTGGAGGGAGAGATGGTCAACATCAAGGTCACCTTCCCGGAGGACCTGGCCGTGGCCGAGGCGCTGCTGCGGGGCCGCGGTTCCATCAATTAAAGGAGTCGGAGCATGCTCAAGGTAGGTATGGGTTACGACGCTCACGCTTTCGCCCCGGGGCGGATGCTGGTGCTGGGCGGGGTGAACATACCGTTTGAGAAGCGCTTAACGGGACATTCCGACGCCGACGTGCTCATCCACGCGGTGATGGACGCGCTGCTGAGCGCGGCGGGGCTGGGCGACATCGGCGAGCATTTTCCCGATGACGACGAGCGCTATCGGGGCATCTCCAGTCTGTCCCTGCTCAAGGAAGTGGGGGAGATGGTGCGGAAAGCGGGATTCCGCATCCTGAACGTGGATGCGGTGCTGGTGGCCCAGCGGCCCCGCATCGCTCCCCTGCGTGAGAAGATGCGCCTGAACATATCCGAGGCCCTGGGCATCGACTGGGAGGAGGTGGGGGTCAAGGGAACCACCACCGAGGGGATGGGCTTCACCGGGCGCGAGGAGGGTATAGCCGCCATGGCTGTGGCCCTGCTGCAGTCAGTCGGATGAGGGCGGCGGGGAAGGGCACTTCCCGCAGGCAAGGCATCTCCCGACGAAGCCGCGGCGGATGAAAAGGGAGCGGGCCGAGCCGCTCCCCCGTTGACCTCGCCGCCCGGCATTTATTCCAGCGGCTTGAAATAAAGGATGTCGTGGATGGTGCCGAGCCGCCTATCCGCCCATACCGCCTTGACCTTCATGCCGATATGCACTTTGTCGAAGTCCACCTCGTCGATGCGGTGGTGGAAGTCGGTGGCCAGTTCCGGCCCCCCGTCCTTTCCGTACAGGCGGATGAGCGCATAGCAGTAGGGAGGCTCGGTGGGCTGCCCCACGAAGGGCAGGTGCACCACCGCGAAATTGTAGACCCACCCCTCGTCAGAGAGCTCCACCCACTCCTCGTTGACGTCCACGAAGCAGCGCCCGCAGTAGGGGCGCGGCGGCAGGAAGGCCGCCCCGCATTGCGGGCAGGTGACCGCCATTATCTTTTTCTCCTTCAGCCCCTGATAGAAGACCGGGTAATACTGTCCGTATGAATATCTGAAGGGTATCTCCAGGTATCCCTTTTTCTCGACGATGTCGTTCTTGTAAGTGTCCATGCTCCCTCCCTTCCTCAGCCCAGCCGGAAGTGGGCGATGTCGAAGATGTCGCCCTTGCGGTCCTCCGGCTCCTTCCAGACCGCCTTCACGCCTGCGCCCTCTTCCAGCGCGTCCAGGTCGGTGAAGCGGAGGACGTGCACCATGCAGTTGTCGGCGCCCTCTATCTGGATGAGTGCGTAGGCGAAGGGGAGGTCGTAGGGCATGCCCGGATAGTAATGCTCCACCCTGGACCAGGCGCGGACGGTTCCGCGGTCGGGAAGCTCCACCCACTCTTCCATGAGGACGAAGCAGTACTCGCAGTGGTCCAGGGGCGGGCAGAACACCTTGCCGCAGGCCGGGCAGCGCTTGCCCAGAAGTCGCCCGTTCTCCCGCATTTCGGTGAAGAAGGTCCCCACCGTCTCCCCCACCGACCACTGATAGGGGGAGCTCACCTTGGAGTAGTAGGTCTTGGCAGGCTGTCTTTTCATCTCGCGCACCTCCCCCTATAGCTCGCTGGACAGGATCATGATGGTGTGGAACTGCAGCCAACCGCCCCACCCGTGGGCCAGGGCCGTCTTCGCCCCCTCGATCTGATGTGCTCCGGCCTTCCCCGTGACCTGCAGGGCCGCCTCGATCTGGCGGATCAGCGCCGAGGCCCCGATGGGGTTGTGGGACACCACCGTGCCCGAGGGGTTCAGAGGCATCTCGCCGTCGCGGCGGGAGCGGCCGCTCTCGGTCATCTCCCCTCCCTTGCCCCGTTCGCACAGGCCCACGGTCTCCGCCCAGATCATCTCCTGAGGGGTGAAGGCGCAGTAGAGTTCGGCCACGTCTATTTCCTTGACCGGGTCGGTGATACCCGCGCGTTTGTAGGCGGTCTGCGCGGCTTTTTGCAGGGAGGCGGGATAGACCATGTCCATCCCCGGATAGTAAGCTCCCTCCGAACAGGTGGCCAGAGCTCTTACCCAGGCGGGGCGCTCGGTTATCCTCTTGGCCTTGTCGCCCGCCGCGAACACCGCCGCCGCCGCCGCGTCGGTGGTGGGGCAGCAGTCGTGCAGGCGCAGCGGGCTCACCACCACATGGGAGCTCAGGGCCTCCTCCACGGTAAGGTCCAGCTGAAGGTGGGCATAGGGATTGTCCTGGGCGTCCTTGCGGGTCTTCACCGCGATCATGGCGAAATGCTCCTCGGTGATCTGGGGGTTGCGGTGCATGTATTCCCGCGCCTGCAGGGCCACCAGGGTGGTGGCCCCCGCCGCGAAGTCACGGCCCCACAGGGGATCGTAGGTCACCGAGAGGCCGTAGTTGGGCACCCCGTCGGAGAGTTTCTCGAAGGCCACCGCCAGCACCACGTCGTGCAGGCCGCAGGCCACGTGGTAATAGGCGCATATGCCCACCGAGGCCCCCACGGTCCCTCCCGTATAAACTCGCATCACCGGCTTCATGTATCCCGCCGATGCCGTTCCCAGGAGCAACTCCGGGTAGTTGATGCCCTCAAAGACCTCGGGAGCGTTGCCGATGACCACCGCGTCTATGTCCGAGGGCTTGAGGTCAGCGTCCTCCAGGGCGGCGCGCACCGCCTCATGGACGAGGCCGGCGAGGTTGACGTCCTCGCGGCGGCGCCTCCCTTTGGTCTGTCCGGTCCCCACTATGGCTACGGGCCTGGCCACTTCAATCACCCCCCAGGACGAACACGAGGTTGTTCTGCATGCAGGGCCCCACATAGGCGTGGGCCAGCGCTCTCTTGGCCCCGGCCACCTGTCGGCCTCCCGCCTGCCCGGTCAGCTGCAGCCAGCATTCGGCCAAGCGCACAAGTCCCGTGCTTACCAGTGGGTTGGCGGCCAGGGGCCCTCCGGAAGGGTTCACCGGCAGGGATCCGCCCATCTCCGGCGCCCCCGAATCAATGAAAGCGCCCCCGCTGCCCTCGGGGCAGAACCCCAGGGCTTCGCAGAGCATGAGTTCCTGGAAGGAAAAATCCGCGTAGACCTCCGCCAGATCCAGCTCCTTGACCGGATCGCTTATCCCCGCCATGGCGTAGGCCTTCTTCGCCGACTCCTCGGCCGAGCCAAGGCGGGCCAGCTCGCGGTTGCCCAGATGGAAGGCATCCTGGCAGGTGCCCAGTCCCTCGATCCAGACCGGTTTGTCGGTGAGTTCGCGCGCCCTTTCTTCACCGGCCATGATGATGGCGCAGGCGCCGTCGGTGACCGGGTAGGCGTCCATCTCCTTTATGGGGGTGCACAGGTAGGGGGATTCCATGACCTGCTCGAGGGTGTAATCCCCTTTGCGCAGGGCGAAGGGGTTGTTCTTGGCGTTGCGCAGGTCTTTGATCACCACCCGCGCCGCCTGTTCCTCGGTTATACCGTAGCGGTTCATGTAGGCGTTGGCCTGCAGGGCGGCGCAGTTGAGGAGGTCAAGCCCCATGGGCTGCCCGTAGAAGGGGTCGAATATCATGTTGTGATACCAGTGGGGATGCGACTCCGAGCTCTTCCCATAGGCGACGACCAGGGCCAGGTCGTAGGCGCCGGAGGCGATGCGCATCCACGCGTACAGGGCGGCATAGGCGCCGTCCTCCGCCACCTTGGTCTCCTCGGTCATCTGGGCTCCCAGGGCCTCCACCATCATATAGGTGGATATGCCCCTGCCGTCCAAGATGTCGCTCCCGCTGTTGATGACCATGGGCAGGTCCTGCTGGCGGAGGCCGGTCAGTTCCAGTACCTCTTTGACCGTACGGTAAGCGAGGTCCTGATGGTTCTCGTCCGCGAGGGCCGCTTGATGTTTGGTCTGGACAGCCCCCACGATGGCTACTCTGCTCACGCCTCTCCCTCCCTTCCTTAAAAGGCATACGGTGATGACTTGCTGTCGGATATGTAATATATAACAATCCTGGGCGGCAAACCACTACCTCGGGGTCGGACCCTCACATTGCGCATCTTCCGTCTCTTTAGGGAAGGCGCGAGCCGAAAGGCCCAAGGAGCCCGCCGGGGATCTCGGCACGGTCCGTGGTCTGCCCGCCCGGCTTCCGCGGATCGGCCAGAGGCTTGAAGAACCTTTCCCGCCGCGGCTACCTCAATGCGGGCCTGAAGCCCACCACGTCGTGGCCGCCGTCCCAGGCTCCCCCGTAGAGGAAGTACATGGGCCGCTCCGCCACGATGCCGCTGGATTGCGAGAGCATCCGTATCCGCGTGGACACCTGGAGGTTCTGCCCCGCATGGTCGTTGACCCGCAGGGTCACCCGCGTTCTCGCCGGCACCTTTTCCGTGCGCGGAGGCAGTGCACCGTACTCCTGGGTTAGGTAGGTTATCTCCAGCTCGACATCCTCATCCCCGGCGTTCTGCAGGCACAGCCATTCCTGGAAACCGGGACCGGTGTAGCCCTCGGCGAAGAGCCATTCCCAGGAGGGGCCTTCGGCGCCTATCACGCAGTGACCGCCGTTGTAATCGGCCCCGTATCCCTGGTAACGGAAATAAATGGGCCGCTCCGCCAGGAACATCGGCTGTCCGTTCTGCGTCTCCTGCGCCTCCAGCCGCACCGAGACATCCTTGCCCGTGCCCACTTCGTTGGGGATGTAGATGGTGTGGCGCTTGCCCGGCCCCACCGTGTACTCTTTCTCCACCGGCGCGCCCTGCCCTGCTCCCAGCTGATATTCGGCCAGCACTCTGAGGGTCTCTTTCCCCGGGTTCTGGATGGTCAACCACTCCTCGAAGCCGCTCCGAGTGGTCCCCTCGGCGAAGTAGAACTCGCTGGAGAGGGAATTGGCGCCCATGACGCAGTGCCCGCCCGTCCATCCTCTATCTCCAGTGGTGCCGCCGTATCGGAAGTACATGGGCCGCTCCGCCACCACCGGCTGAGAGGACACCAGCTTAAGGGAGTTCTGAAGGTTCGGGCCCAGCAGATCATTGACCTTGAAGGTGGCCCGTGAATGCGGCGCCACCAGCATGCCCTCGCGAAACACCTCCCCCTTCTCCTGCGTCTGGAAGTAGAAGGTAAGCTCGGCGGTCTCTCTCCCCGGGTTCTGCACGCAGACCCACTGGTCGAAGCCGGGCCCCGTGTATCCCTCGGCGAAGTACCATTCAGTTGAGGTCTGCGTGGCTCCGATGACCGCGTGCCCTCCCGTCCAACCGCCCCCGTAGTCGAAGTACATGGTGCGCTCGCAGACGATATCCGGCTGATCGGATATGACCGAGACGCTGACGTCCTGCCCGGACACCGTATCGTTGACCCTGGTGGTGAAGCGGCTGTTGGCGGGGATGGCGAAGAGCCGCACCGCGGACAGCCCGGAGCGCATGGTGAAGCGCAGCTGCACCAGGATATCCCGGGGCAGGGGGTTCATCACCAGGATGTACTCGTGAAATCCAGGGCCCGTGTAGCCCTCGGCGAAGTAGAAGCGGCTGCGGATCTCGCTCTCGCTCCAGTGATCGGGCACCTCCTGATGGGGGATGCAGGCGCGGTGGTCGGGATAGCGCCGGAACATCGGCCATGGAAGGGCATCAGGATCGTAAGCCCCCGCTTCCCAGCAGTACAGCAGGCGCTCCCCCTCCCCCTGCCCGTCCTCGGCGCAGCCGTTGCCGATGACCACCTCCACCTTGCCGTCGCGGTCGATGTCGTCCACCGCGGCGGTCCCGAAGACGATGCCGGTGGTGTGGTAGTCCAGGACGGTGGTCCCCCCGGCGTCCCAGGCACAGAGGTCCCACCCGTCGGCGATGATGACCTCGGGGTTCCCGTCACCGCTGATATCGGCGATGGAGGGCGAGGCCATCTTGGCCGACCCGCTCTTGGTCCTCTTCCACTTCAAGGCACCGTTGTGCTCCCACAGATAACACCAGCCGTCTTGGGAGCCGCAGGCCACTTCAAGGAAACCGTCCCCGTCCACGTCGCCAAGGGCGGGCGAGGAGAAGATGTTGTCCCCGGTCTGTACAGGCCATCCCGGCAGGTCCTCACCGCGGTAGTTGAAGGCGTAGAGATGGGTGCCGTCGGCATAGGGCAGGTAGGTTGAGGAGTCGGCAGGGTTGTCGTTCTGCCAGTAAAGCCCCGTCCCGCAGACCACGTCGGGGAAGCCGTCCAGGTCCAGGTCGCCCAGGGCGGGCGAAGACCATACCACCTGGGGTATGGTGCGGGGCCAACCCGCCATGATGCTTCCGTCTCCCCGAAAGGCGTAGAGGAGCCCCCCGCGGGGCCAGGGCCAGTTGGGCCCGCTCCAGCAGTCAGCCCCGATGATCACCTCGTCCCTGCCGTCCAGGTCGATGTCGCCGCAGGCGGGCGAGGACCATACGGTGTCGGCGTTATAGTAAGGCCAGCCGGCCACCACCCCTCCCTGGTAGTGCCAGGCGCATATGTAGTGGCCCCAGCTGCCCACCACTATCTCCAGGTCGCCGTCTCCATCGATGTCCCCGCTGGCGGGGGAGGAAAAGACCCCGTAGTGGCCGAAGGCGCTCATGGCGAATTTGGGCCACCCCCAATTGGACAGGGGCTGGCCCTGCCAGTTCAGGCCGTAGACGTAGCCGTCCTCCGAGCCGATGAATATCTCCAGGGTGCCGTCTCCGTCGCAGTCGACGCACATGGGCGCTCCGTGGATCACCCCTCCCGTGGGATAGGCCCACTTCACCTGTCCGAAGTGGCTCAAGCAGTAGAGCCATCCGTTCCAGTTGCCGATGAGCACTTCCTTGTAGCCGTCACCATCTATGTCCGCCAGGGTCGGAGAGGCGTGCTTGAAACGCGCTCCGGGGGAGAAGACCCACTCATCCCGCCACCCCGGCGGGGTTATGTCCACCCAGTTCTTGGCTTTGACAGGGCGCGAGCCGTCGACGGCCGCGATGCCCGCGCAGGCCAGCGTGAACATGGCGACGGCAATAACGGACCTTATCGCGCTTCCGCTCTTCGTGGCAAGGCTCATCCGCATCCTCAAAACCTCCTATAAGGCTAGATCACGGGTCATCCTCTCAGCCTTTGTCTCTACCTGAATCGGCAAAAACCGACTTATGATTTATCCGCCTATTTGATTTGAGATAACCGAGGGGCGGTATCAGCTGCTTTCGTTATGAAACCCGGCTTTCTTCATTATTTAGGAATCGCTTAAATTTTGATTCGCTAACATTCATTATTGTAATTCAACTTGGTTGAATAAACCGGACAGGTTGTAGTTAGAGCCCCCAGTAGTGGCGTGTTAGGCGGAGGCCCTCTGGCAAGGCAAGGGCCGCCGCGTCATCCTTTTCAGTCAGGATTCACTTTGATCGAGTTGATGATAGTCGTCCTCTGGCAAGGCAAGGGCCGCCGCGCCATCCTTTTCTCAGAGGAACAACTGAGAGACAAAGGAGAGGCACGATGGTCAACACCGCTATGGACCTTCTGGAGCGGTTGCGCAGGCAGCTGGAGGAGGCGGACACGGATCTCCTGAGAGAGATGATAAGGATGACGGCTCAGATGCTCATGGATGCCGAGGTGTCTGCCATCTGCGGAGCGGACTATCGGGAAAGGACGGAGGAGCGGGTGAACAGCCGCAGCGGAGTGAGGCGGAGCCCCTTAAACATTCGGGTGGGGAGTATCGATCCGGCCGTCCCCAAGCTCCGGGAAGGCGGTTACTTCCCTTCCCGGCTGCTGGAGCCCCGGCGCCGGGCAGAGCAGGATTTGATCAACGTCATCGCCGATTCCTATCTGGCCGGCGTCTCCGCCCGCCGGGCGGACAAGCCGGTGAAGACCTTGGGGATAGAGGGCATCTCCAAGTCCCAGGTATCCCGCATGGCCAAGAGCTC
>JACVIY010000056.1 GCA_015711755.1 Candidatus Geothermincola secundus | reverse complement strand
TAACCCATGACCGCATATTGCAGACCTCCGATCCGGCAGTTCGCCGTACTCCCGAAAGTCCCGAGTATGGAGCTCCTCCCGCTCCCCTGCCTCGGTCCCCTTCTTGACGGGGCCTCAGGCCTCCAGCAGCAGAACCTCCCGTTTTCTAACCCATGACCGCATATTGCAGACCTCCGATCCGGCAGTTCGCCGTACTCCCGAAAGTCCCGAGTATGGAGCTCCTCCCGCTCCCCTGCCTCGGTCCCCTTCTTGACGGGGCCTCAGGCCTCCAGCAGCAGAACCTCCCGTTTTCTAACCCATGACCGCATATTGCAGACCTCCGATCCGGCAGTTCGCCGTACTCCCGAAAGTCCCGAGTATGGAGCTCCTCCCGCTCCCCTGCCTCGGTCCCCTTCTTGACGGGGCCTCAGGCCTCCAGCCATTGATTCATGGATGGGATGATCAGCCGCGTTGAGGGAAGGCGGCGCTCCAGCTCGCGGCGGAACGGGCCCAAGTCGATGTTCTTGCTGAGAGGCGGGAAAAAGTCGTCGTGGTGGTGCGGAACGACCGCCCGCGGCCGCACCTGCTCCGCCAGCCGCGCCGCCAGCGAAGTGATGTCGCTTCTTCCCTGCACCGGCACCATGAAGATATCAACCCGTCCGCCCGCCACCGCCCCGCTCTCCAGATATGCGCTTCCGAGGTGGAAAAAAGTCTTACCCTCGGCTTCCAGGATGAATCCCAGCACCTCGCCCGCGGGAGAAGCGAAGACTCCTTCCCTGACCAGCTCCGGCAAGTGGGCCAAACAGCGCAGCGTCGTCTCCGCTACCAGGGGCAGATCAAATGCGACGTGGCGGGAGGGAACCGCCTCCACCCTAACGGGGCCGATACTGAAGGCATCTCCGCCCCTCAAGGGCTCCAGAAGCCGCCAGGGCACCCCGGCCATGCCCAGCGATCTGCACACGGAAGGAGAGGCGAAGATGCGGCACCCGCTCCCGAGGGCGATCTCCGGTGCGTCCTTGCTGTGGTCGAAATGCCCGTGGGTCAACAGCACCGCCTCAGCATGGCGGAAATCACGAGGCCGCAGGGCCTGCCGCGGAAAAGCGGCAGGATTGCGCGAGAGGAAGGGGTCGATGAGCAGCGATCGTCCGCTGCTGTTGAACTCAAATCCTGCAGTTCCCAGCCAGCGAAACCTCATCTCAACCCAGCTCCCGCGCTAGGTCCCGCACCCTCCTGATGCGCTTGAGGCAACGCTCTTTGCCCACCAGCTCCATGGACTCGAAAAGGGGCGGGCTGACCCTGCTGCCGGTCACCGCCAGCCGCAGGGGCTGAAAGGCATCGCGCGGTTTCATCCCCATTTCCGCGGCCATGCCTCGCAGGGCCTCCTCGATGAGCGGCGCGGCGAAGGGTTCCAGCGAGGCCAGTCTTCGCTCCGCCTCCTCCAGCACGCGGAGAGGCGCCTCCCCTTTGATCAGTTCCAATGAACTCGTCTCCGGAGAGACCTCGCGGAATAAAAAGGCGAGGAGCGCCGGCGCCTCGCTGAGCAGTTTTATGCGCTCTCGGATGAGAGGCACTGCCCGCTCCAACAGCTTCATCGAGTCGCGGTCGCCCGAACTCATCAGGCCCGCCCCGACCATGAAGGGCTCGAGACGCGCGGCCAGGTCATCACCATCAAGCCTCATGATATGCTGTCCGTTCATCCAGGTAAGCTTGTTCATGTCCCAGTTTCCGGGGTTGCGGGACACCCTGTCCAGGCTGAAATTCGCCAGCAGGGTCCGGCGGTCCATGATGGTGGTACTGTCGTCCAAGGACCATCCCAGCAAAGCGAAGTAGTTGATCATGGCCTCGGGGAGAAATCCCAGCTCGCGGTAACGGGACAGGGCCACATCACCGTGCCGTTTGGAAAGGGGCTTGCCGTCCGAGCCCACCGTGAGGGGCATGTGGGCGAAGACCGGGGGTTCCTTGCCCAGCGCTCGGTAGAGCAGGATCTGTTTGGGGGTGTTGGAGATGTGGTCCGCGCCCCTGATTACATGGGTGACGGCCATGGACACGTCGTCCACCACCACCGCCAGGTGATAGGTGGCGGTGCCGTCGCTGCGCAGCAGGACGAAGTCCTCTATCGATGAGTTGTCGAAGGAGATAGGGCCCATGATGGCGTCATCGAATGCGGTCTCCCCCTCTTCAACCCGGAAACGTATGGCCTGCGGCCCCTCGGAAGGCCGACCCTCGCGGCAGCGGCACTTCTCGCCCGTCCGGCAGCCGCAGCGATAGGCCTTCCCTTCCTCCAGCAGCCCCTCCGCCGCCCGGCGATATATGTCCATGCGCTCGGTCTGACGGTAGGGGCCGTATGGCCCGCCGACGTCCGGCCCCTCGTCCCAGTCCAAGCCCAACCAGCGCAGGTCCTCCATTATGGCCAAGATGGCCTCTTCGGTCGAACGGGAACGGTCGGTGTCCTCTATGCGCAGGATGAAGGTGCCGCCGGCGGATCGCGCCAGCAGCCAGTTGTACAGCGCGGTGCGAGCGCTGCCGATATGCAGGTATCCTGTGGGGCTGGGGGCGAATCTCAGTCGCAAGCGGCACTCACCTCCCCATACCGCGACACCCTCCCGCCGCGGAGCCCCGATACTCCCGGGGCGCGGCGGATCCTCTCGGCGGAAGAGCCCACGTGACCTGCTTTCGCCCCGCCGCCGTTCTCGAAGGGTGAAAGAATCATCGAGCCGCCGGCGGTCAAGGGGAGCGTCTCAGGCGTTCTTTCGCCCTTACCCTCAAGGCCGATCGGTACCGCTGTGCAGGTACACGGCATGTCCCTCTCTTCACACGCTCCCATTCTCACCTGATGCATATCCGCGATCACACCTTTCTCCGCTCGAATAACATCACACCCGCGACCAAGATGACCAGAGCATAACCCACTTCCCAAGCCATAGGCCACCAAGAAGCCGACTCCCCCCTGATGATCGCGCCGGCCATACCGAACACGCGGTCCAAGCGCAGAGATAAGAGGTTGGCGCCCCTGATCAAGGTGCCCCAGAAGGGATGAAGCCCGCTCGCCACCCTCTCCAGCGCGCCGCTCAGCAGTCCGAACACGAATGAAGTATAGCCGATGATGCCCGCCACACTGCCGGGCATCCAGGCGCTGAGCAGGGTGACCAGCAAGGTAAGGAGGATCACGGGAATCGAGAGGATGATCAGGGACAGCATCGCTTCCGGCAGGTGCTCGCGCAAGGCCGCCGCCATTCCCAGAAAACAGGCCAAGCCGAAGGACGCGTAAAGAGAGACGGAGGTCATCACCGATCCCAGGAACATGCCCGCCATGTACTGTTTGCGGCTGACGGGACGGGCCAACACCAAATGGACCGTGGAGCGGGTCAGATCCTGCGATACCGAACCTTGACAAAGCCCCACCGCCAGCAGCAGGGCGAAAACCGCCGCCTGCCCGCACCCGGAAACCGCCAGCTCGGCGGTCATCCCTTCCTCTCGCAGGGCATCGGTCCTCTGGATGAGCACGAAGACAAAGGGCAGCACCGTCAAGCCCAGGCATACCGCAGCCAGCACCCAGAACGCTATCCTGCGCCTCTGCCTTAAAAACAGGTTAAAGGCCAGCGTGACTGTCGCCGTCACTCTCCACCGCCTCCACGAAGAGTTCCTCCAACCCCCGCCCCCGCAGATGCAACCCGTAAAGCCGCGATCCCCTTTCCACCAGCATCCTGGCCAACTCCGGCACCTCCTCGCGGCCCACTCCGTCCACCTCAACTCCCCCGAAAACGGGTCGGTATCCCTTGCCCCTGCGGGACAGCTCCTCCAGGAAGGAAGGCGGGATGGGGTCCGCCTCCACCGTCAACTTTTCAGCGCCCGCCCCCAGCTCTTCCACGGACCCCAGGCGCACCAGTCTTCCTCTGTTCATTATGGCCACTCGGTCGCACACCCTCTCCACGTCGGTGAGGATGTGGGAGCTGAGGAATACCGTCCCCCCATTATCCCGATACCAGAGGATGAGGTCGCGTATGGCCATCCGGGCCAGGGGATCCTGCCCCGAAGTCGGCTCGTCGAGGAAGAGCAGGGGCGGCCTTCCCAGCAATGCCTGGGCCACGGCCAATCTACCCTTCATCCCCTTGGAAAAGGCCTTTATCCTCAGGTGCCTGACCTCGGTCAGTCCCACCGAGGCGAGCGCCCAGGTCACCTCCGCTTCCCGCTGCCCTTCCGGTATCCCCTGTAAGCGGCAATAGAAGGAGAGTAACTCGTCCGGCGTCAGGGAATCATAGAGAAAGGGGTCCTCCGGGGCATAGCCTATGTGGCGGTGAGAAACAGGATCGAGGGAATCCTCCCCGAAGATGCTGGAGCGGCCGCTGGACGGGCGCATCAACCCCGTGAACAGCTTCAAGGTGGTCGTTTTTCCCGCACCGTTGGGGCCCAAGAACCCGAACACTTCGCCCCGGTAGACCTCAAGGTCCAAATGGGTCAGCGCCCATTTCTTGCCGTAGCGCATCCCCAGGTTCTCGGCTCTGACCGCGACTTCCCTCAACGTGGCATCAACCTCCTCCGGTCGCTCGCCATCGAAAGATTAGACCAAGCCAGTGAGCATCATCAAGCACCGCGGTGCCGCACGGGAAGACGGGTCTGCGGTCTCCTTATGCGGATGTCCGTCGCTCGGGCGCCACGGTGCGCTTTCCTTTCAGCCCAATCGTCCAGAGGTCGTTCCATATGCAGCAACGGAAGGTCTGGTTTAGGGAAAGCGCCAGCCTCACCGCGAGGGCGAAGACCAGCACGACCGCCCCGGATGCCAGCCGCCTCCAGACGACCATCCACCCGGCATCGCCCCTTATCAACATGGAAAGATAAGAGGACAGCAGCCCGCCCGATAGTATGCAGGCAGCTGCTCCCAGGTCGGCGAGAAGGGTCATCGACCATGCGGCCGCGACCTCACGCTTGTCTCTCCATCCCCTCTTAGCGGCCTCCTCCCATGAGCCGGTCACCATCCGACCGTCCAGCAGCAGCGCCCTGCCCGCCAGCTCCCCCCAGACGCCCGCTATGGAGTAAAGGGGCAGCGAGAACGTCAGGCATCCCAGCACTACCACAAGATACGCGCACCAATGCCGGAGTTGGGGGTCGAACCTCCTCCACGCCAGCCATACCAGGAAAGTCAGGGTCAGCAGGAAATAGCGCAGCAGGTCCAGCGGCGCCAGAGCCGCAGCTAAACGAGGCACACGGCGGGCGGCCCGCCGGGCCTCTTCCAGAACGGCCCTCGCTCCCCTTTCCCCGCTCCCTGCGGCCAGCCCGATCAGAGTCGCCTGTCCCAGGTAATCCAGCGCTTTAATCGCCAGAAAGATGAAGACCGCAACCGCCAGAGAGAGAAGCCGCGTCCCCCTTTCGGGGATGAGTTCCTCCAGTGCCGGGAAGATCCCCCTCCCCGGCCCCGGGAGCCAGGAATGATAGAGGTAAAGCAGGGGCCGATCGACGCTCAGCGTGCACAGCAGAGCCGCCGCCCACCACCAAGGGCGGGAGACGGCAACCCTTAAAGCCCGCTTTGCTGATTCCCCTATCCCCTCTACCATTTCACCCTCCCACCCCCGCAGAGTGGACCGTTACGCTCATTGCCCGGGGTAGAACTCGAAGACCTCTTCGCCGATTATGACCTGATCGCCGTCCCTCGCTCCCTGCCTTTCCAACTCCTCCTCCACCCCCAGCTTCCGCAGTTTGCTCTGCAGGCGCGCCAGGGCCTCGGGGTTGCGGAGGTCAGTCCGCGCAACCAGCTTCTCCACCCCCTCGCCGCTGACCCGAAAACCCCCGTCCTCCCGCAGCACCTTGAAGCTCTCCCGCAGCCGCGGCTGGAAGAGGTGGACCACTCTTTCCTCTCCCGCTTCGCCGGCGACACCTTCTTTCCTCAGCTCCCGTACCCGGCGGGCCAGACATTCAATAAGATCCTCGATGCCTTCCCCCGTAAGAGCGGAGACGGCATGGAATTCCAATCCGAGTTTCTCCATCTCCTCTCTTATCCCCTCCACCACCGCGGCCTTCGCCAGATCCGTCTTATTGCCCACAACGATCCTCGGCTTTTCTCCCATCCCGTGACCATATCCATCCAGCTCCCGCTGCAGGATCCGGAAGGCCTCCATCGGCGTGGGCGGTCCGGTATCGGCAAGATCCAGGACCTGCAGGAGCAGGAGGTTTCTTTCCGCATGCCGCAGAAAACGCTGGCCCAGCCCCCTCCCCTCATGGGCTCCTTCTATCAAGCCGGGCAGGTCGGCCATGACGAACCTGTCCCCATCAGCATCCTCCACCACCCCCAACACCGGCTCCAGGGTGGTGAAGGGGTAATCCGCCACCCTCGGCCTGGCCATGCTGCAGCGCGAGAGCAGAGTGCTTTTGCCCGCATTGGGAAGCCCGATGATGCCCACATCGGCCAATACCTTGAGCTCCAGTTTGAACCAACCCTCCTCGCCCCGGTCCCCTTTCTCGGCGAATCGGGGAGTCCTGCGGCGCGGGTTGGCGAAGGAGGCGTTTCCGCGCCCCCCCTTTCCTCCCGCGGCCAGCAGCACCTTCTGGCCCTCTAAGGACAGGTCGGCCAGCAGGCTGCCGTCCTCCTTGCGGACCTGAGTCCCCAAAGGAACGGGGATGAAAAGGTCTTCCCCATCCGCGCCTCGCCGGTTGTTGCCCTCCCCCGCTCCTCCGTTACCGGCGCGGAAATGCCGATTGTGCCGGAAGGACGCCAAGGTGCTCTCCTCCCCGGTAGCCACCAGCCAGACGCTTCCGCCCCTGCCTCCATCGCCCCCGTCAGGCCCGCCGAGCGGGCGGTATTTCTCGCGATGGAAACTGACCGCCCCCCTCCCGCCGCTGCCCGCTCTCACGAAGATACTGGCCTCGTCCACGAACATGAGCATCACCGTTCCGCATGTCCTCTGCATTCCCGGCGCTCCGCGGAACATGGCCTCCGCTGCGGATGCGGCAGCCCTTCCGCCGCGCACGGGACCTCTTTCATTGACTTTGCGACATACCCATGTTACCCTCTTTTCTTGTGCTGTTGCAGTAGCGGAGGTTGAGATGTACGCGATCGTCAGGACCGGAGGAAAGCAGTACCGCGTGGAAGAGGGCTCTATCCTCCGGGTGGAAAAACTCCCTGCCAAGGAGGGGGAGGAGGTCCTGCTTGAAGACGTCCTCCTCATCTCCGGCGATGACGGGGTCATCATCCCCGACCGCGAGGAGCCCGGGGCCAAAGTCACCGCAAAAGTGATGAGGCACCTCAAAGGACCGAAGATAATAGTGTTCAAGTACAAGCCCAAGAAGGGATACCACCGCAAGCAGGGGCACCGGCAGCTCCTCACCGAACTGCGCATAGAGAGCATTCATCTGCGGGGAGAGGAAAAACGGCCGCCGGCACCTCAACCGGACCGAGGTGAGCCCGAAAAGGACTTGGCCGGCGGAGCAGACCCGGCTGTTGAAGCCGAAAGCCGCGACGAGGGGTGATGCGAGATGTCCAGCAAGAAGGGCGTAGGGAGCTCGAAGAACGGAAGGGACAGCCATTCCAAGCGGCTGGGAGCCAAGCGCTTCAGCGGGCAGTATGTCACCGGGGGATCCATACTGGTCAGGCAGTGCGGAACCCGTATCAAACCCGGCGAGAACGTTGGAGTGGGCAAGGACTACACCCTTTATGCCAAGGTCTCCGGCTATGTCGATTACCAACGCAAGGACGGCCGCCAGGTGGTGAGCGTGCTTCCATCGCTCCCGTCCTGAGGATCACGAGTCGCCAAGAGAGTAGGCATTACGGCGCCTACCCCCTCTGCCTCTCATCCATAAGGCGCGGCACCCATCGCCCGAAACACTCGATACCCGGCTGCCGGCTCTCTTTCCGGTATCGCAAAAGCGCCTCCTTTCAGTATTATCGCCCCGCGCCCATGATCCCTTACTTGCCGGGGTGCTACTCGGGCTCATCCCGACATTATCGCCCCGCGCCCATGATCCCTTCGCGGCCGAGCGGCCGTTTGTGGAGCGGGTAATACGGGGGTATCATAAGGTAAGGCGCTCGGAAGGAGGCGGAAGAGCTGGAGCTAAAGGACTATATCGAGATCATCAGGCACCGCAAATGGGTGATCATCTGGTCGATCCTTTCGGTGATGACCCTGGCCATCGTCCTATCGGTCATACAAACGCCGAGCTATTCTTCGGATGTCGTCATCCTCTCGGAGGCCAACACCGCCGGGGAGTCCCTGCTCGGCAGCTACTTCTCCGCCGCCCTCTTCGACCCTGACCGCTTCATCAAGACCCAGGCGGAGATAATCAAAACGCCGGAAACGGCGCAGGGGGTCTATGAGCGGCTCTCCACGCAATACGAGCAGATACGCAAGGAGCGCGAGCTGGGAGGGGGTCAGGATAAATATCTCCCCGCGTACGTGCCCGGCCCCTCTCAGCTCACGGGCATGGTTCAGGTCCAGCAGGTGGAAAGGACCAGTACCTTCCGCATATCCGTCACCGCTTCCGACCGCTACCTGGCGCGCGACGTATGTCAGGCCTACGCGGAGGTCTACATAAGCAACCGTAAAGCCAGCGCCATCATCCAGCTGGAGGAGGCCCGAGAAGCCGTCTGGAACCGCATCCAGGAACTCCAGGGAGAGATCGAGGAGGTCACCGCCAAAATAGATCAATACGGCATCACTCAGGTCCCCGAGTCGTTGAAGCAGGAGGCGCTGCGGGCCGCCAGTCTCTGGACCGCTCTCTGGGAGAAGTACGTCAGCCTGCGCATCTCCGAATCCCTGCAGCAGGGAGGCCTGGAGATCATCCAGAACGCCACCGTGGGCGTGCAGGTGGGTCCCCGACCGTTACGCAACGGCGTACTTGGGTTCCTGGTGGGTCTCTTGCTGGGTACGGGGCTGGCCTTCCTCTGGGAGTACATGGACGACACCCTGAAGACCCGCGAGGACTTTGAGAAGAACTATGACGCGCCCATACTCGGAGAGATCGCCTTCCTGGGCCCTGAGGATGAATCGGTCCACGAGATAGTCTATGCTACCCAGCCCGAGCACCCCTCGGTGGAGGGATACCGTTCCCTGCGCACCAACCTTCAGTTCCTGAGCATGGAGAAGAAGATCAAGTCCATCCTGGTGACCAGCGCCAGGCCCGAGGAAGGTAAGTCCACGGTCCTGGTGAATCTGGCGGTGGCCCTGGCGGAGATGGACAAGCGGATCATCCTTATAGAAGCGGACCTGCGCCGACCCGTGCTGGAGAGATTCATCTGGGGTGATCGCGATTCCTCTGCCCCGCGATCCCGCGAGGGCGGGCTGACCTCGGTTCTGGCAGGCAACATGACCTTGGAGGAAGCGCTTTCCGACACCGCTTTCCCCAATCTGCGCATCCTCACCTCGGGGATCAAACCGCCCAACCCCGCGGAGCTGGTATCCTCCACCCGCATGGGCCAGCTCATCGAGGAGGCGGCCGCGAGAGCCGATTTCGTCCTGGTGGACGCGCCGCCCATCCTGGCCATCAGCGATGCCGTGGCCCTCTCCTCCATGGTGGACGGCGTTCTCCTGGTGGCGCTTTACGGGGAGGCGGACCGCGACAGCTCGCGTCACTGCGTCAGCCTTCTCAAGAAGGTCAACGCGAACATCATCGGGGTTGTCATCAACAATGTGTCTCCCATGGAGAGATATGGGTATTATCATTACTATTATTACCGCGGCGGAGAGAAGAGCGCTGAAAGCCCGAGGGCTTTCAGCGCTCTGGCCCAGAGGATCAAGCGGCTCATCGGGCGCAGCGGCTCCTGATATGCCCGTTTTGCCATACTCTTTCAAGGAGCGGCGCGGGGAGGGAGGACAGCGGCGCTGAAATATCCGCATCAACGACTGCCCCTTCAGCTGGTGGTCTTCCGTTTCGGGGAACGCGAAGACGCTTTAGCCCTATCCAAGACCATCGAAGGCATCGGCAAGGAGCAGATCCCCCTGCTCCTGCAGGATCTCGCCTATCACTGCCTGATCCCCCTTGCCCACCTGGCACTGAGGGATCTGCAGTCGGCTGTCCCCTCTCTGCTGATCCCCCCCTCTCTATCGAGCGAATGCGCGGTCGGCTTTCACCGAGATCTGGTCCGCGCAACCATAATCGAGCATCATCTGAGAGTGCTCCTGCAAAGATTCGCGGAGAAAGGCCTTCAGGCGATGCCTCTCAAGGGGAATTACCTGGGCCCGAGGATATATTCGAAAGGGGAAGCCCGTCCGTATCGAGACATAGACCTCATGTTCAAGGCGGAGGAGCTGGACGAGGCCGTGCGCGTCCTCGAGGAAGAGGGCTTCCGGCCTCTGTGGGGAGCAGCGGAATTCATCCCCCCTCCCCACCCCACCTGCTATCGCCGGGTACTCGAGGGAGGCAGTCTCAAGGTGGATGTGGACCTGCACGTTTCCATCCACTGGCCAAAGGAATACGAACGCAGGACGCGTCTGAACAGCGAGGACTTCTGGGCATGCTCCCGGGTGGAGGAGATGTGGGGAATGCCCGTGGCCGCCATGTCTCCCGAACATCTGGTCATCTTCATATGCCTCGACCTCGCGGTCAATCATCGTTTCGCCCGCCTTTTGTCCCTTCGCGACCTCTTCGAGGTCTTTTCGGCCGTCAGCGTCGATCTTGATGAGCTGGTCCGATGGTGCCGTCGCTGGGAGGTGTTGAGCTTCGTGTACCCAGCGCTGCGCCTGCTCGCCGAGTTGAACCCCCGCATCGCTATGGCCCGGGAGATACTGGACGAACTGCGTCCCCGCTATCCGCTGTCGCGGGCGTTCGAGATGATCCTCGTCCCCTCGCGCCTCCCATCCATGCGGTCCAGGTCGCTTACCCCGCGTAACCTTTTATTCTTCCTTCTGGCGGACAGGCCCATCCAGCGGGCTGCCGGGCTGCATCGGATACCTGGGCACCTCTACAACCGCATAAGGCACCCTTGATGTGACGGGATGCTGCCCGCAAGAGATGCCGCTACCCCTCGCACCGCCGTGAACAGCCCGTGAAAAAGCTTTCATGAAAGGACGCCGGGCGCCCCATCGAAGGGTCAGAAGATATCGGCCCACGGCAGGCCGATGGAGCAGTGCGCTCCCTGCTTTTTGTCCACCGTCCACATATACATGGCTCGCTCGGCCAGGATCCCCCCCGGGTTTATGCCCTGCGCTTCCACCTTGGTGGAGATATCCATGTTGCTGACCATGTCGTTGGCGTGCACGGAGAGGCGGCTGTTGGGCCCCATGTCGAATTGTCTGGTGGCGACCACCCCGGTGGGTCCCAGAAGAGTGACCCGCACGGAAACGGAGAAAGCGTTGGGGTTCTGAACCAGCACCCATTCGTCGAAGCCGGGCCTGGTGGTCCCCTCGGGCAAAACCCATACGGTGGAGGGATCGGAGGCGCCGATGGAGCAGTGGGCTCCCAGCTTGCCGTCGGCGGTCCGCATGTACATGGCCCGCTCGGCCAGTATGCCCGGCCCCTCGGTGCACTCCACAACGGTGGAGATATCCGCGTTGGGCAGCACTTCGTTGACATGAATGGTATAACGGCTCTGCGCCCCCAGCTCGAACTCCCTCACCGCCCCTATGCCCGTGGGTGTGAGGAAGCTGGCCTTGCATTTGACTTTCTCGGCCGCCGGGTTCATCACCAGCACCCACATATCGAAGCCGGGCCTGGTGGTCCCCTCGGGCATGTACCAGGCCTGCCGGGACGATGAGAGCCCTATGGAATCATGAGCCCCCACCTTCCCATCGGGCGTGTTGATCATGTACATGGCCCGCTCGGCATATACCGGCAGCGCCTTGCCTTCCTCCAGCGTCTTCGACTCCAGTCTGGTGGATACGTCGGTGTTCTGCAGATGCTCGTTCACATGTATGGTATAGCGGCTTTGCGCCGGAACGGCGATGTCGAACTGTTTGCCCACTCCGCTGGGGGTGAGGAAGCTGACTCCCACGGTGACCTGACGGGCATTGGGGTTCTGCACCAGCACCCACTGGTCGAAGCCGGGGCCGGTATAACCCTCGGGCAGATACCACACCGAGGAAGGTGTGAGGATGCCCACCGAATCGTGGCTACCCCATTTCCCGTCTATGGTACCGTACATGTACATGGCCCTTTCGGCGATGATCTCGCCCCCGTCCACTGAGGTAACCAGGGTGGACACCATGGTCATAGGCACATATTCGTTCACGTGTATGGTCGAGCGGGAATCGGGCGGCGCGGTGAATAGGGGCCCGCTGACCGGACCCGCGGAGGTCTGGTATATGACCCGCACTTGGGCGGGAACACCGCTGGGGTTCATCACCAGCACCCACTCGTCGAAGCCGGGGCCGGTATAACCCTCGGGCAGATACCAGCTGTAGGTGTTGAAGTTATAGACCACGCAGTCCCAGTCGGCGTCGTACCAGGATATATTGAATACCTCGTTTCCCTGCAGAACATACCTACCGGCGAGGTCGAAGCGAAAAGATCCCGTGCCGTCGGAGGTCCCCTCCATGATGATGGGGTCCGTGTAAGGGTTGAGGGTGAGACGGATGAACTGCCCCGGCGGAGCGCTGCCCTCCACCAGGTTGGTCCCCGGATCGGCTCGGGCGGAGATGTCGGCCACGGTCACGGACTTGGGAACGCCGCTTATGGTGGAGGAAACCGCTTCCCCTGGGACTATGTCGTGGTCGGTGAACCAGGCGAGGAAATAGCCGTCCCCCGCCGAGCATACGGTGCGGGTGGCGCTTCCCGCGTTCACCGTGACATCGCAGGAGGGCTCGGCGTAACCGGATACCTCGTCCAACTGGGGATAGACGACCAAACTGTAACCGCTGGGCTCCCTGGCGGTCTCGGTGACCCGATGGCCGCTGGGGTAAGTGGAGAATATGTAGGCGGCATCCCCGACCCTTAGGGGGAAATCCTCGAAGACGGCCTGATAATCGCTCCCGCTGAGGGTGGCGCGCACGTGGCCGGCTCCCGGGGGGATGTCGCAATAGTAGAAAGAAGGCGTGTTGATGTAGACATCCACGGCGTTGCCCGCTGCGGTCACCCCGATCACCTTGTTCAGGTTGGGGAGGACCACCCCGGTCAGATTCACCTCGATGTCGGCATATGCCATGTCCGCGAGATCGATCACCCGGACTCTGTCGCCGTTGAGGACGTCACCTCCCGACGGCTTCAACTCCACCCTGAACCAGCCGTCCCCGAGCGCCTGTGTATTCACTGAGGCGATAAGGTCCGGGCCTCTCCACAGCTCCACCCGGACCTGACCTCCCGCGTGGGTGATCCAACCGTTGACGGTATCGAAGGGGATGGATACGGTAACTCCCCGCACGCCCCCAACGACCGAGGTCGCCCGATATCCCTCTCTCTGCCGCGGGAACCTCAGCCCATCCTCGACCTCCGCGGACCTAACCGCGGCCTCCGATGCCCTCAGCGGGAGCCATTTCCTCTCGGAGCGCAGCGGGTCCAGGACGCCGCTCCCCGCATCGATCCCCCCTCCTCTCTCGACGTGCCCCTCCGACGAGTCGCCCGCGAGGGTCAACGATACTCCCGACGCGGGCGCAAACACGTTGAGCAGAAGGGAGGCAGCGAACACGGCCGCCGCCCATCCGACCGCCGAGCGTTTCAACAGAGGCACTCCATCACCCCTAACGATAGTCGAATCCGGTGAGGTGCCAGAGGTTATAGTCCTTGCGCAGGTACATCACCGTGTTCTCGGTGCGGCCGCTGCGTCCCACCACCCGGCCGATGAGCACCGTCTCCGTATCCGATGGATGCTGGTCCTCATCCACGATCAGCGCGCTCACCCTGCCCTGAGCCAGTTTGCCGAAGAAAAGCTGATGCTCCTGCAGCTCCGCCGCCAACACCTCCTCGAAGCCGGCAGGGACCAGGTAGTTGGTACCTCCCGCCAGCGCGCCGCTCAGCTGCTTTACCGCCGAGATCCGCCACATCCCCGATTCCTGCTTCATCACCATCAAGCCGGTGCTGCGGCTGCCGTCCGCGGTCTGTAGGGAGAAGGTTATATAGGAGGAGTTCGGGTCGCTGGAGGGCTGGTAGTCGGTGGAGATGAAGTCCATGCGGCGCACTTGCCCCGCCGCCACCGCCGCCAGGAAGTTCTGGTGGCGTTGGGTCTCGGTGACGTAACGTTTTGTCGGCGAGGCATCGGAGAAATCCTCTCCCGTAGCGGCGGTCCCCAACTCGCCCGAGGACCCGCCGTTCCCATCGATCCCTTCCTCCTCCGCGAGCCGGCCTTCCGGCATACCGCCGGATGTCGCGGCATCTCCGCCGTTCGCGTCCGCACTCCCGATCCCATCCTCCCCCGCAACAACGGCTGATGGTTTATCGGAAGGCATGACCGGTCCGCTATCGCTCCCCCCGCCCCAAGGTATTAGCAATAGGGTGATAAGCAGGGCTAGCCCCAATAGGGAGATCCCGGCGATCAGCATTCCGCGGTTTTCCGCAGCGAAGGCCCTTCCCTTCACTCCTTCACCTTCCGCTTTCTTCGGCTTCTTTTCATAGGCCCAGGATAAGATGAATATACCATAAGGGGGAAGGATTTCTATCAATAGCAAGCTGGATACCTGAGCGGAGCGGCGCTTTCCCCCCGAGCCGGGATAATGAGGTCGATTGAAAAGGGGCTTTACGCGCCTTGAACCGAAGCTGCTCCCGCGGACCGTTTCCGCTCCCGGCTTCAGTCCGGACTTCGCGGTAATGGAGGGCGGGCGGGTAGGCATTCTCCCGGAGACAAACGGACAGGGGACAAGCGGCCAGGTGGGAGTTCAGGACTCGCCGATTTTGGAAGACCGCTCACTTCCTTTTGCCGCGGCGCTCACCGTAGCTGTAGTAATAATAATAACCGTAAGAGTGGGTCTCCCTGACATTGTTGAGTACCACCCCGAGGATGCGCGTTTTCACCTGTTCCAGCAGAACCCGCGTCTTTCTGGTCTCATCTCTCCTGGAGCTCCCTGCCGAAAGCACCATGACGACGCCGTCCACCCTGGGTCCCAGCACGGCCGCGTCGCTGGTTGCCAGCACGGGGGGGGTGTCGAGCAGGACCACGTCCGCTATCTGCCTCGCCCTCTCCAGCACCTCGTTCATGCGCCTGGAGCCGAGCAGCTCTGATGGGTTGGGAGGCAGCGGCCCCGAGGTCAGCACCTTTAAATTGGCCATCCCCGAGGACCTCAGGCATTCCTCCAGCGATGCCTTCCCGATGAGCACGGTTGAGAGACCTGTTTTGTTGTCCAGGTGGAAGAAGGTGTGCAGGTTGGGCTTGCGCATGTCCGCGCAGATGACCAGGACCCGATGGCCCGCCTCCGCCAGGGCCACCCCCAAGTTGGCCACGGTGAAGGACTTGCCCGCCTCCGGACCCGCGCTGGTGAACATGAGCAGCTTGATATCCTGCTCATAATTTATGAACTGGATATTGGTCCGCAGCGCGCGGAAAGACTCGGCCGTGGACGACTTCGGCGAGGTGACCATGACGATGACCGAGCGGCGCTCCTCCCTGCCTTCCTCCTCTCTGGGTATCTCCCCCAAGATGGGAGCTTCCGCCAGGCGCTCCGCTTCCTCGCGCGTATCTATGGTGTCATCGAGGTAGTCGACCAGGAAAGCCAGACCCAGACCCAACAGCAGCGAGGCAAAAAAGGCCAGGGCCGCGTTGCGCGCCGGACGCGGGCTGACCGGCTGAGCCGGGACTCCCTCGTCCAGCAATATCTCGTACTGGCCCCTGACCAGTTCCTCGGCCACGGTGAGCTTGCGCAGCTCCTGCTCCGATTCCAGGTACTTGCTCACCGCGTTCTGCAGTTTGAGTTTATCCTCCTCGGAGAGGTCCTTGCTGCTCACCTTGTCTCCAAGCTGCCTGCTCAGGTCCCTTACGTCTTCCTCCGCCTCCCTGCTCTTATCCATCATCTCACTGGCCGCGCTGCGCAGACCCCTGGCGCTCTCCTCGATGCGCCAGTCCTGATACTGCCGGGCATATTCCATGGCCAGGTCCCTGGCCACCACCGGGTTGTCATCGGTCACCCTGATATTGATGATGTTGGTCTTCCCCAGCGGCTCGACCATAATCTTGCCCATAAGCCTCTCCGGCGACATCTCCAGCTGCAGCGCCCGCACCACCCTTTCCGCCAGTGGCTTGCTCTTTATCAACTCCACCTGGGTCTGCACCGAACGCTCCGGCTGGGTGCTGAGTTCCTCCAGCAGATCCCTGGCCAACGCCGACGCGGCAGCCGGCTGCTCTTTTATGACCACCTGGGAGACGGCCTGATATATCTGTGGCTGAAAAAAGAGCGAGTAGATCAAGGTGGCGGCGGTGGCCAAGAGGACGGTCGAGATGACCCACCATCTGCGCCGCTTGACTATATTAAGGTAATCCCGCAGTTCCAACCGCACGACCTCCGCAAAGACTGCCTCCGGGCCGCTATCACCCGAGACAGCGCCCGACCTTCGGACATTATAAAGGCGCCGCCGATGCGGCGCATCCTCTCCGGGGACTGTTCCGCCTCACGGACCCGAGGTCCTGGTGACCTTCTCCACGTACCAGTAGGAGTCGATCTTGACCATGTCGATGACTCCCTTGATGGTGCTGCCGTCCTTGAGATGGGCGGTTATCTCCACCTGCCCCCTGTCGGATCCTTGGGGCATGTTGACGAGATCAACGGAGATGTTGAGGATCTCGCCGCCCAGCAGCCTGCGGATGTTCTCCTGGCTGTCCTCCTGCTCTTTGATGTAAGTCCTTGCCAGCTGCAGCTTGGCATCGCTCCATTTGGCCTGCTCCGCTTTGATCCCTGCTTGATATCCCTCGTTGTATTTGTCCTGCAGCTGCTTGTCGTTTCCCCCGCACCCGCAAATCGAGGCCATTATCATCAATACGATCGCCGCAGTTATCGCTAACTTGACGGTTCTGCCGATCATCTAAAGAACCCCCCTCAGCCTCCTTCTTCAACAGTCATCGATATATTTCACACTAATATATCATAATTAACTGAAATAACTATATCACATCCTGTCAAGATTCTGAATGCCCGAAGACGATCAACGGTTTTTCCGGACATTCACCGGTAAAGGCTGCTGAGGCCGCGCAGGTGCCTGCGCATTGGCGGCGTGGATTCGATCTCCCTCTCCAAGCGCGCGAACTTCTCGTCGTCGTCGAACTTACCCTCGAGGAAACCGGCTATCCATTCCACCGCCCTCTCCGAGAGGAGCAGCCCCATGTGGCCCACGGGGAAATAAACCCTCTTATTGTAGGCACAGCCGAGATGGCAGCTGGAGGCAGGCTGGGAGATGGGGTCGAAAACGCTGTACACGGAGAGGCAGCGGGCCCTTCTGCAGGTGCTGGGGTCATCCTGTATCTCCCGCAGAAAATCACTTCCGGGCATCAGCTGCCTGCCCGCCTTGGTGAAATAGACCAACCGGGCGAGGGGCACCCCGTGATGGGGTGTGGCCATGTAAACGGCGCGCTTCACGTTCTTCCAGCCGTCCATGCGTTTCAGGTAATAGCGGATGATGATGCCGCCGAGGCTGTGCCCGATCAGGTTGAGCTTCTTCACCCGCAGCTCGGCCTTAAGCTTCTCCACCCTTTCCGCCAAGACCTCCGCCGAGAGCTTGATGTCGCCGGTTGCCAGTCGGGGTAGGCGCAGCGAGTAGACCTCTATGTTGGCGTCCTCCAGGCGGTTTCGG
>JACVIY010000055.1 GCA_015711755.1 Candidatus Geothermincola secundus | reverse complement strand
GCAATGATTATCGCCGTACCGTAGTCCGAGCCAGGCTGCGTCCCCACAATGATATTATCACAGAGCAGGCGACGCATTACCGGCGGTTTGTGATAATTTGTGATATCGGTGTCAGACACCGTATGGACATCGTGCGGGTGAGGGAAGCACGTGATGCGGCGCTGACCTGGGAGAACGCGATTAGCTGACCGGAGGTTTGTAATAATTTGTGATATCGGTGTCAGACACCGTGGAAGACACCGTGGAAGAACACGGGAGGGACAACGTTGGTCAGGGAAAGGGAGCCGACATGGATAACCGAAGGGAAAAGCCCCGCTGGATCGACCCGCACGTGCACGTTCTCCCGCCCCGCCGCCTGCGCGGGTTGATACGCTGGGTCAAGTCCTTCAACCCCGCTTTCCCCGTGCCCGAGACCATAACCGCCGAGGACATCGTCTCCGAGCTGCGGGAGGCGGGCATAGGACATTTCTTTAACCTCGTATTCCCCCTTTGGCCCGAGGAGACCGAGGGCCTCAACCTCTTCAACCGTGATTTCTGCGCCGGAGTTCCCGAGGCCATCGGCTTCGGCTCCCTGCATATCGAGAACGGAGACAAAGCGGGTATCACTCTCCGCTGCCTGAAGGAGTACGGGTTCGCGGGGATGAAACTCCACCCCTTCGCCCAGCGTTTCCCCGCCTTCGACCCGGCCATGGACCCCCTCTTCCGCGTCCTGGACGGTGAGGGCCGACCCCTGCTGGTGCACACCGGATTCGACCGCTTCTACGGCACAAGCGCTGAGGACGAGGGCCTTCTGCGCGTGCTCCGGGAGTTCCCGGGGATGCCGGTGCTGCTGGTGCACTCCCTCTTTCCCCGCTTCGGGTTCGCCCGCCGCCTGCTGGGGCTTTTTCCTCAGGTCTGGCTGGACCTGACCAATTCGGTGTCCTGCATGCGCATCTACCTGGAGTGGAAAGAGAAGGGGGAACCCCTCCCGCCCATGGCCTCATCGCTGGAGGAAGACGAGGTTGAGAGAAACCTCGAGGATTGGTGGGCCCTCTTCGAGGAGCACCCCCACCGCCTCCTCTACGGAACCGACTATCCCGCGGGCTTCGGGGACCATCCTGCCCTTATGGACGACCTAATCCGACTCGGCCTCCCCAGTAAGACCATGGAAGCGGTGCTGTACGATAACGCGCTCTCCTTCCTGGAAACGGCAGGAGTGCGCCTGCCCGAAAGCGGGCATGACTGAAGGCCTCCCAAAGAACCCGCCCATTCCTCCGCGGATTACCGGGGAACGGCCCCACCGATCCATCCGCGAAGGATGCGAGCTCAGCGCCGCGCACGTCCTCAGCCCGCGCATGACAAGACCGTCCGGACCCCGAAGCGCCTCGGAAGAATCCCCTCCGTTTAGGGGACTTGCGGCCGTGAGCGCGCCGCCAGGCGGGAAAGTTGAGGCGCGCCTTTGAAAAAAGCAGGGAAAACCCCTATAGTTAACATAACTATATATGGACGCTATGGACGCGAAATGAAGGCGGCACGGGAAGCCGGCCTGGCGCTGAGCGAAGGGGAATGCTGCGTGAAGAGGCAGGTCTCGCTTTCGTGGCGTAGATCGCAAAAGCCAAGAGGAGGTTAATTATGATAAGGCGGGGATGGGGAAAAGGATGGAGAGGCCTTGCGGCGGCCGCCGCTCTCGCCGCCGTTCTGCTGATCGCCACCCAAGCGGCGGTCTTCGCCAAACCCCTGGGGGCATTCCAGAACCTCACCGGCGCCAATCCCCGAGACGACACCTCACCGGATATGAGGATCGACTACCGGGACGCCGCCCACATCGTATACCAGTCCTATGACGGCACCGACAACGATGTAAAATATGCGACCAACGCCTCCGGCGCCTGGGTGACCGAATCGGTGACCGATGACGGCCTGAACGACGTCGACCCCCGTCTCCGTCTCGACAGCAACGGTCACGCCCATCTGGCCTGGGCGCATTGGGACGGACGGGATTACGAGGTCTGCTACGCGACCAACCGCACCGGCGCCTGGGTCATCCAGCAACTGACCGACAACGAGGTGGACGATACCAGGCCCTCCATAGCCATGAGCGAATCCCCCGAGCTCTTCGGCATCGATGCGGCCAGCGACACCGTCGCCTGGGCGGTGGGCGCGAAGGGGACCGTGCTCAAAACCACCAACGGAGGAGCCACTTGGACCCGGCAGGCCTCGGGAGTGGACGTCACCCTCTACGCGGTTGCCGCCGCCGACGCCAACACGGCCTGGGCGGTGGGTGAGGAAGGTACGGTCATCCACACCACCAACGGGGGCACCACCTGGAACCCGCAGAACTCCGGGACCGCCAATACCCTCCTGGGCGTGACCGCCGCCGACGCCGACACGGCCTGGGCGGTGGGCTTCGAAGGAACGGTGCTCCACACCGCTGACGGGGGCGCCAACTGGACCGCTCAAGCGAACCCGAGCACCAGCGTGCTCTTCGGGGTGGACTGCGCCGATACCTCCAACGTCTGGGCGGTGGGCATCGCGGGAACCGTCATAAACAGCACCGACGGGGGCACCAACTGGGCCACCCAGACCAGCGGGACCACCGAAACGCTTTACGGCATAAGCGCCGTGGACGCGTCCACCGCCTGGGCCGCCGGGTCGACGGGCACCGTAATCCACACCATCGACGGGGGCGCCAACTGGAACGCTCAGGACGCAGCCACCGAGGATACCCTTAAAGCGGTCAAGGGAACCGATGCCAACCATGCCTGGCTTGCCGGCTCATCCGGCAGTATTTACGAGACTGAGGACGGCGGCAACAACTGGGAGGAGCGCGACCACGGCCTGCATGTCTCCCTCAACGCGATCACCGCGCGGGGAGCCGACACGGCTTGGGCCGCGGGCAGGGATTCCATGATCCTGGCCACCGCCGACGGCGGGGACAGCTGGCAAAGGCAGGATTCCGGCATATGCGGGAAAGTATGGGTGGCCTTCGAGAGTTACAAGGAGCCGGATATGCGCTCCTGTCTGCGCGTCCACTCCGATGTGGGGGGGAGTTGGCAGCTGCTGCACGAGCTGCAGATGGCGGTGGCCACCAAGCGGCCCAGCCTGGCCGTCTCCGACAACGGGACGGAGGCGCATCTGGCTTTCGTCATGCAGGACAGCAACTACTGGAAGGTGTTCTACGAGAAGTTCGACGCGGAGGACGGAGAGGTCTTCTGGGGCGTAAACGTGGCGCCATCGGGCAAGATGCAGGCGATCCCCTCCATCGATCTTTTCCAGGGGATTCCGATGATCGCTTATGAAGGATGGACCGATTCCGGCGCCGATTCCAACTATGACATCTACGCGGCCACGCTCTCCGGCACCGGATTCAGCACCTCCCAGTTGACCGATACCTCCGAGAATGAGATGCGCCCGGTGTTGCGCTGCAGCCCCCGATTCAATCAGACGACCATATCCTACCTTTCCTACACCGGATCCCGCGACTATTACCCCGGCATGATCAGGATGTACTCGGACACCGGAACCATCATGGTCGATACCTACAGCGAGCTCACCACGAAGGTCGCGGCCGGAGCGGTGAGCGAGTTCTCCGTTGACGGCTACAACGTGCATATGTGCTACGCGGGGCAGGACCCCGACCTCGACGTGTATTACGGTTTCCTCTCCCCCAACCCCTGGGTGTATAAGGTGGATCCGGACAGCGCCTACCCACGCACTTCACCCTGGAAGTATTCATTGGGGGCCGAGGGCCAGCATTTCAAGGTCTGCGGGACCGACTTCGGGACCAGCGGGACCCTTTTCATGCACCGCCTGGAAGAGGACCCGCCCGGATCCGGCATCTGGGTGGACCGCGAGCGCGCAGCCGCCATACACAACTGGTCCTTCACCGAGATCGAGGCCAGCACGCCTGAATATAACTACGAGGACCTGCGCCCGGTGGACGGCGGCGTGAGAGTGCGCGCCTACGGTCGGGACAGCAACACCAACGTGGTCTTCCATCCTCTCTATCCCACCATCACCCGGCTGAACCCCGACCACGGCTGGCCCTATGACTACATCGACATAACCGGGCTCAA
The DNA here is from genome assembly GCA_015711755.1 of Candidatus Geothermincola secundus. Lineage (GTDB taxonomy): Bacteria > Actinomycetota > Geothermincolia > Geothermincolales > Geothermincolaceae > Geothermincola_A > Geothermincola_A secundus. The sequence continues at coordinate 13,922 of JACVIY010000055.1, read as the reverse complement.
CTTCGGCGAGACCCAGGACAAGTCGGTGGTCTACTACGGCATAGGTTACGCCGCGCCGGAGAGTCGGGGCTACTATCCCGTATGGGAGGACAAGAAGATAACCTCGCGCATCCCCGCGGTGGCCACCGAGGGCAACGTGGCCGTGTTGGTGAAGGACGGTTCGACCTACGAGGTCTTCAGCAACGAGATGCCCTTCGACCTCACCTTAACCGACGTCGACTGGTACTTCGCCGAGGGATATACCGGGGGCGGCTTCCAGGAGTTCCTGTGCATACTCAACCCCAACGACGTCGGGGTGACCGCCAAGGTGAACTTCATCCTGGACAAGAAGGACGACAACTTCTCCCGGGAATACGCCATTCCCGCCCATCATCGCTTCACGCTCTCCGTAAACGGGGAGGTGCCCAACCGCAACGTGTCCCTGAGGGTCTCCTCTTCCGGCCGCATAGTCTGCGAGCGTCCCATGTACTTCAATTACCGCGGTGTGTGGACCGGCGGCCATGACGTGGTGGGGGCCAATCAGCCCTCCAACGAGTGGTATTTCGCCGAGGGGACCACCCGCGGCGGCTTCGACGAGTGGCTGTGCATAATGAACCCCGACCCCGACAACGCTGCCAATATCTGCATAAGCTATATGAACTCGGAAGGAAAAGTGGTGAAGAAGGACTACACGGTGCAGGCCTCCTCGCGCTGCACGGTTAACGTCAACGAGGACGTGGGCCCGGATCAGGACATCTCCATCGAGCTGAAGTCGGAGGGGGCAGCCGTGGTGGCGGAGCGCCCCATGTACTTCAGTTACGGCGGGGCGTGGACGGGAGGCCACATCACCATGGGGGCGCAGCGCCTGGCCTCTAACTGGTACTTCGCCGAGGGCACCACCCGCGGCGGCTTCGACGAGTGGCTGTGCATCGGTAACCCCGGGATGGATCCCGCCAACGCCAAGGTGACCTATTACGTGGCGGGAGAACCGGTCCCGACCACCGTGGATTATCTCATAGCCCCCAAGTCCCGATACACCATCAAGGTGAACGACGCGGTGGGGGCGGAGAAGGACGTGTCCGTCTCGGTGGTCACCGACAAGCCCACGGTGGCGGAGAGGCCCATGTATTTCAACTATCAGGGGGTCTGGACCGGCGGGCACAACGTCATCGGCAGCAATTTCGTCAGCGAGTCCTGGTACTTCGCCGAGGGAACCAATCAGGCCGGGTTCCACGAGTGGCTGTGCCTGCTCAACTCCAACAATGAGGGGACCGAGGTGAGAGTCAGCTACGTCCTGGGCACGGGGGGCGTGGTCAACCGCACTTATGAGGTGGGCGCCTTCCAGCGCTTCACCGTGTTCGTCAACGACGAGGTCCCCGCCGGCAGCGACATCTCCATCATCGTGGACTCCGACCTCCCCATCCTGGCGGAGCGGCCCATGTACTTCAACTTCCAGGGATGGACGGGAGGACATAACGTGGTGGGCTACTCGCCCGTATATACCCTGCGCTGATAAGGCAGCGACTGCCTTCGGGGGCGGGAGGGATCCCGCCCCCTTCCTTTACCGGACGCCTCCTGCCCATCAACCGCTACTCAAGGAGACTCCGTGCCCAATCGCAGGATGATCCTCCACCCGTTCTGATACATGGCCTCGACCGGGAGCAGCCGCTTGATCTGCGGCAGGAAGAAGCGCAGCTCCTGGTCATAATCGGCATCTATTCCGATGTATATCCAGCTTATCCCCATCTCCCTCACTCTTCCGGCCATCTCCTCGGCATCCCTTAAAAAAGCGGCCTTGGCCGGGATAAGACCGGGCCTTCCGAAGTAATGCAAAAGGGTGGGATCCCATATGTCCCTGGAGTTGAAGATGACGGCGGCCCGCTCATCCGGGAGCATGGACTCCGAAAGAAAGCGGGCGTCGTCCCGGGAAGCGACGGCCTGAGCCCAGTAGGCCTCGTGCCTGTTTCCGTTGTAGGAGGCCTCGTCGGTCATCAGGACGCCCGCGGCCGCCCACGACAGGAGGAGGACCGCAAAGGCGAGGGACAGAAGCGATCCCCTCCTACCGCCCACGCGGACGAGGACCCATCGGGTCAGGCTATCCGCGCCGATGCCCGCAAGCAAAGCGAGCGCGGGCAGGGCCGTCGATACCATCCAGTAGGGCTTGCCGGCGGAAAAGGACAGGAAGGCATAGGTGGGCAGGAACCAGCACAAGGGAAAGAGATGGTCTCCGCATCCTTCGCTCGACCTGCGCAGGCAGGCCAGGCATCCCCATACGGCGAGAACCGTGCCCGCCCACCCCAGATCCAGGGGCATACCGGAGAAGTAATAATGCCACGGCTTACGCCAGATCCCCGCCTCCGTGCCTCTTCCCAGAAAAAACTGCGCGAAATGGCCCACGTAATCGCTTATGAACAGGTACCACCACGCCGACATGAGAGCGGCTATGGCCCCGATCTTCAAGATCCCTCTCAGTCTGTCCCGATGGCGCGCGGCCAGCGAGAAAGTCAGCATGGCAAGCAGGGCGAACGCCGCCGTTTCCTTGCACAGCATGCCGAGACCCGCCGCTAACCCGCTGAGCTCATATCTTTTTTTCATGAAAAGATAGAGGGCCAGGACGGCGAAAAAGGCCGCGGCGGCATCCTGTTTTATCCAGGTGTCGAAGAACGAGGAGGCGGGCGTCACCGCCAGGAAAAAAGACGCCCAGGCGCCCGTACGCCTGCCGAAAAGGAAGACGCCCATCCTCCAGGTGACCAGGAAGGCACCCGAACTGAAGAGAAAGGAGAGCGCCTCGTAAGCGCCGGGGCGGCTGCCCCAGAGGCGGTTGGCGAAGGAGCAGAGGTAAAGATAGACCGGCGGGTGGAGGTGGAAGAAGCGGCTCCAGTAAAACCATTGAGGGTCGCCCGCCCCCTCAACGAACGAGCGGGCGTACAGCACGAACTGGGCCTCGTCCCACAGGAGAAGGTGGCCGAGGTTCCGCAGCCGCAGGAAGCAGAATAGGATCAGCGCGGCAAGGAAGAGGAGGGCGGGCGCGCTCTTCTTCAGTCTCGCCTCCAGGCAGGAGGCGGCGAGATGGCCGCGTCCCGAAGAAAGCTCGCGGCCGGATTCCTCGCAGCCCCTAGCCAACATGCTTCCCTCAGCGGCTGGGTTCCAGGAAACGCAGGCTCCAGGCCAGGGGATGGAAGAAGGGCGGCTCTCCGTCGAGGCACCCTTGAAGCCGGCTCAGGGCCTCCTCGGCGAAAGCGTCGAGCATCCGCTCCCCGGCTTCGGCCGAGGCGGCGCGGGGCTCTCCCACATAAGTGGAAGGGTGTTTCTCGGTGGTCCAGTCGAGCATCAGCCCCAGGTAACGCAGGTCCGCTGCCAGCTCGGAAGCGCCCATTCTGCCCGCGGCAGCCGCCGCCACCCCCAGCGCCAGGGAGGGCCAGCGCCGGGTCCTGATGGAAACGCGGGGCAGGCGCTCCCATTCCGGGCGCACCGCCTCGGGGCGGGAGGCCAGCATCAGCGAGGTCTCGTTGAGACCGGCGTGGCAGTCCTGCGCGTCCCCGCAGGCCCCGGGGAACGACCCGATCCGCCTGAGCAGCTCGGGGTCATCCTCCACCATTCGCCGATAGAAGGACAGAAACGGGGCCACCAGGCAGAAGGAGCGTTCCCTCCAGAGGCGCCGCACCGCCTTGGCCTCCGCTATCTGATGGCGAGGACCTCCGTGGTTGTCGAACACCCACAGGTAGCGGAAACCCCGGGAGGCCAGAAAGCGCCCCACGCCCAGCAGGGTCAGACTGACCGCACGGGAATCGAAGGCCGGGGATCCGGGGATGGTGTCGCTGCCGAGATGGTATGAGGGCAGGTATAGATAATCGAGATGGGGGCGGGCCTTCCGGCAAAGCCTGACCGCCCGCTCGCGCACTTCCTCGGCCACCAAGACATCGGTGCCCAGCGGAAGGTGGGGGCCGTGCACCTCCAGGGGGCTGATGGCCATGACCGCGATGGTGGACTCCCGCTCCAGCCCGTCCAGCTCCGGCGAGGTCAGTTCGGAAAGTTGGAGGACTCTTCCCGCCATAGACGGATTATAGCACGGGGCTCGCGCGCGTCCCGACCGAACTGGAAACCGCGGGCGCCCCGGATCGAGGCCCAATGCGAAAGCAGCGATATTCCCAGATCCGCCCGATGCTATAATTCCTTTGCCCTTCGCGCCTGATCCCGGGCGTGGACACCGCTCCGCCGTCTCGCGAAGGAGTCGCGAAGGAGAGAGGAACCGCATGGAGAGACATCCGACTGTCGGGGAGATACTGGAGGCGCGCAGCCTGGCTCTGGTGGGAGCCTCGGCCAAGCCCTTCAAGTTCGGCTCCCTTTTTCTCTCCTCTTTGCTCCGGATGGGATACGAGGGGCGCGTCTATCCCATCCACGAGAGGGAGAGGGAGATAATGGGCCTTCCCGCCTGGCCCGACCTGAGCTCACTGCCGGAGGTGCCCGAGCTGGTCTATTTCACCGTGCCTGCCCACCGCTGCATGGAGGCCCTGCGGGAATGCGCCGGCCTGGGCGTGAAGGCGGTGGTGATCATGGCCTCCGGTTTCCGCGAAGCGGGGCCGGAGGGTGAGCGGCTTGAGAGGGAGGCGCTGCGACTGGCCGCGGAGGGCGGCTTTCGCATCATCGGGCCCAACTGTTTCGGCATCTACAACCCCAGCACCCGCCTCACCCTCCTGCCCGGGGGCGACTTCTCGCATGAGCCGGGAAAGCTCGCTTTTCTCTCCCAGAGCGGGGGCTACGCCGCCCATTTCGGGCGGATGTGCATGGCCCTGGGCATGGGGTTCTCCGCCATCGTCAGCTACGGCAACGGGGCCGACCTTGACGAGTGCGACCTGCTGGAGCACTTCGCGGGGGACGGGCGCACGGAGATAATAGCCGGCTATCTGGAGGGTGCGCGCGACGGCAGGAGGCTGTACGGCGTTCTGCGGGAGGCCGCCGCCCGCAAGCCGGTCATCGTGTGGAAGGTGGGGAGGAGCGAGGCGGCCAGGCGCGCCGCGGCCAGCCACACCGGTTCCCTGGCGGGATCTTACCAGGTCTGGCGTCACCTCTTCCGCCAGTGCGGAGCCGTCGAAGTGGAGGGGCTGGAGGACATGGCGGCTGTGGCCCAGTGCTTCTACCGCATGGAGGGGAGACCAGCGCGCCGCGTTTTGATGATGGGCGGGGGAGGCGGGCTGTGCACTTATGCGGCCGACCTGGCCTCCCGCTACTGTCTGGACCTCCCCCCGCTGTCACCCGACGCGGAAAGGCGGCTGCGCGAGATCCTCCCGCCGATTGGTGCGGTGGCAGCCAACCCCCTGGACATCGGCACGCCGCTCACTCTGCCGCGGGCCTTCGAGAGGATAGCCGAGGCGGCCGCGGGGGACGGGGCCACGGACCTGGTGCTGTTCGACCTGGCGGTAAACTTCGGAAGGCAGCTCCTGGGGGATGAGGGGGTTCGGGCCTGCCTGGAGGCCTTGCTCGAGGCCTGCGGGGAACGCGGCAAGCCCTGCGCCTTCAACCTTTACAACCGCGCCCGGGACGACCCCGAGGCGGTGCGTCTCCTGGCCTCGCTGCGCGTCGACCTGTCCCGCTCGGAGGCCCTGGTCTTCGACGACCTGCACGCCGCCTTCCGCGCCCTGTCCTCCTATTCGCGCTGGCAGGCATTGGGACCAGGCTCTTTTTCACGTCCTGGCCGCTCGCACCCGCGCATCCCCTAGGCCATCCCCTCGGTGTCACCCCTCGGTGTCAGACACCATTATCACAAATTATCACAAACCTCCGGTCAGTTAATCGCGTTTCCCCAGTTCAGCGCCACATCGCATGCTTCCTTGCCCCGCATCATGTCCCAACGGTGTCAGACACCGATATCACAAATTATCACAAACCGCCGGTCAAACAATCACCGGTCGCGCATAAAATCCCACGGAGTACCTGATACCCGTTCGAGTTTGAAAAATCTAAACACGAAGGGATGAACCCAACGTTCAGGCGAGGAGGTCGAGGAAGTGGCGGATGCGCGTCTCCACGTCGGAGCGGTCGTAGACCCGCGAGTCGGTGTGGTCCGCCTCGATGATGAGGGCGGGCAGGCCGGTCCGCTCGGTGAACATGCGCGCCAGGTCGAACTGTCCCAGCGAATAGGGCTTGCAGCTGCGGTTGGAGTGCATGATCATGCCGTCCACCTTGAAGCGCCCCGCCAGTGCCACCACCTGCTCCAGCATGCTCTCCAGGTCGATGTTCAGATATACGGAGGCGTAGGCCTCGGCCAGACTCTCCATGGGACGGCTCACGTCCACGCGGTCGAAGGTCCATGCGTTGGTGTAGGTGTCGGCCACCAGGCAGGCGCGTTCCTCCATGAACAGCCGCCCCAGGTTGCGCATCTCGTACCAGATGGGTATGTTGTCCCACAGCAGGCGCAGGCGTTCCCCGGGGATGATGGCGATCCCCTCCTCCACCCGCCGCCGCATCTCCTCCAGCAGCCCTCGGTAGAAGGAGATGACCCCCTCGGTGCCGCGCAGGGTCACCACCGGGGCCATGAGGATGAAGGCGTCGAAGCAGGTCATGGGGGAGGGCACGTTCTCGGCGCAGGAGAGGATGTCCTTCCACAGGGATATGGCCTCCAGCGACCTCGCCGCCACCTCAAGAAAGCGCGCTTCGTCCATCTCTTTTCCGGTGGCCCCCTCCAGGAAGGCGAAGTATTCCTCCATCTGTCGAAGCACGTAAGCGGCGGCGTGCTCCTTAAGCCCGCCCCGCACGAAGGGGGTGTCGAAGATGAAGAGGGGCACTTGAAAATAGCGGGCCAGCTCCTCGTACCATTTCACCACGGTATTGCAGATGTTGTTGCAGCAGACCAGAAAGTCGGGGCGGGGAAGCCCGCCGATGGGGCCCCCGCCGGTGTAGGCGGAGCCGAAGTCGCAGCGGGCATAGGAGCAGATGTCCCGCGAGAACCCCCTCTCCTCCGCCTTCTCCGCCAGCTCCACCGCCATGTGGGCGGCCCCGCACATGGCCCCGTGGTTCTCGGGATAGACGGGGATCACGTCAAAGCACCACAGCGGCTCCACCGGGCCGCCGCTGGTTATCCAGGCCACCTTCACGCCCCGCTCCCCCGCCGTCTTGGCGTCCACGTAGTAGCGGGTCATCAGCTCCCGCATGGCCTCGGTGGACTTTATCCGCCGCCGCTCTTTTTCCGCCTTGTCCGCCTTCTCCCCATCGCCCATGGGTCATTTCCTCCGTAAAGCTCGGATCCGCTCAGACTCCGCGGATGGTCTCCAGGAAAGCCTGCAGCCGGGTGCGCAGCTGCCCGCGGGAGAAAGACTGCAGGTCGCTCTCCAGCACCAGCACCGGTATGCCCTCATCCCGCAGCCGCTCTTTCAGGAAGGGCACCTCGAAGAGCCAGGGCTCGCAGAAGTCCTGCAGGAAGAGGACCAGCCCGGCGGCCCCGCAAGCCCTCACCCTCTCCGCCAGATAGGCCGTCCGCTCCTCGGCGGCGGAGTGCTTTGCCGGGCAGTTGATCCTCCCCGACAGGCGCTCCGCGATCCTCTCCAGCGGGTCGTCCCCCTCCGGCTCCACCTGCCCTTCTATGTATCGATGGCCGCAGCAGAAGTCGTCGTCCACGATGTCGGCCCGCAGCTCCCGCGCCAGCTCGAAGAGGTCGGGGGTGGTGCAGACGCTGCCCGCGGCGAAGAGCGGGGTGAGGGGATCCCCGCCGGCCCCGCCCGCCGCGTCAGATGCGTCAGACGCGTCCAGTCCCTCCAGCAGCTCCTCCAGCAGCGAGTTGTGCTCCTCCTTGCGCATCCACAGGCCCGCCACCACACAGGCCGTCCCCTCCAGCCCGCCCAGTACCTCCGGCCGCTCCCGCCGCAAGCGGTAGACCTCCCCGGCCAGCCTGCGGTTGCGGTTGTAGGTCTCGATGCTCCTCTCCAGGTCCTCACGGGCGATGGGGGCGCCGCGGTACGCCTCCAGGGAACGCCGGAAGGAGGCCAGCTCCTCCCGCATGTAATCGAGGGAGACGGGTTCGCCCATGCGCACCGGTAGGGAGATGTCCCCGTGGAAGGGGAAGGAGGTGTTCAGGCGCCAGATGTCGGAGAGGCGCATCATGGTGTCGCAGGTCTGCACGAAGACGGCCCCCTCCAGCCAGTCCAGCTCCCCCTCCAGGGCCATGTCCAGGTCGGTGCGGGCCACCGCGCAGCAGTAGGCCTGCAGATGGGCGTCGGCCGACGCGATATTGCGGGTGGCTCCCATCAGGCGGACCGGCGTGAACCCCGCCGCGTGCATGATCTCCTCGGGGGCGTAGGAACAGAAATAGGCCAGCGGCCTCTCCCCTCTTTCCTTCAGGCCCCGCGCGAATCCGTAAGGGTCCCTCCAGATGTCCAGGCACTTATCGGTTATGTCCCGAGCCTCCATGCCGCTCCTTTCCGCGCCGCCGTTGCCACGTCGGTCTTTCGGGGGCGCAGCCGGGCTGTCCCGGCCTACCCCGGCCCCTTCCTCACCCGCCCCATCTTACTACCTTTTTCCACAGCTCGACGGCGGGAAAGAGCCAGGGGGCGAACTCTTCCGGCCGCTCCCGCATTTCCCTCATGAGTTCGCGGGGCGACGCGACGCGGTATTCCTCGACCTCGCGCGGGTCGGCCTGGATGATCAGACGGCCGGCCGACCCCACCATAAGATGGCATACCTCCCACTCCACTCCCTCGTCCCCGTACTCCGCGCGGTAGGTGAAGCGGCCCGCGTCGCCCAGGAGGGTGGTGAAGCCCAACTCCTCCTCCAGGCGGCACGCGGCCGCCGTTTGCACGTCCTGGTTCACTCGGGGATGGCCCGAACAGGTGGCCTCCCAGTACAGCGGCCACAGCCGCTTCTCCGCGCTCCGCCTCTGGATGATGAGATCGCCTTCCCCGTTGATCAGGAGCACGGTGAAGGCCAGGTGGAGCAGGCCCCTGCCTGTGTGGCAGGCCAGCTCGCCCGCCTCGCCCAGCGGCTCGCCCGAACCGTCCACCAGCACCAGCTTCTTCTCGCCCAAAGTTCATCCTTACATTATGTAAATAATTATAGGCCGCCTTTGCCTCTCCCGCCGGGGGAAAACCCGGCACCTGCTTGGTCTTTATACGCATTTACATATCGTAAATTATGACAAGCCCAGCGCAAGCTTTATCCCGCCTTCCTCGCTATATATCGTCACCTTCTACTCTACGCTGAAAGAAAGGGGTTTTTCGCCGAGTATGCCGAGGGCATTTCCGCTTCAGTGCCTTTCGGACATCGCTGCCGTAAATGAAATGGGGGCCCGAAGGCCCCCGGGCGCAGACACTCGCGGCTAGCCGCAACTCTTGTTGCACTTGCAAGTGCTGCCCGTGCGCCGGCTGATCTTCTTGATCATCCTTCAACACCTCCTAGCGTTGAGCCGGACCTGAATAAATATTACCACATCCATTGTGAAGTGGGAACGCCCCCGGGTGAATGTCATCCGTCATGTTTACATACGAACAGAATCGGCACAACGCCCGTCAGCGAAGCGCTCGGCCCATGCGCAGGCAGGCCACGGGATCGGGGCCGCCCTCGCCCCTCATGACCTCGGCGCGGTAGCGGCAGCCGCCCCCGCATTCGGGCAGCAGCCCGCAGCCGGCGCAGATCCCTTCCTGCCTCATCTTGGGGAGCGCCTCCCAGGCCCGACGGAGCCCCTCCCCCGCCTGCCCCCCGCTCACTTGCGGGTAGTAGTCGCACTTGACCAGCTCCCCCGAGGGGAGGACGGTGGCCAGATGAGGACCGCAGGCGTAACCGGGGGCCCCCTCATGCAGGGAATCTCCCCAACCCAGGCCCAGCAGCGGCGCCGCCTCCTCCAGCGAAGGCACAAGGACGGGGTTCTCCCTCAGGCGCCCCTCGGCCACGGGGTACTCCAGGGTCCAGGCCCATACGCCCATTTCCCGCAAAAGCTCGCCCAACCGGGGCAGCTCGTCAAGGTTATGCCGGTGAATGACCGTGGCCACCGACACCTGCAGCCCCGCCGCCGCGGCCCTCCTCAGCTGCTCCACGGTCCGTTTGAAGGTCCCGCCGCCGCGCAGGAAGTCGTGGCCTTCCTCCATCCCGTCCAGGCTCACCTGCACCTCCTCGAAGTTGAGGCAGGCGGGGTCCAGGCGGCTAAGAAGGGTGCCGTTGGTTATGAGGACGCGGCGGTAGGGGCGGTCCGTCAGCGCCCGGTTGAGCTCCTCGAAGCGGGGATACAGGAGCGGCTCTCCCCCGGTTACCGCCAGCCGCAGCCCCCCCATGTCCCCGAACTCGTCGAGTATTCCGAGCGCGGCGTCGAGGTCCAGGTCATCGCCGACGGGATCGCCCAGGTAGCAGTGCAGGCAGCGAAGGTTGCAGCGGGAGGTGACCTCCAGCATCAGGTAGCGAAGGGACGGCGTGGAGTTAACCCCGACCATCAGCGGGCGGGGCCGGGGCTCCGGCAGCCGAAGCAGCAGCCCCTCATCGAGGCAGGTATCGAGCAGTTCGCGGGGAAGGGAGAGCTCCGCGGCGCTGCGGGTGCCGTCGCACCTCAGCAGCAGGGAGAGGGCTTCCTCGGTCAGCTCGTAGAGCTCGTCGTTCCCGGCATGGTACAGGCAGGGGCGCTCCAGCCGCTTCAGGTGGGCGGCGTCCGCCAGTCGCAGGTAGGCGGCCTCATCGCTCAAGGGAGTCCAGGGCCCTCTCCAGGTCCAGCCCGCCCCTCTCCAGGAGGGCCCGCAGGAGGAGATAGGACCCGCACTCCTCGTTCTCCTCCTCGCCGTGATGGTAGAAAGGGCAGTCCCCGCAGAGCAGCTCCCGCCAGTCTTCCTCCGACTGCAGCTCCGCCGTTCCCTCCAGGACCTCGCGCGCCCTCGCCCGAAAACGCGGCAGCGGCTCCTCCATACGAGCCCTCCTTTCGATGTCCCCATCCACGGGATTATCGTAAGCCATGTCCGCGGGGCGCGCCACCGCGCCGCTCATCCGCCGGGGGACGGGTTTTCCCCGCGGTGCTATAATCATGGCGGACGAGGGGCGTTTAGCTCAGCGGGAGAGCGCTTGCCTTACAAGCAAGAGGCCGTGGGTTCAAATCCCGCAACGCCCACCAGACTAAATGCCTGGCCGGAAACGAGGGTCAGGCCTCTTTTGATGTTCGGCACATCCACGCATGAGCATTAAGAGCGGCTCCCGGGCCTGAACGGAGGATCCGAAGGTTGGCGCCTATGCCCTTTTAAAAACGCTGGGCCCGGACGCGAAACCGGGCCTGCCTGTCTTTAGCGCCACGGAGGGATGTCCTCGGGACTCAGTCTGCGGTTTCCCAGGGCTTCGAACTCCTTGGCGCTTAAATAATGGATGACTGGATGGTATGGTCCCATCACCCCGGGCTGGTTCCTCCCCACGAGGGAAGGGTCATATCGAGTGGCGGACCAACACGCCCGCTCCCAAGGGAGGTTGCGCTCGTCCGGGGCATACTGGGGCAGATGCCATTCGGGCATCACGCTCATCCAGCGGATGGTCAGCGTCTGCATGGAACGGGGCCCCCAATCCACCCAGGTCACCCCGTTCTCGGGGGTGGCGTTCGCGGGCCGGTCCTGAGCGGTGGAATAAACGATGATGTATTCCCCCTTCTCGTTGAGGACGATCTCATCGTCCATGAGAGAGCCGTAGTTCACGGCGGTCTCGTACTTGTCCCCCTCCCCGTGGCCGTACTGGGATATCGACCAGTAGCGCACCTCTGCTCCGGTCATAGTGTTCTCTCCGTCTCTGGTCCTGGGGAAGTCGGGCATCTTTCCTGTTATCACGTAGACCTTCCCCGGCCCCAGCTTAAACACCCTGGTGAGGAAGTTGTTGTTCTTGCAGGCGGTGGCGCTGCCCTCATAGTCACCGGGCGGCTGAGCGCCCTCCCCTCGATTGAAGAGAAGGAGGAAGTTGCGGCGGATGCTCTCTTTGGCCCGGCCCACGTGCTCCTTTCCGTAGGGCTCCGACTGGTAATAGGCATTGAGCTCCGCCCGGTAGAGGGTCAAACCGAAGATCTTGAACCAGCCCAGTCGGGGGCCGATGGCGGGAAAGGGCTCCCCGGGCGCCTCGTATCCGGCGGGGACTTTGGTGTTCTGGCGCTCTTCGGCCAGGGAGAAATCAGGCTGCAGCCAGAACTGCTCGCCCGTAGACAGGCGCAGGAGCGCTTTGGGGAGGGCAACTCCCCCCAATGCGCCCGTTCCCTTGTCCGGGGCATAGATGCGCAACCAGAGCAGCGAGGGAGTGAAGACGTTGCCTCCCCAGGGGCCGGCGAAGCCGAAGGGGCCGCCGACGCGGCTATTGCCTCCCTCCCGGTATTCGGGTGCCCTCATGGACTGGGGGTTGAGCTGAACCGCGTTTCCTATGGCGAGATCGAAGGTGAGATGGTAATGCCTCGCCTCGGCGCCGCGGTCGGCTCCCACACGGAAAGGGTTGGTGTTTTCCGGATCGGGCTCGATGTCCGCGTCCACCAGGGGCACCTCCGGGTTCTCCCCCGTCGTGCCGCTGGCGGGGTGAAGGGGGTCGAGAGGCGGCAGTATCTCGTAACTCATATAGCGGGCGTGGGGGAAGTCGCCTTCCACCAGGAGTTGGGAGCCGATGGGTGCGACGAAGATCAGTTTCCCGTAGGTGACATGAGGATCGGTCCCCAACATATAGCAATGCTCGAACTCCGGGTCGTTTTCATGGCAAGGTATGATGTACCATTGCTCCGCGGGGTCCACCTCTTCCGGCCTCTTCAGGGTCCAGTCCTTGGTCTTGGGGTTGTCCATATAGGGGGGGAGCAAGTCCTGAGGCAGTTCGGCGGGCGCCTCGCCCCGCAGCCATCTGCGTATGTAGTCTTCCAGTTTCTCCGAGAGCTCACGGGCCCGGGAATGGATGTCTTTGACGAACTCCTCGCCGCGCGCCCGATTCCTTTCAGCCAGCTCCAGCCGCTGGGCATTGGTCATCTCCGGCAGCTCGGTGTGGGACCAGTAGTTCTCGGGATACTCGCCGGTCCATGACTCGCCTCCCGCAAGGGCATCTTCTCCTGGAGAGGGTTTTGGGCCGCCGCAGCCGCCTTGTACCAATAACGCAGAGCACAGTATGAGTATCAGGGCTGATGAAAAAGGCATCCTCGTGCGGTATCTGCAGCCGCACTCCAAAGACCTGCCTGCGGCGGCAGACCTTTTTTGCGAGTGCGATTTCTTTTTCCGCCTGAGGTCACTAATCTGCCCCACCTTCCCTTCCGCTGGATACGCACGCCCGCCGAAATACCGCTCCGAACTCTTTCTCGCAATTAGCCGCTTTTATGTGAACGTGACCCGCATGAGCGAGAGTCGAGCGACGGCAACGCTTGCTGCCCATCATAGTAGGCCGGGCCCCTCCTGATGCCCAACGTAGCCGCTCTTCCCCGGGAGGCGGGCTCCAGGGTCGTGCCGAAAAAAGTGAAGGTTTGGGCCTGGCCCCATATTGAAGGTCGAGGGTCAGCCGTCGGTGATGGTGGGGGCACGGCCCTCCGCCTCGCCCCCGGGCCCCTCGAAATAGATGTCCTCCCGCTCGAGGATGTCCGCGGGGTAGGGCTCCACCTGATCCCAACCCGCCCGCAGGTCGGGAGGCAGCTTCTCCGCGACCGCCTCCTCTATCTCCTCGGGCAGCATGGTCTTGAGCAGCCCCACGATCACCCTCACCGCGCGGTCCGCCTGCCTCAGGTCGTCCAGGCCCGCTTCCCGCATCACCCGCGTCAGCAGCTCCTTGCGGTCCATGACCCTCCCTCCTTTCGAGCGTGTCGCATCCGCATCCCCATCAGCTCCGAGTCGGCGGCTTCGGGCACGGGCCGCCGTCTTCCTTTATCCGATAAATACCCCTTTCCCCCGTTTTTCAAGCACGGATCCCGCAGATGACCGGGGAGCTAGCGGGTATATAATCTTCATGTAACCGGGGATAGAAAGGGAGGGGGATGATGACGGAACCTGAGGAGGAAA
>JACVIY010000054.1 GCA_015711755.1 Candidatus Geothermincola secundus | reverse complement strand
GGAGGCGCGATGGGCCCCTGCCACGGCATCGGTGGCGCTTCCCACAGTGGGACGGACAGGAGCGGCAAGAGGAGGGCTCGCAGGAGGAAACGGCGCCCTCAGGATCAGGTCCCGGCGGGACCTGAGGGAGCGGTCTGCGGGCGTAAACGGGGAAAGGGATCCGCGTCCGCTCTCCCGCCTTTTTCACCGCTGCGGGGCTTCGCCCATGCTCGCGGTCCCGCCTTAAGGCCCCCGCTCAGCCTCCCCTATGATGTCGGCGGCGAGTCTCCGCAGCTCCGTCTTTCTCACCTTCAGGACCTCGGTCAGCGGCATCTCCTCGAGGAAGATAAGCTTTTGGGGAAAGGCGTAGCGGGCCACCCTTTCCCGCAGCCAGGAGAGGAGCTGATCCTCGCCCACCTTTCCCTCGTACTCTTCCTTTAACTGAGCGAAAGCCACCACCATCTCGCTCCCCGGCCGCTCCGGATCGGGAAGCCCCACGGCAGCGGCTTGGGCGACGGCGGGATGGCGGTGCATTACGTCCTCCAGCTCCTTCGTATAGACCTTGAAGCCGGAGACGATGATCATATCCTTGACCCTGTCCACTATGGAGAAATACCCCCTGCCGTCCATCCTCACCACGTCCCCGGTATGCACGAAGCCCTCGGCATCCAGGCCGCTCCCCGCTTCCGGCCAGTAGCCCAGCATGGCTTGGGGACCGCGCAGCAGCATCTCCCCCACCCTACCTCCCTCCGCCATCTCCTCCCAGGGGATGGGCTCACCGCTGTCCGGGTCCACCACCCTCACCTCCGTGTCGGGCAGGGGTATGCCGATGGTTGCCTTCCTCTCCACGCGGCCGGCCGCCGGCATCCTGCGCGAAAGGCGCGAGAAGCCGCCCACCACCTCCAGGAATACGCGGGAGAAGAGCCGGGGGCCGAGGACCCTCGCCGCCGCCCGCAGCACCCTCACCCCCGTGGGGCTGAGAACGGTGGAGTTGAGGAAGCGCAGCATTCCCCGCCCGCCCATCACCCGGATGAGCACGGATACGTTGAAGTGCGAGACCGAGGTGAGCTCGGAGAGCCCGTAACCCTCGGTGACCACCCCGCGCTCCTCCTCCTCGAAGCGTTCCTGCACCGCGGGGCGCAGGGGGGCGGAGCCGGAGATGCCGATGACCCGCGGCGCTCTCTCCTCCCTGCCCAGCAGGCCCATGAACTGGGCGGGCACCCCTACCTGCATGACCGGGTGCCAGCGCCGCATCATCTCCAGCATGGCCCGGTAGTCGCGGGGATCCGGCAGGAGCAGGAGGGCGAAACGCATCTGCACCATGGTATGGAACATGGCATGACCGTAAGCGTGGAAGAATGGTGTGCCCAGCAGCACCGCCATGTTGCCCCGGAAGGCCTCGCCCAGCGGACCGAAGACCGTGGGGCACTGCAGGGCGTTGGCGACCACATTGCGGTGGGTGAGCATGCATCCCTTCGCCACGCCCGTGGTCCCCCCGGTGAAGAGGAGGGTCTCCAGGTCCTTCCGCGGGTCTATGTCCACAGAAGGCGGTTGGGCGGGCGCTTGCTCGATCAGCTCCGACATGCGGCATGCTCCGGCAGATCCTCCAACCAGGCCTTGTCGCGGGCCTGCCAGGTCGTCCAGGGCGGTTTCGATGGGCAGGGCTCCCGAGCATCCCGCCAGCCAGGATGCCGTCTCCCGGTAATCGTCGAGGTAGATGAGGGCGCGGGGGGCGCTCTCATCCAACTTGCGCCGTAACCCCTTAGGAGATTCCAGGAAGCTGCAGGGAACATGGACCGCCCCCATCCGGGATATGGCCGTGTCGGCCAGCACGAACTGCAGGGAGGTGGGCAGCAGCGTGGCCACGCGGTCGCCCTTTCTTATGCCCAGGGAAGCAAGGGCCGACGCCAGGCGCACGGAGAGCTCTCGCACCTCCCCGTAGGTCAGTTCCGCCCCGGGCTGCACGCAGCGGAGTCGGGGGGATTCCCGCGCGGCGCGGTCCAGCAGCCAGTGGGTGGGCACATCGGGGTAGGGCTCCAGGGTCTGCGGGATGCCGCAGAGCCGGTATTCCTCGAGCCACGGCTTGTCCACGCCTCAACCCCGCCTCATGCCCCGCTTCGGGCGACTCTCCTGGAACACCCCACTCCGGCCTGACCTCGGGAGATCCGCCGCCTCAGAGGAATTTTGCCAGCGACAGCAAAAAGACGATGTCGCCGTCCATCTTTATCTTGCCCTGCATGAAAGCCTCCGGGCCGCTGAGCTGTCCGCTCACAACCCTGGCCAACACCTCCGCGGGTCCGCGTATGGAGGCCGAGGGCTGTTCCGCTCCGTTGAAGGTGAGGGTGACGGGCAGGACCCAGCCGCCCGGCATCTCCATCTCCACCCGCAGGGTGCCCTTGGCCTCGACCACCCCGTCGTACTGCTTGCGGGATACGAAACGGGCGACCTGGCGGGTGACGTGCCGGAAGACATCCTCGGAAACCTCCACCGAGAGCATGGGGCTCTGAAGCCCTTCCGGGTGGACGGTTATCTCCTTTGCGTCTTTGACGGTGATGCCGAAGGTCAAACCGACCTCGCCCTTCACCGCCACCCGCAGGGTGAAGACGGTGCCCTCCATGTCGGGCAGGGGCTTTTCCTCGAGGAACCTCCCCACCACCCGGGGCATGTGGCTCAAGAGGTATTCCTGTATCTCGACAGTCTCCTCGCTCACATTTATCCCCCCTTGTCTTATCGCCTTGCCCTGACCCATGCCGCAGCATCGTGCCGCGCCGCTATCTACCTTATTGCTTATGTTACCAGATAGTCAAATCAGAGCCGGATATTCCAAGGAGAGCTCGGCATTTCATCGAAGCCGATGTCCGGGCTGGGACGTAGGGCTTTTACTTACATCATGTTATTTATTTTTTCAAAGCTGTGAGGGTGCCGAGCGGGTCCCGGCGCCGGAACCCGCAAGAGCGTGAATATAACATGATCGAGGGCTGATCTCATCAGGGGTGGTGCCCGGGGCGGGGATCGAACCCGCATGCCTTGCGGCGACGGATTTTAAGTCCGTTGTGTCTGCCTGTTCCACCACCCGGGCATGAATCCGTTATCTTGAAGGCCTCAGGCGCGCGGCCTTCCTTTTCTCTCCTCCGCTTCCCTCAGCGCCTCCTCGATGCACTGCACAAGCCGGTCCGGCTCGAAGGGCTTGGTCAGGTAGCGCGACGCTCCCAGCCGCAAGGCCGCGGCGCGGTCCTCGGGGTCGCTGCGCACCGTGCATACCACCACGGGGATGTCCCGTGTCTCCTCGTCCTCCTTCAGGCGCCTGAGCATCTCGAAGCCGTCCACCTCCGGCATCATCAGGTCCAGGACTATGAGATCGGGCTGCAGCTGCTTGGTGCTTCCCGCCTCATTCACCCGAGGGCCTCCTCCGACCATCTCGTAACCGGCCAGGTCCAGGATCAGCCGCACCATCTCGTGCAGGGACGGCTCGTCGTCTATCAGCAGTATCCTCTTCTTCCCGCCCATTTCCGTTCCTTTTGGCCTCCGCTAATACGTTATGATACTTTCAGACACCAACACCCTCAAGGGCCCGACCGCAGGGAAGGGCCTTTTTCATCGCGGCGGCGCCAGGCCTCGATGATCAGCCCGTCCAGGATGTCCTTCTCGCTGACCAGGATCTCCTCCGCGCCCAGCCCTTCCATTATCGCGAGGAGCACCGCGGACCCCCCGAGGATCACATCGGCCCTCCCCGGCTCCAGCCCCATGTAGGCCCTTCGCTGCGCCAGGTCGCGCCGGGCCATCTCCTCGAACATCCGGCGGACCTCTGCCGCCGACAGGCGAGAGCCGTGGATGGCCTCCCCGTCGTACTCGCGCAGGCCCATCTTCATCCCCGCCAGCGTGGTCACCGTCCCGGCGAGGCCCACCAGAAGCCCCCGCTCCCGGCGGCGGAGATCCCGCAGAGCCGCCAGCAGCTTTCCATCCACAGTGTCGCGCATGGCGCCGATCTCCTCCCGCCGCGGCGGGTCGCTGTGGAGGAAGCGCTCGCTCATGCGCACGCATCCCACATCCACCGAGACGCGGTAGAGGATGCGTCCCTCCGTGCCCAGGACCAGCTCGGTGGATCCGCCCCCGATGTCCACCACCAGGACCGGCTTCCCCCCGGAAACAGCGGCGGGCAACCCGTGAGTGGCACCGATAAACGACAGCAAGGCCTCTTCCTCGCCGCTGAGCACCCGCGGCGCCACTCCCAGCGCATCCTCCACCATGCACACGAAGTCGCCGCCGTTGGCGGCGTCCCGCGCTGCGCTTGTCCCCACCACGCTCAGGGAGGCCGGTGGGCCTTTCTCCTCGATGATCCTCCCGAATCCCACCAGTGCGCGCCTCGTCCTCTCCATCGCCGCCCCGCTCAATCTGCCGGCGGCATCCACCCCCTCCCCCAGGCGGGTTATGACCATCCTCCGCTCCATCGTTTGCAGGCGCGGGTTCTCCCGCTCCCCGCTGACCCGGGCCAGCAGGAAACGCGTGGAGTTGGTGCCGATGTCCACCGAAGCGTGGATTTCGCTCAAGGGCAGTCACCCCCGCAGGAACGGCTCTGTACCCCCTCCAGCTCCCCGTGCACCGCTTCTCCCACGGGGTTGTCCCCCCCGGCGAGAAAATGAGCGTAATGGGAATGCAGGCACTTCAAGCTTCCCGACTTTCCTCCCCCCACACCGCCGCGCCCCTCCCACAACTCCTCTGCCCCATCCATACCCAGACTCGCCGCCACCTCTTTTCTTTCTCTGACATAGCGCCTCTCCGCTTCCTCCAGGCGCCGGGAGACCACCTCGTCCCGGAGCATCTCCCTGAGGCGCTCGCGCATGTCTCCCGCCTCCAGCCGTCCCACCTCGCTGCGGAGCACGGGACAGGTGAGCCAATAGAGGGTGGGGAAGGGCGTGCCGTCATCGAGGATGGGGGCGGTCACCGCCACCTGCACCCTGCCGAAGGGGCAGCGTGAGGCCACCAGAACCCTACCCCGCGGCGGCCTGCCCAACTGTCTGCCCAACACCCGCATGTCCAACTCGTCCGGCTCCTCCCAATTCATGGCCCCATTGTAGCAGCGAGGCGGCCTTGGGATGGAGGGCCCGACGTCGGTAAGCGGGCGAAAACCGGCCGGTCAAATCAGGTTTACCGTGAGGCCAGGTTGTTATATAATCTCTCCCGGCGTGATCCCGTGCACAGGAAAGGGAGGGAAGAGATGTCGGAATACCCGAAGCTGTTCTTCACGGAAGAGCACGAGATGCTGCGGCAGAGCGTGCGCGAGTTCACCGAGAAGGAACTGGCGCCGCATGCAGAGGAATGGGAAGAGGCGCGCGTTTTCCCCAACGAGGTCTTCAAGCGGATGGGTGAGCTGGGCTTTCTGGGCCTCCACTATCCCGAGGAGTACGGAGGAGGGGGTGGGGATTACTTCACCAACATAGTCCTGGTGGAGGAGCTCTCCCGCTGCCGCACCGGCGGACTGCCCATGGCCATAATGGTGCAGGTGGGCATGGCCACGCCCCCTATCCTGGCCTTCGGCAACGATGAGCAGAAGCAGAATTACCTGGTGCCCGCCATCAAGGGCGAGAAGATCGCCTGCCTGGGAATCACCGAGCCGGAAGCGGGATCGGACGTGGCCAACCTCTCCACCTATGCGGAGAAGGTGCCGGGCGGCTACAAGGTCAACGGCAACAAGATCTTCATCACCAACGGCACCCGCGCCGACTTCATGACCCTGGTGGCCCGCACCGAGAAGCGCAAGGGCTATAAGGGAATGAGCCTGTTTTTGGTGGACACAAACACCCCCGGCTTCGTGGTCTCGCGCAAGCTGGACAAAGTGGGCATGTGGAGCTCGGACACCGCGGAGATATTCTTCGAGGACATGTTCATCCCCGACAGCGCCTTGCTGGGTGAGGAGGGCCGCGGCTTCTACAACATCATGTGGGAGCTGCAGGGCGAGCGCCTCATCGGGGCGGCGGGGTCGGTGGCCGGTGCCAAGCTCACCCTGGAAGGGGCCATACAGTACGCCAAGGAGAGGGTGCAGTTCGGAAGGCCCATTATCAAGAACCAGGCCATCGCCCACCGCATCGCCGACCTGCAGGCGCGCATCGACGCGGTGCAGGCGCTGGTCTACCTCACCGCCTGGAAGTACGATCAGGGAGAGTACCCCGTGCGTGAGATCTCCTCGTGCAAGCTGCTGGCGGCTCAGTTGTCCTTCGACGTGGCCGACGAGGCCATGCAGATAATGGGCGGCTACGGCTACATGATGGAATACGAGGTGCAGCGCGCCTGGCGGGACGCCCGCCTCTCCCGCATCGGCGGCGGAACCGATGAGATACAGCGCGAGATCATCTGCACCACCATGGGCTTCGGGCTCTGAGAAAGAAGACTCAAGCAAAGAAGGAGGGCGGCCCCCCTAAAGGCCGCCCTCTTTATTTCTCCGCATGGAGCGATGCCCGCCGCCTCTCTTCAGGGAGGCGCCGGTTCATGCGGGTCAGGGGAGGTAGACCACTGCCTCCCCGTTCTTCAGGCAGAGCTCGCCGTTCTCCTTCTCCGCCCATACCTCCAAGCGCACCATGTTGCCTTCCATCTTCTCCACCACCCTGCCCTTGAAGGTGACGGTGTCGCCGGGGAAGACGCGCGCGCGGAACTGCACGCTGAATTTCTTGAGGTCGCCGGGGTCGCCTATCCAATCGATGATGGTCCGTCCCAGCAGGGCCATGTTGAAGAGCCCGTGGGCGAAGACGTTGGGTTGGCCTGAGAGCTTGGCGATGTCCGGGTCCACGTGGATGGGATTGAAGTCACCGGAGGCGCCGGCGTAGATGATGCCGGTCATCTTGTCCCAGGTGTTCTGATAGCTGGGGATCTCGTCCCCCACATTGACCTCGTCGTACTTCAGCTTGCGCAGCTCTATCATGATCCGCTACCCCCTCCCGTGATGATGAAGGTGGACCTGGCCTTGAGGACGAGTTCGCCCTTCTGGTTGTGCACCTCGCCCTCGTAGATGACGAAATCGAGGTTACCCTTCTCGTAGATGTCCGCGATCTTTCCGGTCTCGGTGAGCACGTCGCCGGGCTTGACCACGCCGTACCACTCGAACTCCTGGGCCCCGTGCACCAGCATGATCAGGTTCAGCTTCACCTCCGGGTCCACCAACATATGGCCCGCGCCGCGCAGCCCGTAGACCGCGGCGAAGTTGGGCATGGCGATGATGTCGCCGTATTTGGTCTGGGCAGCGAACTCCTCGTTGACGTAGATGTCGCGGGGGTCCTTGCAGGCATAGGCGTATTCCTTCATCTTCTCCCGGCCCACCTCGTACTTGAGGGGGCCGTAGGTCTTGCCTATCCACTTGTGATCGACCATGGCCTCATCTCCTTTCTCCCTGCGGTTTTCAAGGATGGCAACACGAGAAAGATTTTACCAATCGTCCAAGGGGCGGGCAAGGCGGCCTTCCGCTCGCCATCTCTGACAGCTCAGGGAGCGAAGGAAGCGCGGTGCGGGGTACTTACGCGGCAGCCTATCGGGTGAGGTCCATGAGTCAAGCAGACGCGCCGAGACTCCCCTCTACCGATCCTTAAGCGGCCCGAGTCCGGAGATGCGAGCACGAAACGATAAAGGGGCCCGGCACTGCGGGCCCCTTTTATCTTGAGGACTCAGACTTTATGCTTCGAGAGTTCCTTCTCAGCTGCCGCTCCTCTTACGATCCCGCGTACGCAGGCAGTCGCCGTCGCATTCCCCTTCGCAGGATTCCATCTGGTTCCGGAGCTGCTGTTCCTCGGATCGATTGCGGACGCATTCCTCGTTCTGGCAGTTCTCGCAGTCGCCGTCGCATTCCCCTTCGCAGGATTCCATCTGGTTCCGGAGCTGCTGTTCCTCGGATCGATTGCGGACGCATTCCTCGTTCTGGCAGTTCTCGCAGTCGCCGTCGCATACAGGATCATCGACCGAAGCTGCGTCGGCTTTCGAGATCTCGCCGGCCCTCGCTCCGATGTACTGGGATGCGACCCTTCTGCCGGCCATTCCCTTGGCCTCGTCGGTCCTTTTGGATGCGCTCGCTCCAGAAGCTATCGCCAACCCCCCCGCGAGGAGCAGGGCCGCGACCACCGTAAGCCCCGCTATCATCCATTTCCTGCCTTTCATCCTCTCCTCCTTTCGGCTTTATGGGTCTTTGTCTTCGATCTTATATACGGCCGAACTCTCGTTTATGTACGCTCCAATAATGAAGGGGGGCGGCTCTCCCAAATCACTCCTGATCCCCGTCCCCTCCATGGTATCCGTGCCCGCCGCCTCCATCCGTCTCCCCCTGCATCCCGCCCCCGCCGCCGTGGTGCTCTTCCCGTCCGCCCTGTCCGCCCTGACCATCGGCATCCTCGCCCCACACGCATCGCTCCCGCATGCACCGCGCGGCTCCATCGCAGAACTCGTTGGCGTTCCTCACATGTCCCCCCAGGGACCCCGGGGAGGCGGAGCCGAGCATCTCCATGCGCCGTGCCTGTTCCCGCAGACGATCCGCCGCTTCTTCGGTGAAGCGCTCCCTGGCTTCCTCCGGCAGTTCCGAGACCTGATCCAGCAGGCCCCGGACCTCTCTGCGGTATGCCGACTCCCACGCCGGACCGCCCTTCTCCTTTCCAGCCGCCACCATCTTCTCCAGCTCGCCAAGACGCTTTTCCGTTAGGCGCAGGCGGTATGCGGCCTTGCTGTAGTCCCCAGGGGTCAGGGATAACCGGACTCTCTCGAAAAAGAGTTTGGTGCCGTAGAGGGCCGAACCGGGTGAAGCGTCGTAGGAAAGTGCGAAGGCGCTGCTGGACATAAGCACGAGGAGAAGCATGGACATCACCAGGGCCACGGCCACCCTCCGCCCCCTTCCTCTGACGGAGAGAGCCTTTCGGGCTTCCCGGCGCGAAACGCCCCCCTCTCTCTCCACCCGTTCGCAGATCCTCGCGAACATAGCCTCAGGCCTTCCGGGACGCATATGCGGTCCAGGATACTTCGCAACTTTTTCCATTGAAGCGGCCGCCAGCCGCTCCCTTCTTTCCTTCCTGCCGCTTATCATCTCAGTTCACTCGCCTTATCGTACTTCTCCGCCTTTATCGGCGGGTTCCGCTTCGGTGGCCGGCTCTCCGGGGATAACGGAACCAGCGCCCTCCCTTTCCAGGATTCTGCCGAGCTTTCGCAGGGCGCGGTGGTGCAGAGCGTTCACAGCGCCCTCGCGCCGCCCCAGGACCTTTCCTATTTCCGCGTTTTTCATTTCCATCACGTACTTGAGCACAAGCACCTGCCTCTGCTCCTCCGTCAGCGCCCCCATCGCCTCTCGCAGCACGCGCCTCTCTTCCTCCCGCTGCAGCTCCTCGCCAAGCTCTTCCTCCGCTGCCATGTCCCGGTCCAGTTCCACCTGAAAGTGCCCGGATCTGCCGCGGCGGTGGTCTATTACCAAGTTGTGGGCGATACGCATGATCCAGGTGTAAAAAGAAGCCCGGTCGGGGTCGTACCTGTCGAGATGCCGGAAGGCCCGGTAAAAAGCCTCCGAGGTGATATCCTCGGCATCCTCCCTCGAGCCGGTGTTCCACCAGGCATAGCGGTAAACCTCCCCATGGCATTCACGCCAGATCATCTCCATGGCCTGCCGGTCCCCCAGACGGGCGCGGCTGACCAGATCCTCGTCTATCCTCAAGCGCCGACGCTCCTTTCCTGTATAGATATACGTCGCCGGCCGGCAATCCATACGGCCCGACAACGCTTCTTCGGTGTCACCTTCGTTTTCCCTTCGGTGCCTTCGGTGTCTGACACCGATATCACAAATTATCACAAACCGTGGGGAGGGTAGATGAGTTTTCGCTGGTCAGCGCCCCGTTGCTTTCCCCCGGCCCCATTACGGTGTCCTGACGGTGTCTGACACCGATATCACAAATTATCACAAACCGTGGGGCGGGTAGATGAGTTTTTGCTGGTCAGCGCCCCGGCGCCCTTTCCCGTCCCCTACCGATGCCTGACGCCGTTGTGGTGCAGAAGTGAAATGTGAAGGTCGACCCTATTTGCTTTCTCGGACCAGGATGACCGGGATCTCGCCTCGCAATACGTATCCCAGCCGCCTGGCCTGCCTGACGATGAAGTCGGCCTGAAGGGCGCGGTCGCGCCTCTCCTGCAGCTCGCGGGTCTTCTCCTTCTCCACCTCCAATTCCTGCCGTCGCGCGCCCAACTCAGAGGACGCCTGGAGGTTCCTCTTCAAAGGCCCCGCAAGAACCAGGGACGCCACTATCAAGGCCAGTACGGCAAGGACGGCGAGGCGTCTTCGCCTATGGTGGCGTTTTGTGCGGCGATCCCCCGAAGGGTCCTCGCTTGGAGAGGGCTTCACCGGGAGGGCGCGTACCTTACCGCCCGCTTGCTTTCCGTTAGCCGGTTTTGTCCTCGCGGATGACCCTCTCTTCGGGGGTAAAAGCATTCCTTTTGCTTCGGCGGTGGGCTTCTCACATCCCCGCGCCGCGCTGCCCCAGGGATCTTTCCCCGCCTGCCTCTTCAGCTTCTTACGCTCTTTTCCCGCACTCATTCTTTTTATTATAGTTAAACACTAATACTAATGTAAAGCATGTTTAACAAGTTCCAACAGCGGCTCAATCTCTCGGAGATGGCCCCTAAAGCATCTCCACTTTGATGAGATTGGTGGTGGATGAGGGGTCGCGGGGGCCTTTAAGCCCGGCCACCAGCACCACGCGGTCGCCCTTTCCCGCCAGTCCCATCTCCTCAAGAAGCCGCACTGCCCTGCGCAGCCTCGTTTCCAAGGAACCTGAGGTCTTCATGCACAAGGGCTCTATGCCCCAGGCCAACTTCAGACGGTCAGCCGCCCCAGCATGGGGGGTGAGGGCGACCACCGGGCTCCTCGGTCGGAAGCGCGACAGCTGCAGGGCGGTGAAGCCGGATTCGGTGATGGCCACCAGAGCTCTCGCCTCCACCTGGCCGGCCAGCTCACATGCCGCGAAGCAGGTAGCCTCCACCGTGCCCTGACCGATGAGCCTCTCCCTCTCCCGCAGCCAGGCCTCGTAGGGATTGGCCCCCTCGGCCCGGCTGATGATGCGGCCCATCATCTCCACTGCCTTGACCGGATATTTACCTATCGCCGTCTCCGCCGCCAGCATCAGAGCATCGGCACCCTCCAGCACGGCGTTGGCGATATCGCTCGCTTCCGCCCTGGTGGGGTAGGGATGGTAGACCATGCTCTCCATTATCTGGGTGGCCACCACCACCGGCTTTCCCTTCAGGGCAGTGCGCCTCACCAACTCCTTCTGGATGAGAGGGACTTCCTCGATGGGCCGCTCCACGCCCAGGTCGCCGCGAGCCACCATGACCGCGTCAGAGGCTTCAATGATCTCATCCGCGTTCTGAAGCGCTTCCCCGCTCTCTATCTTGGCCAGCACCGGCTGACTCCCGCCGCACTCCACTATCTCTTTTCGGAGCAGCTTGATGTCTTCCGCCGAGCGGACCAGGGAGAGAGCCACCCAGTCCACTCCTAAGGAGATGCCCATCCGAAGATCGTCCAGATCTTTGCCCGTAAGGGCCGGGAGGTTCATGCGGCGCCCGGGGAAACTCACTCCCTTACGAGGCCTCAACTCGCCTCCTAAGATGACTCGGCAGGACACCTCACCGCCCCTGACCTTCACGACCTTCAGACGAATGGCGCCGTCATCCATCAGCACCTCATCCCCGGGCAGCAGGTCGGGAGGCGGGGCGGGCATATCCACATGCACCCTGTGCTCGTTCCCCTGCACCGGCGAAGTCGTCAGGGTGAAGTCCTGCCCGAAGCGGAGCACGGCTACCCCTCCCTTTATCTCCCCCACCCTCATCTTGGGGCCCATGAGGTCGAGGACTATGGCCAACGGCTTACCGGCCCTCTCCCGGGCTTCTTTGAGCAGGGTGATGCTCCTCTCGATCTCCTCAGGTCTGGAATGGGAGGCGTTGATGCGGGCGGCATCCATGCCCGCCTCGATCAGACTGTCGACCGACTGCGGATCGCTGACGGATGGCCCCATGGTGGCCATGATGCGAGCCCTACGTCCCATGCCCTTACCTCCCCGATTTCAGCAGGTAGATTATACCACCGCGCGCGAAAGCCACACCTTTGCCGTCGGGCAGCCAGTCCAGGGCATCGAATCCGTGTACGTCTTTCCAGCGGTAAACGCGCCGCTCCTCCAGGTCGAAGAACTCCAGGCCGAAAGATCCCGCATAAGCCAATCTTCTTCTTTGCCTGTCCAGAAAAAAGCTGAGGCCACCCCGTTCATCGCCGATGCTCCGCAGGGTGCCGACGGCTTCCTCCCCGCCCCCGACATCCGCCCTCCTCTTATACGCGACGCCTTTGGTTTCGGAGCTTTCCTCCGGACGGTAGGGGGATACCACTAAAAGGTTTTCATGATCTATCCAATCCAGGCAGAACACCTCGCGCCGTCTAAAGGTTATCAGCTGCTTTCCGCCTCCACTCGCGTCGAACAGCTCCACCTGATAACCCGAGATCTCGGAAGCCGCCGTCCCGGACAGGGGATAGAGCACGGCGATACGGGAGCTATCGGGAGCCCATCGAGGCTCCCCGTTCCAGGGGGCTATGAAACGCGCCTCGCCGGTCAGCGGGCTCAACGCCCAGAGCTGAGGCCTGGCCGGTCCCTCGAGCGTGATCCGCTTGAAAAGAAGAACCGCGCCGTCGGGAGAGGGAACGGGGTCGCTGTCGAAAGCGTCGGATCCACCGGCAAGGCCGACCGGCCCCTCTCCGCCCGGGTCGAGCTGCAGGATGTCCCCGGCATCCTCATAGACCAGCAGGGAACGCCCTCCCTCCTCCCGCCAATCCAAACGGTAACCTTTGGCCGATATCTCCTTGAACGGTATCAGCCCCTCATCCTTCAGACCATAGAGGAAGATGCGGGTTTCGCGGCTCTCTCCCGCAACGGCCAAGGCCGCCAGGAAGTCTCCTTGGGGGGATACCCGCAACTGCAGAATCTCAGCACCGGCGATCTCAGCCGCTTCCCGGGGCTCTTCCTCCAGGACGCTGACGGGTGTAGGCGGGGTTCTCACCAGTCCGGTGAACATCCTCGCGGCCAAGTAGGTGACGGATACGAGGATGGCCGCGCTGACCAGTATGCCGACTACCAGTATGATGAACCTGCGCTCGATTTACCGTCGACCTCCCCCGTTATCGCTCTGAAACGAGGCTTCGGAGTCGTGCATAGATGTCTCCTTTACCCGGCTTTCGGTCGGTAGAACGTGGGATGTGAGGACTGACCTCATCAAATGGAGAAGGAACTCTTGCCGGCGAACACGGCCGCCTCACCCAGCTCTTTTTCGATGCGCAGCAGCTGATTGTACTTGCAGACCCGGTCGGTGCGCGCCGGCGCCCCCGTCTTTATCAGCCCCGCGCAGGTGCCCACGGCCAGATCGGCGATGAAAGAATCCTCGGTCTCCCCGGATCGGTGCGAGACCACATTTATGTATCCGTGGTCCCGCGCCATGCGCATCACCTCCAGGGTCTCCGAGAGGGTCCCGATCTGGTTCAGCTTGATGAGGATGGCGTTGGCCACGCCCCGCTCTATGCCCATGGTAAAGCGTTGCGGGTTGGTCACGAAGATGTCGTCTCCGACCAACTTTATACGTTTGCCCAACTCCGCGGTTATCAGCGCCCATCCCTCCCAGTCTTCCTCGGCCATGCCGTCCTCGATGGACACTATGGGGAACTCTTCCACCAGATCGCGGTAAAAAGCCACCATCTCCGCCGGCTCCAGCTTTTTCCCCTCCCCCTTGAGGTCGTAGAAACCGTCCTCGAAGAACTCGCTTGCGGCGGGGTCGAGAGCCAGATAAACATCCTCTCCCGGACGGTACCCGGCCCGCTCGACCGCCGACATGATGAGTTCCAGGGCGGAGCGGTTGCTGGATACGTCGGGAGCGAATCCTCCCTCGTCTCCCACGCCGGTGGAAAGCCCCTTTTCCCTGAGCACCTCACGCAGGGCATGGTAGACCTCCGCCCCCGCCCGCAGCGCCTCCGAGAAGGTGGGGAGGCCCGCCGGCACGATCATGAACTCCTGCAGGTCAACATTGTTGTCAGCGTGCTTTCCCCCGTTGAAGATGTTCATCATGGGCACGGGCAGCACCCGCGCGTCCAGGCCACCGATGTAGCGGTAAAGGGGCAGGCCCAGGGAAAAGGAGGCGGCCCTGGCGGCAGCGAGGGATACCCCCAGGATGGCATTGGCCCCGAGGCGACTCTTTCCCTCGGTACCGTCCAAGCGGATGAGGGAGCGGTCCAGGTCCGCCTGGCACACGGCATCAGTGCCGATCACCTCGGCGGCGATCTCCTCGACTACGTGATCTACCGCCTTGAGCACTCCCTTACCCCCGAACCTGGACTTGTCGCCGTCACGCAGCTCCAATGCCTCGTGGGTGCCCGTGGAGGCGCCGGAAGGCACCGCAGCCCTGCCCACGCTGCCGTCCTCCAACACGACCTCCACCTCGATGGTCGGGTTGCCTCGCGAATCCAGGATCTCCAATGCCTCGATGCCGACGATGGTGGTCATCTCCTCTCCTCCCTTCATCCCGTAAATGTCCTTATGATCGAAACCGCTCGGGGAACGCACCTGCTAAGGTGCATTTTAACGGAAAGCCCCTTCCCCGTGGCGAAATGAGCTGGGCCACCGTCAGAAGATCCTCTCCGCATCCATACCCCGACTGAGAAGAGCCGTCCCTTGCGGGCAACGGCGTAATACGCAAGCCCACAAGCGCGTCCCAGAAAAGAGGAGAAGGTCACTGACCCGTGTAGCCCTCGGCGAAATACCAGAGAGTAGAAGGATCCTCCACCCCGAAGGAGTTCGATCCCCCGTCGCGGGTGCGGTAATTGAAATACATGGAGCGCTCGGCCACCACCGCTCCCCCGTTTAAGCACTCCACCAGAGTGGCGAAATCCGCCGCCTCCATACCCTCGACGGCGTTCACCTTCACGGTAAAGCGGCTGCGCGCGGGGACCTCATAATCCTTCGAACGCTTGCTCCCGTCCAGGAGCATGAAGGTCAGGCGCACGTCGCAAGGGTCGTCGCCAGGGTTCTGCAGCAGGATCCAGGTGTCGAAATTGGCGTTGGTGCATCCCTCCGCGAAGTACCAGCGGTCAGAGGGCGAGAGGGCCCCCGCCGAATCATGCCCGCCGCGGCGTCCGCCGTAGTTGAAGTACATGGCCCGCTCCGCCGCCACGGGTATGTCCGAGGTTATCAAAGCGGACACATCCGTGGCCTGCAGGTCGGGGAGGTCGTCCACGTGGATGGTCCCGCGTGAGAGAGGAGGGACTCTTAGGCTATGCTGCTTGTTGGCACCCCCCGGCAGCATGAAGGTCACCTCCACTTGAGCGGTCTTGTCCTCGTGGGGATTGACCACCAGCAACCAGGTATCGAATAGGCCTCCGGTATAGCCCTCGGCGAAGTACCATTTCTCAGCGAGTACGGCCAGCGGCGGGGAACAGCTCCCTCCTCCCCGATCCCCGGCTCCGAAATACATGGCCCGCTCCGCCACCACCGGCAGGTCGCTGGTTATCTCCGCAGAGAACTCCGCAGTCTCCAGTCCGGGTACGGAATCAACGCTTATGGAGAAGCGGGATTGCGGCTCCAGGTGATAATCCTGCTCCTCCACCACCCCCTGATTGCCGAAATAGCGCACGTGCACGTTCGCGGGCAGCTCACCGGGGTTCTGCAGCAGTATCCACGACTCGAAGTCACCCCCGCAGTAGCCCTCGGCGAGGTACCATAACCGCCTCGCCTCCGTGGAACCGGTGGAGGTGTGCCCCCCCTTCATCCCGCTTCCGCGGAAGTCGAAATACATGGCCCGCTCCGCCACCACCGGGACGTCCGAGTCCACCTTCATGGACAACTCGGTGTTCTGGAGGATGGAGTTCACGTAGACGGTGTGGCGCGAGTACGGAGCCATGGCGTAGTAGTCCTGCCACTGATGCCCTCCCGGCATCATGTAGGTCACGTAGACGTTGGCATTGGTGTCGTTGGGGTTCTGCAGCAAGAGGTATTCGTCGAAGTTCTGCTCCTGCAGGGTGAAGAAGTTGGTGGGAAGGCCCAGTATCTCGGCGAAGAAGGCCCCGGAGACCTGCTTGGAGCCGGCGCTGCCCTCCAGGCGGACCTTGGTGACCCTGCCGCTGGGGCCGCGGTCGAGGATGACGAAACCGTAGAGCTCGCCCACCGCCGTCTCCGAGCGGGAATTGATGATGGCCTCGAACTCCGGCCAGGTGAAGGAGACGTCCCAGTCG
This sequence comes from Candidatus Geothermincola secundus, assembly GCA_015711755.1. Classification (GTDB taxonomy): domain Bacteria; phylum Actinomycetota; class Geothermincolia; order Geothermincolales; family Geothermincolaceae; genus Geothermincola_A; species Geothermincola_A secundus. The sequence continues at coordinate 1,927 of JACVIY010000054.1, read as the reverse complement.
TGATGGGATGAAGGGGCGCAGGCGTCGTCGTAAACCGGCTGCCAGTAGGGGTATCCAGTGCCTCCCCATACCTCATAGGCGCTGGCCGTGTACCCCCCGCAACAGGAGCTGTAGGCGGCCACGATGGGGGAGCCGTTGTAGGTGATGATCTGGCCGGCGGTCTCGTTCACCGCCGCCACCACGTTGGGCACGCGGGAGGGGTCGATGGCCTCGTTCATGGCCTGGCAGCAGGATCCGCTGGAGCAGATGTCGTAGCCCTCCGCCGCATGCTTTCCCCGCAACATCGTGGCGTATGCATAGGTGCGGAAGGCCACCACGGTCACCTTGAGCCCTTCCTTGGGCCAGGAGTCGGGCTCTTCCTGCTGGCGGTAGCAGTACTCGCGCATGGTATATACCCGGATGACCCCGTCCCGGCACTTCACGCGTATGGGCATGTTGTCGTCGATGGTGGAGAAGCCCACACCCTGGTAGTAATACCTGATGATGTCCTGATACCTCTCGCCCCGCAGAGCCCGGTAATAGACGCCGGCCATGCACATGCCCACTCCGTGCCCCTTGCCGTGCCCGTGGAAGGTTATGGTGCCGCCCCCCGCACGGGCCGCGGGCTGCGTCAGGGCCATGGCGGCAGCCGCCAATGTCAATATGACCGCGACGGTTGCTGTGGCGCGGGCTTTCCGCCGCAGCAGCCGACCTCGCGGCATCCCGAACTTCCCCGCATTACTTCCAAACATCGCCTCTTCCTCTCGGCCTGTTATTCCTCCATAGTTATCAATAATTAAATATTAATTACTTGAATATAATAATGCAACAAGAACAAGGGATTATTCGCTCTTCGATCATATCCACCCCCGCTTGATGGCGGCGAGGATGGCGCCGGCGCGGTCCTCCGCCCCCAGCTTGCGGTAGATGGCCGAGGTATGGCTTTTCACCGTGGATTCGCTGATGAAAAGCTCCCGGGCGATGTCGCGGTTGCTGTACCCGCGGACTATCAGGCGCAGGACATCGGCCTCCCGCGGCGAGAGGAGAGCGCTCGCCCCCTCGCCCATCAGTTCCTTCTTATCCTTCCTGGTTAGAAGCAACCGCAACCGCTCCTCACCGTCCTCCTTGAGCACCTGCAGGATGCGCCGGGATATCTCCGGGTCCAGATGGGGCTCTCCTCTGCTGGCTCGCCTGACCGCCCCCAGAAGCTCCTCCTTGCTGCAGTCCTTGAGTATGTAACCGATGGCCCCGACCCGCAGGGCCTCGGTCGCCACATCCAGGTCCCCGTAAACGGTGAGCATGAGGCATTCCATGCCTTGGCCTTCCTCATCCCCCTTGAGTCGGCGCACCACGTCTATGCCGCTCATGTCCTCCAGCTTCACATCGACCAGCAGCACCTGCGGACGCAAGCGTCGCGCTTTCTCCAACGCCTCCTCGCCGCTCTCGGCCTCTCCAATCAGGGCTATGTCTTTCTCTCCCTTGACCATCTCCCGCAGGCCGGCGCGCACCAGCTCGTGGTCATCCACTATGAACAGTTTGATAGTACCGTCGTTCTCGCCCATCTCCTCTTCCGACTCCCTATCCCGAGACCCCCATCCCTTCACATCGGTCCTCTCTCTCGGTTTTTCTTTCCATCGTCTTATTATTCGTCACTCCCGCTCCCCCGCCTTTACGGGCACGCTGCCCGTTTGCGCCTAAGCTTTAAGACGTACTTCATTCGACGTTTTGAGAGCGTGCCGGTTCACCGCGGCTTCATTCTAGATTTTTTATCCGTGCGGGCGGGGCCCGAAAATGCCGGGAGTCGTTCATTTATCGAACAGAACTGCCGCTCCCATGGCGTCGTGCCCTCCCGTCCATGCCCCCTTGTAGTCGAAGTAGATGGGGCGCTCGGCCACGATGGGGCGGTCCGCCTCCACGCGGATGGAGACGTTGCGCCCTCTTCCCGCCT
>JACVIY010000053.1 GCA_015711755.1 Candidatus Geothermincola secundus | reverse complement strand
CCGGGCATCGGAGAGATAGAGGTTGTAGCCGGTGAAGTCGGGCTCCCGGTTGGCGGCCTGCCAGTAGACGCTCAAACCGTCATCGAGGAAAGCCGCGTCCACCGCGCTGACCGCGGAAGGCGGGTTGATGTCGGGCAGCCAGGGGTCTATGCTCACGCTCACGGAAACGGGACCGCGCTGACCGCCGGGGGTCACCGCCGCAACCCGGTAATACTGCCTGCGGTTACGGTTTCGCACCGCATTATCGAGGAAGGAGGTGTCGCGCAGGGGTTGGGGATTGAGGCGCCTCCCCACGTTGATGCGGGGGTTGGCGAAGAAAGAACGGTAGACGTTATATCCGGCTGCGAGGGGGTGGTTCACCGCCGACCATTCCACCAGGTAGTCGCGGCCGTACTGGGTTACCTTCACCCCCGTGGGAGGGGGAAGCGTAGATGCCTCCGAGGGCGTCTCGGCGGCGGAGTCCGCCAGCTCCTGTTCCTCTTCCGGGTCGACGGAGATTTTGCCCGCCGCTTGGGGACTTCGAGAAGCCGATCCGTCCCCGGCCAGGGCGGCCTCGGCAGCGGGGCCCGATTCGCTCTCAGCCCATCCGCTGAGGGCAGCGTCTGCCAGGGACCCCATCGCCTGCAATCCGGCTCTGGAGACCTCTTGCTGCAAGGAGACCAGCTCGCCTAACGGGGATGGTGCATTTGCCGCACCGACCTCCGCCGGGGCGTCCTTACCCGCGTCGTTGCAGAGCTTTCCTCCGGATCCCGCGAAGACCAACAGAGCCGACAGCAGAAAAATCGCCGCCGCGGCGCTCGGGACTCTCCGGGGTATGCGGTTGGATGCGCTCCGCTTCGATGCCTTCATCGCTTCAACCCCTTCCCTCTCTTCACCCCCACCTTATTTAAGTAATTAATAGCGACTCAAGAAAAATCCCATGAGCGGTATTCAAATGAGGTTGAATGGAGTAAATCAAGGGTTAAACGGCGATGCCTCCATTCGGCCAGAGCGGCTGGAGAAGATGCCTGGGCGTTCCGGATACAATAGGTTTAAAGGAGCCAAAGGGCGAAGGGGAAGGCTCGGCCGGGAGAACGGAGAGCGAGAGTGCCCTGCGCCGACCGGCTATGCGTCATGAAAGGGGGAAAGGATCAGGAAAAGATGCGCGGTAAAGAGGCGGTGGTAGTGGGTATGAGCGGGGGGTCGGACTCCTCGGCAGCCGCTTGCCTGCTGCGCGAAGAGGGCTATAGGGTCATAGGGGTGACCTTGCGCCTGTTTGGAGCAGAGAAGAAGGGGCGATCCCCTGAAGAGGCGGCGGCCGGGGCGGCGAGAGAGCTGGGGGTACGGCACCTGGTGGTGGATCTGAGGAAAGGTTTCCGCCGGCAGGTGGTGCTCCCCTTCATTGACGCTTATTGCCGGGGTCGGACGCCCAACCCCTGCGTGGTCTGCAATGCCCTATGCAAGTTGCCGGCCCTGCTGGATGTGGCCGATGAGCTGGGAGCGGAGTATGTGGCCACCGGCCATTATGCGATGGTGGGGGGGGAGGGCGGCTGCCGGTTTATCCTACGGGGGAGGGACCGCTCCAAGGATCAGTCCTATGTTCTTTGGCGCCTCACAGGAGACGTCCTCTCGCGTCTGCGGCTCCCCGTCGGAGGACACCTCAAGGAGGAGGTGCGGCGGCTGGCCCTGCAGCTGGGGTCGAATGCCCGACCCCTGCCGGAGAGCCGGGATATCTGCTTCCTTTTCGGGGGCGACTACAGGGAGCTCATTTCCCGCGAACGCCCCGAGGTCATGCGCCCGGGGCCCGTCGTTGATGCGGGAGGGAGAATGCTGGGCATGCACCGAGGTATAGCCGCTTATACCGTCGGGCAAAGGCGCGGACTGAGCATCGCCTCGCCGCGGCCCCTTTACGTGATCGCTATTGAACCGGAGCGAAACCTGGTCGTGGTCGGAGGCAGGGAGGAGGCGGTGACGCGGCGGATATCGGCCGTCGGGGCGCACTGGTTGGAAGGCGGACCCCCCAGCCGGCGGTTCTATGCGCAGGTAAAGGTGCGCTACCAGATGGAGCCGGTACCGGCCGAAGTGGCCGTGGAGAGCGGGGACTCCTTCCTCGTTGAGCTGGAAGAACCGGTGCCGGCGGCGGCACCGGGGCAGTCCGTGGTCGTATACGAAGGGGAGGTCTTGTTGGGAGGCGGGATCATCGAACGCGGCTGGCCTTGAGGGGATGACGCACACCGTCCCTGTCGGCTTTGAAAACGGGCCTTGCGCGCTCCCGCAGGTGTTACAATATATTGCTGCCCCGTGTATGCGTTCGGAGCCGCGGATGAACCGGATTGGCGGCGGCAACAAAGGAACCGGGATTCGAGTCGAGGTGGACAGGATATGCGCTTCAGCCACACGGCCCTGGAGTTCTCCACCAGGGGAAACGCCGAAATCGTGGAGATAACCGATGACTTGCGCAGGGCACTGGAGAGCAGCGGCATGAGCAGCGGACTGGTCAACGTCTTCGTTCCCGGGGCCACCGGGGCGATCACCACGCTTGAGCATGAGCCCGGCGTCTGCCGGGATTTCCAAGAGCTATTCGACCGCCTGGCCCCCGCGGAAGGCGACTATCATCACAACCGCCGACAGGTCGATTCCAACGGGCACAGCCATGTGCGCGCCGCTCTGCTGGGGCCGTCGCTCACCCTGCCCTTCCGCGAAGGCAGGCTGATGACCGGGACCTGGCAGCAGGTGGTCTTCGTGGATTTCGACGAGGTGCCGAGGCAGCGTCAACTCTTGGTGACCATCATAGGGGAATAGCGGGATTGCATTACTTCGCTTATCGCGACGGGAAACTCTTTTGCGAGGATGTGCCGGTCGAGCGCATCGCCGCCGAAGTGGGCACTCCCTTTTACCTTTACAGCCGGCGCACCCTGCTGGAGCACTATCGCCGGCTTGACGCGGCTTTTTCCCACATCCCCCACATCATCTGCTACTCGGTCAAGGCCAACTCCAACGGGGCGGTGTTGAGGGCCTTGTGCAAGGAGGGAGCGGGAGCGGACATCGTCTCCGGCGGGGAGCTCTTCAGGGCCTTGAGGGCGGGCATATCGCCGGAGCGCATCGTGTTCGCGGGGATCGGCAAGACCGCCGAGGAGATGCGCTTCGCCCTGGAGAAGGGCATACTCATGTTCAACGTGGAATCGGGACAGGAACTGGAGGTCCTCTCCACCGTAGCTTCGGATATGGGTCTGAGGGCCCGCATCGCCCTGCGGGTCAACCCGGATGTTGACCCCCGCACCCATCCCTACATAGCCACCGGCCTCAAGGAGGCCAAGTTCGGCATGGGCATGGAGGAGGCCCTGCGTGAATACCGGAGAGCGGCGGAACTGCCGGGCGTGGAGGTGGTCGGGGTCCATCAGCACATCGGTTCGCAGATAACCACGGTCGACCCCTTCAGGGAAAGCCTGGAAAAGTTGAGGGAGCTGATGGCGCGGCTAAAAGAGATGGGCATCGACATCAGGTACCTTAACATGGGCGGGGGGTTCGGCATACCCTATCAGGGCGAGGACGTGCCGGTGCCCGATGATTATGCCCACGCCCTCACCCCTCTGCTGCGGGAGACCGGATGCACTGTCATCCTGGAGACGGGCCGCATGATCGTGGGCAACGCCGGGGTGCTGGTTGCCAAGGTCCTCTACCGAAAGCGCGGCGGGCAGAAGACGTTCCTGGTGGTGGACGCGGCCATGAACGACCTGATCCGCCCCAGCCTTTACGGTTCCTACCACGAGATCCTTCCTGCGGCGCGCCGGGATGGGGAGACGGAGGTGGTGGACGTGGTGGGGCCCGTCTGCGAGACGGGGGACTTTCTGGCGCGGGAGCGGGCTCTGCCCCGCATGGAACGGGGGGAGCTGCTGGCGGTGATGAGCGCGGGCGCCTACGGATTCACCATGGCCTCCAATTACAACTCGCGCCGCCGCCCTGCCGAGGTCATGGTGGAGGGAGAACGCTTCGCCGTGGTCAGGGAGAGGGAGGATTGGCAGGAGCTGATGCGGGGTGAGCGACCCTTTCCCGGCGATATCGAAGACGGGGCGATGCCCTAAAGGGGGCGGGGAAGATCCAGCTCGACGGCACCCACTTTTCTGTGAGCTACCAGCCGGCGAGGGACCTCCCGCGTAAGGGCAAGCCCTATTTCGCCATAGAGTTCGAGCGGGGGGAGAACCAGGCGGGGTGGCTCTGCGTGGCGGGCATAGCTCTGGGAGGGCGCTCGCCCGAACGCATCAAAGCCAGCTCCTATGCCTTGGACGTTGTCAAGGGGTATTTCCTGGCCCGCGGTCGGGAGCTTCAAAAAGGGGACCCCGCCAGGGTGCTGGTGCGCATGCTCGATTACATAAACTCCAAACTCCATCAGCAGAGCAGGTTCAGGGAGCATGAGTTTCATACCGACCTCAACCTGATGGCCTGCACCGAAGACCATCTGTGCGTGGTGGGGACGGGAGGCACCGCCGCTTTCCTGGCCCATCAGGGCAGAGCGAAGAAGGTGATGGGGGACGAGGCCCCCATGGACTTTCTGGGTCGGGGGAGCGGCGTGCGCTTCTCCCGACTGGATTCTCCCGTATGGGGCGGGGACCTGGTGGTTCTGCTCTCGCCCAATCTGGCTGAGTTCTTCGGCAACCGCGAGATCTCGTTGATCATCCAGAAGTCGGGGAGCCCCGCCCGGGCGGCGGCACTGGTCAACGCCCTGGCTTCGCGCCGCCGGGTGGAGGGTGAGCTGGTGACGCTCATATGGGAGGTGCCCTCGGCGGAGAAGGGGTTGCTGCTGAGCGAGGTCCTTGAATCGCGGGCGGAACCCGAACCGGTGCTGCCCACCGCGGAACCGCTAGCGGCCGAGCATCATGCCGCCGAGGAACTGGAGTACAGCCCCAAGCCGGTGGTGGAAGTGGGTTTCCTGGGGCAGGCCAAGGAAAAGACGGAGGAGGCGTCCTCAGCGGAGGTGGCGCAGGCCGTACGTGAAGCCGTGGGCATGGTGGAAGCCGGGGAAGAGGTTGTGGGGGAGGTAGAGAGCGCCCACGGCACGGAGCTCCAAGGTGAGGTGGCGGAGGCAAAAGCAGAAGAAGAGAGGGCCCCTGAGGTTGCGGGAGAAAAGCCGGCGACGTCGGAGGGGGCCGCTGGAGATCTCGGTGCCGAGGACGAGAAGGCTCTGCCTGCGGAGTCCTCCGGGAAAGATGATGTTGAGGCCGAAGGCGGAGCGGATGTGCCCGAGGAGGACGAGGCCGCGGCGGTAAAGAGGCGCTGGCTGGGGTTCTTCCGGCGCAGCCGCCAAGGGGGCGAGGAGGAAGCCGGGCCCTGAGGGTGGGCCGCTCGCGCTACCGTGCGGGAAGCTGCGGCATCGCTTTTTGGTCGTGACAAGGACTCGTTGGCGGGCGCGGCATCAATCCATCGAGAGGAACTCCCGGACGATCTCCCCGACCCGCCCGGCCTCCACCTGTTGGGGCCGCAAGCCGTCAGGCAGCGACTCTAGAAATGGCCGAGCGTAGGAACGGCCGCAGAGTCGGGGGTCCAGGACCAGCATAACCCCGCGGTCGTCCCTTCTTCGTATGAGCCTGCCCAGTCCCTGACGGAAGCGCATGACCGCGCAGGGCAAATAGAAATCCAGCCAGCCGCTCTTACCCGACTCCCTCTCTAAAAACTCCTGCCGCCCCTCCACCAGAGGGTCGCCCGGATAAGGGAAGGGAAGTCGGGCGATGGCCACCAGGGAGAGGGACTCGCCGGGAACGTCTACTCCTTCCCAGAAGGAGGCGGTGGCGAAGAGCACCGAATGGATCTCCTCTCGAAAGCGCTCCAGCAGCCGTAGATTGCCCGATCCCCTTTCCTGTTTCAGGCAGGGGATGCCGTGGGCCCGCAACCTGGGGGACAAGAGCGTATAGGCGCGCTCCAACATGTCGTATGAGGTGAAGAGGATAAGGCCGCGTCCTTTCGAGGCCAACAGCGCCTCCTCTAATACCCCCGCCATCTCTTTCAGGTATGCCTGATCGGAGGAGGAGCTGCCGCCCGGTTCGCTGAGGCCTCTCACCAGAAGGCAGCGGGCCTGGCGGGCGTAGTCGAAGGGAGAGCCCAATACGGAGAAGCGCACCTCTCGGCCCCGCTGTGACAGCAGCTCCAGCCCGGTGGAGGCGGCGAAATAAGAGAAGCCCTCCTTGCCGCCCCCCGCTCTCAGGGTGGCGGAGGTCAGGACGGATGAACGGAGCGGCATGAACAGTCTGTCCACCAGCAAGGACCCCACTTCTGCGGGAGCCGCGCAGATGGCCGCATAAGCGGGGATGTCTTCGCCCCTGCTCTTGGAGGCGGAGATCTCCCACCACCTTATGAGCTTGCCTTCCCGGTCGCCCTCCTTGCCTCGGAAGAAGGAGCGGAGGGTATCCGCATGCCTAGTGCAGAGCAGGGAGATCCGGGATGCCCATGCCTCCAGGGCCTTGCCTTCTGCCTCCGCACGGGATGATGACGCTCCCGCCCTTGCCGTCCCTGCTTTCAGTCCCTCCAGGGCAGCGGCCAGGGAGTCGAAGCGGCCGGCCAGGATTTCGCCTTCCTCCGACAGGCGCTCCCAGGCCGGCGATCCCTCGGTCTCCCCGACAACCCGCGAAGCAGCTTCCCTGATCTCGCCAGCTCCAAGCGGATTTCCCCTCTCCGCTTCGGGGACGGCGGTCCCGCGGCCCTCCCCGCTTCTTTTTCCGCGCGGCGGTGATCGGGGCAAATCGGGCAGCGACTCGATGAAAAAGCGGTGCCATAAAGGTTGCAGCGCAGCCAGTTCCTCCCTGACCTCAACGATGCCCGGGAAACCTACCGTCCCCGCGCATTCCTCCTCCGCCTCGGAGAGAAAGGCCTCAATGCGCCTCAACAGCCCTCTTCTGCCCTCCAGGCGCTCAGCGATCGCCCGGCAATCATTTAAGGAAAGGCGGCGGGAGAAGGCCTCGGTGGCCACCGCTTCCAGATGGTGGGCTTCGTCCACCACCAGGTGCTCGAAAGAAGGCAGCACCGCGCGTTCGCCATCCTCGCTGTCCCCCGGGGAGGATCCGGCCAGCAGTAGAGCGTGGTTGACCACCACGAGATGGCTTTCCGATGCCCTCCTGCGCGCCGCTTCCAGGAAACAGCGATCGCGGTGGGGACAGGTAGGGCCGGGGCACGACTCGGCGAGGGAGCGGAACTCTTCCATATGTTCCCGCAGCCTCTCCGCCGCTTCCAGCGGCAGTTCCTCGAGGTCGCCGCTTCTTGTGGAGCCCAGGAAGATCAGCATCAACGCCCAGGCCAGCAGCATGTCCCTTTCCCTGTCGAGAAGGAGGCGCTTCCCGCCGTAGGTCTCCTCAAAGGCATAGAGCACCCATTCCTCCCACCTCCTTAGGCAGAGGTAATTGCTGCGCCCCTTGAGCAAGGAGAATCGCAGGCCGGGAAGGGCTTTGGCCAGGCGGGGGAGGTCGCGGCTGCACAGCTGATCCTGCAGGGCTTTGGTGTGGGTGGATATCAACACCCGCGACCGCTCGGAAAGGGCCAGGAGGGAGGCGGGTATGAGATAGGCAAGTGATTTACCCACGCCGGTCCCCGCTTCCACCGCCAGGTAGGCGCCGTCGCTCAAAGCTTCGGCCACTTCCTCCGCCATGCGTAGCTGTTGGGGGCGCTCCTCCAAGTCGTCGGGGTGGCCGCTGCCTGGGCTAATCCTCCCGAGGACATCCCGAACTGAATCATGCGTAAGTCCCGGACGGCAGGAATCCGCGGAGCGGATGTCAGCGGTTGCATCCTCGCTCCCCCTAGGAGTCGCGCATGGCATCGCCGCTTCCGCGAAGGCCCGGGGGCGCACCTTGGCCGGAGATGGGGAGAAGAGATAGGCCCAAGGGCTTCTGCAGGCCCACAGCAGCGCCGCGACCTGTTCGCGCAAACCGTCCTCCAAGCTCATGACCTTATCTCTGCATGAGCGCAGGAGCCGCAGATAGGCATGCGCTTGTTCCCTTTTATCGTCCATGCTGCCTGTCCTTTTGATCGATTCGCTGATCTGGGCGGGCTCACAGATGGAGTAAAAGGTCAACAGCTCTTGCCCCCACAGCCACTCCCATTCGGGAGGGGAGCCGTACACGAGGTCTTGGTGAAGCGAGCGGGGATCGTGCGACAGCAGCCGGATTCGCCCCTTGCCGGTGAAGGTCCGCATGTCAAGCAGGATGTCCAGGGGATCGCCGGCGAACTCTTGAGATTCTCTCTCCCGCCAATCCCTCACCTCGAAGACGAGGATATGGGTTTCTTCCTCCTTGACGTCGCCCATCGGCCATACCAGGAAGAAGCCCGAGGTCCAGTCGTCGCCTCGATGCTTGTTGATCATCTGCGCTTCCGTCGATAAGGTTCCATACCCCTTGTTCGGCATGCTCATACCCTATGCCGGCGCGCCCTTGAGGCACCCCCATGGGAAGGCCCGCTGACATAGATGATAACCCCGGGAGGAGACATTTCCCTTTGCGGTCGGACGGCTCGCGGGCTTCTCGGTCAGATACGGGGCTCAGGCCTCGTTTCATTTCCGGCACGTCCTCGCTTGCGCAATCCCTGCATCCCCGAGGTCATGCGAGAAAGAGTGAAGGTTTGGGCCTGGCCCCAAATTGAAGGTTAGGATGTGAAGTCGAGGCGGTATCTCCTGGCCAGCTCCAACGCCTCCCTGCGTTCCTCGGGGGACAGGCGGCGGTCCATGCCGGGGTGCAGGGAGGCGCGGTATTCCGGGCGGTACTGGAACATCAGGTTGTAATAGACCCCCGGCAGGTTCTCGCTCACCCAACGCATGATGGGTTCGGTGCAGCAGTCGCGGTGTCCCGGGAGCAGCAGGTGGCGCAGCATGACCTCGCCGCTTTCGGCCGCCCGCAGGAGATTGCGGGTCACCACCCTCGTATATCCCTCCACATCGGACAGCCGTCGGGCGCAATCGTCGTTTCCGTAGCGGAAATCGGCCAGCCAGATGTCCATGACCCCTTCCAACAGCCTCATGGCCTCCTCCGAGGTGAACATGTTGGAGTTCCACACCAGGGGGAGGTGGTCGGCGGCCTCTCCCAGCGCGCGCACGGTGGCCAATATGGTGTGGAGGTGGGGATCGGGGTTCCCTCCGACGAAGTTGGCGTTGCGCGAGCCGTGCTGCATCCCTTCCTCCAGCACCCGCGCCAGCAGCCGCGGATCCGCCCTCGAGCCCGAATCGGGGTGCATGGCTATATCCCAGTTCTGGCAGTAGGCGCAGGAGAAGGTGCATCCTGAGAAGAAGACGGTGTGGGAGGGGACCAGTTCGGGCTCCTCCCCCATGTGCAGGAACTGCGAGGCGAAACGGGATTCGCCTCCCACCCCGCAGAATCCGCGTTCCCCCCGGGTGCGGTCGGCTCCGCAGCGCCGCTCGCAGAAGCGGCAGCTCTCGAGCATCAGTTCCGCCAGCGCCAGCTTCAGGTCCAAAAGTGAGGGAGAGACCGCGGGCGGCGTCTCGTTCAGCTCCCATGCCTCGCGAAAGCGGCGCATTCCCCGTTCATGCGCTTTCCAAAGCGCCTCCTCTTCCCTCTTCTCGAGAAACGCCGCGTCCACCTCGACGCCGCGACAGACCCGATGGCGGGCGGGCTTGCTCCCCTGCAGTATGGAGCGGTATTCGGCGAGTTGCTCTCTTCCCATCGCGGCCACGGTTGACCTCCGCCTGCAGCTTCCTCCCTTGTTGCCGGGCCCCGCTTCCTCTATCTTATCCCATGACCGGCAGGAGCAGTACGGGGGAAGAGAGATGGCCTTTTTCGTTCTGGCGCTGGGCGTGGTCACCATAGCCAACCTGCAGATCTCGGGGGCGGTGCTCTACGTCACCTCCTCCCTTCCTGAGGAGTCTTTGCTCAGGATCATGACTCGTTATCTCCGGGGAAGTGACGAGGGGGCGGTGGAGGTCCTCCCCCCCGGCGAGATCCTCTCCCGCCTGGGCAAGAAGCGCCGGGTCCTGTGGGCGGTGTCGGCGACGTTGGCCGCTTGCGGGGTCGCCACCACCGCCATCTGTCTTTTCCTCAGTCGCGGGGCGGTCAGGTTCGTGGCCCCCCTCTTCGCTGTGGCGGCGCTGAACGGGCTGATGACCGCGGGGTTGCTCTCCCTGTGGATGAGGCAGGTCCGCAGGATGCGGGGGCGGCCGGATTGAGCGGCGGACGGGAAAGCCCGCGGTCTTCACCGCGGCCCTTCCGTCGGATATGCTTTGAGGAGAAAGCGGGGTGGCCCGCGGGCCATCCCCGGACGGTGTGACCGGAAACGGGGAGGAGCCATCATGGGGGTAACGGAAGAAGGCGCGCCGGTAGAGGAGACGCCCGGGGACGAGGGTAGCGGGGATACGGCACCCGAGGCCCGCGCGGAGCGGGAGGGGCCCTGGCCGCCGGGGACCTCCGCCATCACCACCGCGGCCATGGGCCTGCCCGCGGCCATGGGCCTGTATGCCCTGCTGAGGAAGGCGCCGCGGCGGCTGCCGCTGTTCTTCTCGTTGTGGGTGGCCATCGGCACGGCGGTGCGCCGGGTGGTCTGCTGCAGGTGCGAGTACTACGGCAGGGATTGCTCCACGCTGATGGGCCGCTGGACGGCCTTGGTCCTTCCCCCTGACGAGGAGAACCCTCTGACCCCCGAGGCGTTTCAGCTGGACTTTCTGCTCATCGGGGTCAGTTTTCTCTATCCCCTGGCGCAGGTAAGGGCGATGGGCCGGCGCTACCTGGCGCTCTACCTGGCGGCGGGAGCGGCAGGCGCCGCGGCGCTGCGGGTCCTGGGCTGCGCCCGCTGCCCCAACACGGTGTGCTTCATGAACCCCCGCCATGGAGAGAGCGGGCGGGATGGCTGAGGACTTGGCGGCGGGCGCAGGGGGAGCGGACGCGACGGAACGGTACGACGCCCTGGTGGTGGGGGCGGGGACGGCCGGTACATACTTCGCCTGGCGCCTGGCCCGGGAGGGGTTCTCCATAGCCGTCCTGGATAAGGACAAGCGCCCCGAAATCGGCAGGCGGCTGGACATCTTCCATCTGGACAGCATCCGCTTCGCCGAGTTCGGCGTGCCCGAGCCTGGGCCCGATGACGAGGAGCTGGTGGCGGTGCATGCCTGCGGCAAAGCCCATTCCCCCACCGGGAAAGTGGCCAAGCTGGCGGAGTACGGCTTCCACGTCATGCGCTTCCCCCTCTTCCTGCGGCGGCTGCACGGCATGGCGGAGGAGGCGGGCGCGCGCATCATGGACGGCTGCGCCTTCCGGGAGCCGCTGATGAAAGGCGGGAAACTGGCAGGGGTTAGGGCTGAGAGGGGCGGGAGGGAGGTCGAGTTAAGGGCGAGGCTCACCGTTGACGCCTCCGGCGTGGCCGCCGCCCTGCGGACATCTCTGCCCGACTCCATGGGGTTGGAGACCTTTCGGCCCGGCCCGGACGACCTGCTCTACGTGGTGCTGCGCTACATCCGCTGGAAGGAGCCGCGGGCCCTGCACCCCCACGGGCTCAACCTCTGGCCCCTCCATAAGGTCTTCTGCAACCCTTCCTTCTCGGAGGATGAGGCCATCCTCGGGGTGGGCCAGCCGGGTTCCTACGAGAACGCCGAGGAGGCCCTGCGGGATTTCCTTCAGGGGACGCCCTTCCCGCCTTTCGAGGTGGTGAAGACGGAGAAGGGGGTCACGCCTTACCGACGTCCTCCCTTCTCGTTGGCGGGGGATGGCTTCCTCTGCCTGGGTGACGCTGCCTGCATCACCAAACCCTTCTCGGGCGAGGGGGTCACCGCCGCCTGGACGCTCTGCTCCATCGCCGCCGAGGAGGTCGCCAGAGCCCTGCGCTCAGGAGAAGGCGTTCTGAGCCGCCGCGACATGTGGGATATAAACACCCGCTATTTCCGGGAGCAGGGGGCGAAGTTCGCGGGGATGCTGGCGCAGCTGTCCGGGGCGGCGGGCATATCGGCGGAGGAGATGGAGTATCTCTTCGAGAAGGACATCATCTTCAACTCGCGGGACATCACCGCGGTCAACCGCGACTATGAGCTGCGCCTGTCGCCATGGGGTTCGGCGAGGGTGGCGGGGTGGATGGCATGGGGCCTTTTCACCCGCAGTTTCTCCGCGAAAAGCCTGCGCGGGCTGCTGGGGTCGCTGGCCGTCTCGGAACGCATCGCCCGCCACTACCGGGCTTACCCCGCAGACCCCGACGGCTTCGAGCCGTGGCGGGAACGGGCTCTCCGTCTGTGGCGAACCGCCTCATCTTGAGGCCTTACCTTCAATCCGGGGCCAGGCCCCAACCTTCAAATTTTTCGCGTGACCCACGAGTTGATGCGCCGGCGGTCTGTGATAATTTGTGATAACGGTGTCAGACACCGAAAGGGCACCGAAAAGGGGCAGAGGGAGGGCGGCAGGGCGCTGACCAGCGAAAACTTATTTAGCTGACCGGCGGTTTGTGATAATTTGTGATAACGGTGTCTGACACCGAAAGGTCTGGCACCGAAGGTCCATTAGGCGGGCGCCTGTTCGCTCAGGTGCGCAGGGTGCCGCCGAATATCTGCCAGGCCAGAGCGGACTTGGCGGTGAGGCTGAGGATGATGTAGACCTTCTCCCCGAAGAGGTAATCCCGCCAGGGCCCGACCTTCTTATACTGCAGGACCATGTTCACCGCGAAACAGTTGAAGAAGAGGAAGATGGAGGCCATGATCCCGTAGACGAAACCGGGGACCGCGTTGGTGGGGTCGGCGGCGGCGCTGACGAAGTGGAGCAGTATGACCGCCCAGGGCACCGCCCCCGCGATGCAGCCGAAGACGAAGGAGGTCCAGTCGGTGCGCTCGGTTGTCTGGTTGTGCAGCTCCATCATCCACCCGAAGAGGATCATCATGGCGTTGAGGAAAAAGAGCAGCACCAGGGTGGAGAGGTCGTATATGCCCGAGAGCATGGCGATGGCCACGATCATCAGCGAGGCGGTGACCGAGTACTCCATCCACCTGCCGTAGTTGGCGCCCTTCTCAAGGTTGCGCCCGTACCAGTCGTGGATGCGCGGCGCCGCCATGAGCAGGAGGGCCAGGCCGCTCAGGAGCAGGAAGAGGGCGACCAGGGGGCCCACCCGCACCTCGGCGACGGTGCGCAGCACGGTATGGTTCATGCCCCGCGAGGCGGTCTCGCTCAGGTAGCTGGTGGTCACGGGCAACCTGAAATCGCTGGAGAGGGCCAGCATCAGCACCCCCTCCAACAGAAGCACGCAACCCACCGCCAGGTTCCAGACGCGCAGGTTGCGCATCCTCCCCCTCCCCGCCGCCTCCGCGGACACCTCTACCGGCCCGTTCGCCGCGCTCGGACCCGACCCCATGTTCCCTCCTCCTCTCATCGCCGAATCGAAGGGCTGATCCCAGCCGAGCCTGCATCGCTGAGATCCCGGCGGATATTATTCCCAGCAACGCGTTTTTTTATACCCGGACCCGGCGAACGGAGAAAGGAATCCCCGCCCCCTTTCATGCTCGGGCCGCGCGGGTCCATAGGGCAGGCGGGCGGGATGGCGACCCCTGCTCCGTAGTAAAATGGCCCCATGATATTCAAGGAACAGCGGAGGAGAGTCGGGATAGAGCGCATCAACGGCTTCTCCGACGCGGTGTTCGCCGTGGCCATCACCCTGCTCATCCTGACCGTCGACGTGCCCGAGGTCTCCCGGGAGCTGGCCGACTCGCAGTTGCCCGCGGCCCTGCGGGATATGTGGCCCCAGTTCTTCGGTTTCGCCCTGAGTTTCGTCATCATCGGCCTGTTCTGGGTCAGCCACCATTACCTCTTCACCGCCCTCAGATCGCATGACCGCGTGCTCATCTGGCTCAACCACCTCTTCCTCATGTCCGTCGTCTTCCTGCCCTTCCCCACCGAGATGATGAGCGAGTACGAAGGCAGCCGCTTCGCCACGGCCTTTTACTCCTGCAGCATGATGGCCTGCAGCTTGATGACAGCGGCCCTCTGGTGGTACTGCACCTTCTTCAGGGACTTCGCGGAAGGCGGCATAGGGGAGCGGCGGAAGAAGGACGTGACCCTCACCTTCCTGGCCGTCGCCGCCGTCTTCGGCGCCTCCCTGGCGGTGCTGCCCTTCAGCAACTCAGCGGCAAAATGGTCCTGGCTGCTCATCTGGCCCGTCAGCCTGGTGATCGGCCGGGTCTTCAGGGAAGCCGAAGAAGAGGCAAAAGGCGGTTGAGGGGATGCTCCGAAGGGCGCTGGGATGGTCCCGCAGGCACAGGGCGGCGACAGCCCTGTTGCTGATAGCCCTGGTGTTCTTCGGCGTGCTCATGCCCCTGCACCTGAGCATGGCTTACAAGGGAGTCAGCGGCCGCAACCGCTCGCAGCTGGACATGCTGGCCAAGCGGGCGGACGTGCGCGAGGAGGGCTTCACCTTCGCGGTGCTGGGGGAGAGCGGGGATTCCCGCCGGGTCTTCGAGGGCATTCTCCGCAACCTGGGCGGGGACGACCCCTCCTTCTGCGTCCACCTGGGAGACGGCGTGCATTCCGGGGACATCACCTCCTACGCCTACTTCCTCAAGCAGCTGGAGGTCTACGGGAGGCCGCTTTTGATGGTGGCCGGCCCTCGGGAACTGGAGAAAGGCGGGCGCGGGGTCTTCCGGGAGGTCTTCGGGGACACCTACTATTCCTTCACCGCGGGCGGCTGCCTGATGCTGGTGCTGGACGACCGCGGGGGCGAGGGGCCGGACGAGGAGCAGCTGGCCTGGCTGCGGGGTGAGCTGGAGAGGGCGCAGGGCAGGGGTTGCAGACTCGTGTTCATGCACCACCCCCTGTTCGACCCGGAGGGGGCGGAGGCGGGTTCGGCGCTGCGCGACCGAAAGGCGGCGGAGAGGCTGCTGTCCCTTTTTCAGGAGAGCGGGGTGGACATGGTCTTCGCCTCGCATGCCCGCGGCTGTTATCAGGGGAAGTGGGGTGATGTCCGCTATCTGGTGACGGGAGGCGCGGGAAGCAGGATCGAGGGGCGCGATCAGGCGCACCGTTTCTATAACTACGCTAAGGTCTCGGTGGCGGCAGGCTCCGTGGAGGTGGAGGTGGTGCAGACTCCGGGTCCGTCCTCCGAGTTCTGGGACCGTGCCGCCTTCCTCTGGAGCTTGCACGCCTACGGCTTCTTCGCCATATGGTTCTGGTGGGACATCCTGCTACTGGGATTCGCCGCCCTGCTGATAACGGTCCTTTACGCCGCCCTGCGCCGCCGCGCGGGGAAAAAGAAGTCCGAACCCGTTGACGGGGATCGTATTGGTCCTGGGCTTTAACCGCGGGTTCACATTTATTTAAAGAAAACTCAAGAAGTCTCGACGATATAATGTTTTTCGTGGGACAAAACGACGGGCGATCAAGAAAGGGATACCTGCGGAGGAAGAGGGAGATGATGGCTTATGGCGGGAAAGGGGTTTTCGATACTGGCCGTATGCGCGTCAGGGGTCACAGCTCGCCACAAACGGCTTTATCCGCATTGTCTCAGGCAGGCCTGCGCGGCCCTGCTCATCTTCTCAGTTCTGACGGCGTTGGGATGCGGCGCCCAACCCGCCCGGGAAACGCAAGGTTTCGTCGAGCAGGGCGGCGGCGCCGAGGTCTCCGGCGCACTGGTATGGCCTACCCCTTATCAGAACCCGGCCCGGACCGGCAGGTCGAGCGCCGTGGGTCCGCAGTCCAACGAGTTTTCATGGACCTGGGAGGCGGGCAGCGAGAGCGAGTCCTGGGCGGTCCTGGCCGAGGACGGCAGCGTGCTCGCGGGGTTCAGGGGGCGGCTGGTTTGCCTGGATCCCGCGAACGGCTCCTTGAAGTGGGAGTATCCCACCGGCTCCGAGGCCCCTTCCACCTGTGATGTCGGTCCCGACGGCGCCATATATTTCGCGGCCGGCAACGGCATCCACGCTCTGGATTCCCAAGGGCGGCACAAGTGGTCGTTCGATATGGGCGTCGCCGCCGATCATCCCGCGGTCGGAAAGGATGCCGTCTATGCCGGGAGCACGGGCGGCAGGCTGGTGGCCATGGACTTTGACGGTGGGCTCAAATGGGAGGCGTCGATGAGCGGAGAGATCCGCTCTCCATCTATAGATAAGCAAGGCAATCTCTATTGTTCCGGCTCCTCCTTCTCCCTCCATGCTTTCAGCTCTGATGGAAATAAGCTCTGGGACGCGTATCCCGCCGGCGATCTGTCCCTGGGAGAGGGGCTCTATGAATGGGCCAACACTTTGGACACTCCCTCCATCGGCCAGGACGGGACCATATACGCCGGTTCGATGACGGGGCCCTTGAAGGGATCCGGCAGTTTTCCCCAGATGCTCCCTGGGGACCTGGCTGCGGGGAAGCTCTATGCTTTTTCTCCCCAGGGTCAGCTAAAATGGAGCTACACATATCCGAGTGCCGATGCCGCCTACTTCAGCATCCATTCTCCCTCCATCGGCCAGGACGGGACCCTCTACTGCGGCACCACCATATGGAGGGTGCTGGCCCTCAGTCCCCAAGGACAGCTCGTCTGGGAGTTCAACATCGGTGAGGTTGACGGGGAATGCCCCTCAGTTTACAGCCCCTCCATCGGCCGGGACGGCCAGCTCTACGCCGCCACCACTTCGGGCAAGATGATCTGCATAACCGCGCAGGGGCTGGAGAAGTGGCGTTACGAGTGCGGGAATCCCTGGCTTTCGGGGAGAAGCAGATCCAATAATATGACCCCACCCCCCCTGGACGCTCGGGGAAATCTCTTCTCCGTCCTTTCCGAGGGAAAGGTGCTCGCTTGGAAGGGGGCGGGCGGGCAGGCGGAAGGCGGTAGACAGCCCGCCAAAAAGGAGGGCAACGACCAGAGACCCGGGGAAAAGACGCCCCTCTGAGCGCTCCCCGTCGAAAGGAGCATCCCTACTGCCCGGCGTGAGAGGTATAATGCTCATCGCACGGTCTTTCAAGGCGCGCGGCTTGCGATCATCTTTCAAGCCCGGGGCCGGACAGAGAGGGGGCAGACAGTGGGAAGGGGAAAATGGCAGATAGAGCATCTGGTGATGCGCCCGTTCAACTGGCGCTGGTTCGAGGCGCTGGCGCCGACTGCTCGTTTTCGGGCGGTGAAGAAGATCATCCCCTGGTATCGGCCCGACGAGCTCAACGTGTATTTCCTTCCCATAAACCAGGACATAGATCTGGGAGAGGACACCCCCATGCCGGTGGAGGTGCTTCACGAGCTCATAGACAGGGCCTCTCACCGGGTCGTCGTGGACCGCTGCCTGTGCCGCGCCACGCTGGACTGCGGCAGTTATCCCGCGGACATCGGCTGCCTGATGATGGGCCGCTCCGCCCTGGAGATATCCCCGGACATCAGCAGGGAGGTGGGGCCGGAGGAGGCCAAGGAGCATGTCCGGAGGGCAGTGGAGGCGGGGCTGGTTCCCTTCTGCGGCAAGGCGCGGGTGGACAACTTCGTGTTCGGCATAAGGAACAAGCGCCAGCTGCTCTCGGTGTGCTTCTGCTGCGAGTGCTGCTGCATATCGCGGTTCGCCCGACACATACCTCCCGCCTCCCGGGCCGAGAACCTCAACGTCCTGGAGGGGATCAGGGTGGAGGTGGGGGAGAAGTGCAACGGCTGCGGCCTCTGCGCGGACTCCTGCTTCCTGCGGGTCATCCGCGTGGAGGACGGGCGGGCGGTCATCGGGGAGGGCTGCGTGGCCTGCGGGCGCTGCGCCACCGCCTGCCGGCGGGGGGCCGTCTCCATCTCCCTGTCCAACCCTCGTCTGGTGGAACAGGTCTGCGACCGCCTGGAGCAATTGATAGACTACCGCAGCTGAGCCCGCGTTGGGGGTCTGCCCTTCATTTTTCACATTTTCCACTGACCAGCGGTTTGTGAATTTCTGTGAATCGGTGTCATGAATCGGTGTCAGACACCGCAACTGAAGGGCAGGTATGGGGGGTGGGAGGCTACGGGACGCTGAGCAGGGAAAACGCATTTAATCGACCGCAGGATTGTGAATTTCTATGAATCGGTGTCAGACACCGCAACAAGACACCGCAACAACCCCCGACTGGTGGAGCAGGTCTGCGACCTCCTTGAGGGGCTTAAGGCTTCCGCGACAGGGCTGCTATCCCCCGCAGGGGCAGGCGAAGGGCTGATCCCGGTCAGAGGTCCTTTTTCAGATGAGTCCGCCATTCCCTCACGCGGGGAGCGCTCTTGCCCCGTACCGGCTCCAGCTCGAAGCCCTCCGCTGCGAGGTGTTCCGCCTGCACCTCGAATCGGTGTCAGACACCGCAACTGAAGGGCAGGTATGGGGGTGGGAGGCTACGGGACGCTGAGCAGGGAAAACGCATTTAATCGACCGCAGGATTGTGAATTTCTGTGAATCGGTGTCAGACACCGCAACAACCCCCGACTGGTGGAGCAGGTCTGCGACCTCCTTGAGCGGCTTAAGGCTTCCGCGACAGGGCTGCTATCCCCCGCAGGGGCAGGCGAAGGGCTGATCCCGGTCAGAGGTCCTTTTTCAGATGAGTCCGCCATTCCCTCACGCGGGGAGCGCTCTTGCC
>JACVIY010000052.1 GCA_015711755.1 Candidatus Geothermincola secundus | reverse complement strand
GTGCTCTTCGTGGAGGCGCAGGTGATGCCCGGGGACGGCAAGCTCATCCTCACCGGGAAACTGGGAGACGTCATGCAGGAATCGGCCCAGGCCGCCCTGACCTGGGTGCGCTCGGTGGCCTCGGATTACGGTGTGGAGGAGGAATTCTTCAAGCGGCATGACCTGCATGTCCACGTGCCCGCGGGAGCCATACCCAAAGACGGTCCCAGCGCCGGGGTGACCATGGCCACCGCCCTTCTGTCGGCGGTCACCCGCCGCAAGGTACGCAAGAACGTGGCCATGACCGGAGAGATAACCCTGCGCGGAAAAGTGCTGCCCATCGGCGGCCTCAAAGAGAAGACCCTGGCCGCCCACCGCGCCGGCATCGGGACGGTAGTCATACCGGCGGATAACCAGAAGGACCTCGAGGAGATACCGGATTTCATCCTCAAGGATCTCAAGTTCAAGCCGGTCAAGCGCATAGACGAGGTCATAGCCGTCGCCGTGTCCGACGGCAGGCCTTCCAAGAGCCGCAAGGGCAAAGCTTCGCCGGATAAGGCCGGAGAAGCCGATGAGGCCGAGGTCGGGGAGGGGAAGAAAAGCCGCGGCAAGACGTCCTGAGAGCATCATCCGTGGCGCCGTTGGGGAAAATCTTTCGCGAGATCGGGCGGGCCGAGGCGTGACGGCGGATGAAAGGGAATCCCGCGCAAAGCGTAAGGGTCCCGGCAGTACCGCTTTGCGACATAGATAAGAGCGTGGGCAAGAAGCGCGGGAAAAGGGAGCCGACCCTACGGCGTAAAGCCGCTACCAGGCCCTCGTCCAGAGCGGCCGGGGCATCATTCCTGAACTTGGAGGGGTGCGGCACCGTGCGCTACGCCAGCCCCTCTTTCCGGCGCATCCTCGGGTACAAGCCCGAGGAAGTCTTCGGCTTCGATTCCTCTTCGCTCCTGTGACACCGAGGGCCTTCCGGCGTTTCTCGGGCTTTCGCCGAGGGCCTGGAATGCTCGGGGGCCTCGGTGAGAGCGGAGTGCGTAGTGCGGCAAGCCGCCGGCCTCTGGGCTAAAAAGGAAGCGGTGGGCCGCAGCCCGCTGCGAGACCCGACGGGGGCACGGCCGTCAACACCTTAGATGTCGACGAGCGCCGCAAGGCCGAGGATGGACTCCGCCGCAGCGAACCCTATCACCGGATCCTGATATAGACCGCGGACACCGGGTCCGCTGGGGACGGCGCCGGCGCATTTTCAGGCCCTTCCGGCGGGAGAGGACTTCCGCCGCCACCCCCGCCCCATCCATGGTCTGGGCCTTTTCCCATCGCCAGAGAGTCGGCGCAAAGGCAGGGGGATGTAAGATGAGGACCGCCCCGGCGGCGGTTCGGCCTTCCGCCACACCCTCTCCCTTGAGGAAGGGGGCATCATGCCCAGCGAGGCGGGGACGTAAGATCGGCCCGCTGTCGAGAACGGCCGGAACGACCGGTGCCCCTCTTCCGCCATCAAGGCGGGGGCTCCGAAGCAGCCCAAGCGGTCATGGTGCCGGTGAGGGAGACCTTCCAGATGCGTCCTTGGCGCCTGAGCACGGCGGTCCCCTCCCTCGAGCCTCCCTCCAGCTCAAGGGTGAAACTCACATAGGCGACTTCTCCGCGGATATCCGCCTGCCCCACGGTGAAAGACGGCCGCGTGGGATGGATGAAGGTGTCCCCGTCGCGGAAAGCCGAGATGTCGCCCTCCACGGTGAGACCGGCGGCCTTGGCGTCATCCCCCGTCCTCCAGGCCTCGAGGAAATCCCTGACCACCTGATCCGCCGCGGGGGGGCCGCACCCCGAGGCCGCCAGGGTCAGCGAAAGAACCATCAGCAGCGAGGCCGCCGCCGCTGCCCTGCCGCCGGTTAGAAAGAGAGCTCTTCCGCCAGCTCCTCCAGGTCGTAGTTGATGTCGCTCAACAGCCATCTTCCGTCCTTCTGCTCGAGGTAGAAGACCAGTCCGAGGGAGCGCAGGCTCACCGGATAAGCGGCCCTGCTCCCCGGAGCCCGGCTGCTGATCTTCATGGTCCCGTCCGAAAGCCGCACCTCGGCAGCCCCGCCCCTTTTGACCGTCTTGAGCTCAAGACCGAAGCCGACCTGCCATTCCTCCAAGGCCCGCAGAGCCCTGGTTTTCAGTCCTCCCCGGTCCTCCTCCCAGTATAGCGCCAGCTCGCTCTCGGGGTCCACGTAGGAGAGGGCATCCTCGATACGGTTGGCGCTGATGGCTCCGAAGATGCGCCGCACCGTGCCCTCGGGGGTGTTCCAGCGCCACACGTGATAATAAAGGGCGAGCGGTATCGCCGCCGCCAGCAAGACCGCCGCAGCCGCCCACTTCCAGTGCCGCCTCAGTGCGGCCGCTTCCAGCTTCATGGCAGGGAAATCGCCCACCCGTTCATTCGCGGTCCGCCCGCCTGCCTTCCCTCTCCCGCCTATCCTCCCCGCGGGGATAGAAGCCGTAGGGGAGCTCCAGGCCGTGCCTCTCCAGCAGCCCCTCGTCGGAGAGGACGGAGAAGGCCTCGCCGTCCGCCGCGACCCTACCGCCGTCGAGAACGACCACGCGCTCGCATATCTGGAAGACGAAGGGGAGGTCGTGGGTCACCACCACCTTGGTCACCGGCAAGCCCTGCAGCAGCTCGGCCAGCTCCCGCCTCGCCCGGGGGTCCAGGTTGCTGGAGGGCTCGTCCAGCGCCAGTATGTCCGGGCGCATGGACAGGACCGTGGCTATGGCCACCCGCTTCTGCTGGCCGAAGCTGAGGTGATGGGCGGAACGCCTCTCCATCCCCTTAAGCCCCACCATGGCCAGGGCTCGCCGGACCTCTTCCTCGGCCTCGGCGGGTGAAAGCCCCATGTTCAGCGGGCCGAAGGCCACGTCGTCGAAGACGGTGGGCGAGAACAGCTGGTCGTCGGGGTCCTGGAAGACCAGGCCCACCCGCCGGCGTATCTCCTTGAGGTTCTCCCTCACCACCGGCAGGCCGAATATCCTGACCTCGCCCCTGCCCCGCAGAATGCCGTTGAGGTGCAGCAGCAGCGTGGATTTGCCCGCCCCGTTGGGGCCCACCAGGCCCACGGACTCCCCCTCTTCAATAAATAGGTCCACCCCGTTGAGGGCCCTGGTCCCGTCGGGGTATTCGTAGGTGAGGCCCTTCACCTCTATGGCCGGCCGGTGATGCACCTTACCGTCCTTCCCCATGCGGCAGGCCGCAAGAACACGTCAACTCAAACAGCGAGCAATCCGTATGATAGCACCCGCGCCGCCAGGGGAGCCAGGACCACCAGACAGACGAAGGCCCACTCGGCATCGCCGAAAGAATACCCGTAGACCATCGGAAGCGATCCGTCATACCCCCGAGCCAGCATGGCCGCGTAGACCCTCTCGCCCCGCTCGTAGGAACGGAGGAAGAGCGTGGCGACCATGTGGCCCACGGTGCGCGCCTGCCAGAGCCACCTGCCCTTCCAGCCGCGGGAGTCCCGCGCCCGCCGCATCCTCTGCGCCTCGTCGGTGAGCACGAAGATGTAGCGATATGTGAAACTCAAAAGAGAGGTGAGGAGCTCCGGCACGCGCATCTTCCTCATCCCTTTCACCAGGTCGGCGAAGGGCGTGGTGGAGGAGAGCAGGATGACCGCCAAAACGCTCAGGGTGGACTTGGCGGCCACGTTCCAGAGCACCAGCAACCCGTGGCCGGAAACGCTCAGAGGCCCCAGGTTATAGCTGCCTCCCCCCTTTTTGAAGAATGGGAGAAAAAGCGCCACCGCCAGGATGAAGGGCAGCACCACCAGCACGCGCGCGGCCACGTGCCGCCAGGGGAGCCGAGAAAGGAAGAGCAGCATGAGCTCGAGGACAAGATACGCGGCAAAGGCGACATAGAGGTTCGGGGGTGTGGTCACGCAGAGGAGGACGAAGATGAAGAGCCCCGCCAGCTTGGCCCGGGGGTCGAGCCGGCGGAGCGGGCTGTCCAATCCGCTGTAGGAGTCGAGGAAGGAATGCTGCACCTTCTCCAGGCACCCTCCTCAAGCCCCGGAGGAAGCCTGCAGCCCGGCCTCCCCCGCATCCTCCTTCTTGCCCGCCTTGAGCAGCAGGGCGAGTCCCCAGCCCATGACGAAGACGGCCGCGGTGCCCGTCAGCCCCGCCAGGGCGGTGGCCAGCCTGGTGGGCTTTTCCTCCTCCACCACCTCTCCGGTCTTCTCATCCTCGACCGTAACCTTCTCGGTGAGGCCGGGGAAGGCGTAATCGGGTATGGGGGCGCTGTTCCAGGCCGGCTCGGTCTCCTCCGCCTTCTCGATGAACCCTTTGTCCTCCGCCACTTTCTCCAGCCCGTCGGGAGACGAGGAAGCGAACGGGGACACGATCAGGGCCAAAGCCACCGAAAAGGCCAATCCCGCCAGGATGAAGACATAAAGGCTCTTATGCCGCGCGTCCATGCTCAGCTCACCCCCGTGGTCTCCAGAGCGTAGCCGCCCGAAGAGGCAAGGTCCCAGGACCCCACCAGGTCCGGCCGCACCTGCAGCACCACCGCCACCACCGCCGTGGTTATCAGCGCCTCACCGATGCCGATGATGGCGTGCACTCCCAGCATGGCGGGAAGGGCTACGCCCAGGGGGGAGGTGCCGGATACGGCCAGCTCCACCGCGCAGGCGCCGGAGGCCAGCATCACCGAAAGCCAGGAGGCGGCGGCCACCGCCCCCAGGAAGGAAGCGCGGTTGCGCGGCAGCAGTGCCTTGAAGCCCGCGAAGACGAAATACGACAGGACCGTCCCCACCAGGGCCATGTTGAATACATTTGCGCCCAAGGCGGTCACCCCCCCGTCGGCGAAGCCCAGGGCCTGCACCAGCAGGACCAGGGCTATGACCAGGCTGCCCAACCACGGGCCCAACAGCACCGCCGCCAGCACCCCCCCGAGAAAATGGCCGCTGGTGCCCCCGGCCACCGGGAAGTTCAGCATCTGAGCGGCGAAGACGAAGGCCGCGCACAGGGCCAGCAGGGGAACCCTCTTCTCGTCCAGTTCCTTCCTGGCGCGGTACAGCCCGTAGCCCACCGCCCCCACGCTCACCGCGCCGGTCACCGCGCTGGTGCCGGCATTGAGGAAACCGTCCGGGATGTGCATCCTCCTCACCTCCTGAAAACGAAAAACCACGGCTTTCCGGGGTTCTTCCCCTCAGGAACCTCCGTGGCTCCGCCCTTGCTTTCTCGGTTATGGGCTCCCGCCCTTCTTGGGCGCCCTTTACCCCTATCAAGCTAACGGAGCGTTTTGGGTATGTCAAGGATGTCGGGCATCCCCTTCGAAGGCGGCTTCATGCCGACGCTCGGTTTACCCATGAGGCTCACGCGGGTTATGATGTTCGCGGATATGAGCGTTTTCGCCGATCAAAGGAGGTATGTCTTGACCTACTGTCCCAAGTGCGGCTCCCCCATGGAGCCGGGGAGCGCGTTCTGCGGTAGCTGCGGAGCGCCCGGCGCCGCCGCGGAAGAAGCCGGAACGGTGATTGTAACCGCCCAGCAGCAACCAAGCGTCCAATCGACCATGCAGGTGCCTCTACCCCCTACCGCCGCCGCTCATTACGGGGCCCCGGGCGTGCCGCCCGTCCCCGCGCATTCCGCCCCCTCGGGGGGAGGCGGGGGCGGGAAGGCGGTGCTCTTTGCCCTGCTGGGCCTGCTGTTGATCGGAGGCACAGCCGTCCTGCTGCTGGGCTTCGCGGTGGGACCCAAGTGGTTCACCGGGGGTGGGGGGTCGGAGCAGCAGAAAGTGGTCGAGGACTTCCTCAGGGCCATGGAGAAGAAGGATTCTAAACTGCTCATCAGCGTGATCCCGCCTTCCCAGATGGAAGAGGCCGAGCAGCTGATCGACTACGGATACTTCGATTCCCTGGAGGAGGCCTTCGAGGAACTTTTCTTCTCCGGATACGAAAGCATCAACTTCGAGGGCATGGAGCTGAAGACCACCGGCGTCAAGGAGAACGAAGCCACCGTGGAGGTCGTCAAAGGCAGAATCACCATGGTTGACTCCTCAGGAGACAGCGAGACCATAGACGTGAAGGACTCCGACATGCCCGAGGAGTTCCCCCTCATCAAGGAAGGCGGCAAATGGTACATCGACTTTAACGACCTGGGTTGACCAGTGGGCGCCGAGGTCCGTTATCATTATTCTCACATTGAGGTGCGACCGCCCCTGTAGCTCAGCGGACAGAGCAAGGGATTCCTAATCCCTGTGTCGCCGGTTCGATTCCGGCCAGGGGCTCCAGAAAAACCTGAACCTGCATGGTGCGGAGGTCGGATTGATCTGCTCGAGATGCGGATCCGATTTGCCTGCGGACAGCCTGTTCTGCGACAGGTGCGGGGCGGTGGTCGGCGCGGAACTCGAAGAGGGTCCCTCGCAGGACCTCTATCCCCCGGCCTCACTCGCTCCAGAGCACCGGAATGACTTCGGAGCCGATGAGACCCCAACCGGCTTTACGCTAAGGGAAAAGGGGGGAGGCGGCCGTCCGCAGGGAAGTGTCCCCCTCACCCCCCCGAAGACCGGCTCTCGGCCCAGGCCCGCCGAAAGGTTCCTTTCCCTGCCGCACCGGGCCCGGGGGCTTGCCGCCATCTCCATCATCGCCGTTCTTCTCCTCGCGGCCGGGTTTCTATGGCCGGGGTGGTTCCGCACGGAGAGGAGGGAACTCAGCGGTCCCGAGCAGGTGGTGGATGCCTATTTCCAGGCCATGGCTCGGGGCGACGGGGCCGCCGTCCTCGACCTTTACTTGCCGAGGGACCTGGAGGCGGCCATGCGCCTGAGGGGGATCTCGGACCGCGGCCAGCTGGACCAGTCCGCGAACGAAAACCTCAATCAGGCCTTTCCCCGCGGCGACCTCCGCCTCTCCGGCCTCGAATACGAGTCCGCGGTCGAAGGGGACGAAGCGGTGGTGAGGGTGATCGGTGGAAAGGCGACTTATACGAACGAATCCGGAGAGAAGGTCACGGAGACCCCCCAGAGCGGCGGCAACGCTTTCGTCCAGACGGAGTTCCGCCTCCTGCGGGAAGAGGGCCGCTGGTACATCGCCATGCAGTGAGGGGCTAACGCCCCTTGCCGAGAGATGGCACTAGGGTTGATGCGCCCCTGATCGTCGAAGGCCGTCCTCAGTCCCAAGGGGCGGTCGCTGCCGCGGGGACAGCGTAAGCCCCGCTCCCGCGCTTCCCTTCCCGGGAAAGGCGGCGGGAGCGCAGCAGGTCGATGAAGGCCTCCAGGCGTGTGGTCACGCCCACCGGCGAAGTGTGCTCATCGAAACAAAGCGAGAGCAGGGGGACATCCCGTTCTCTGCATATCTTGGGCAAAAGGGTCCGGCAGATGTTCTCGGGCATGCAGGTGAGAGGATAGGCGTGGATGACCCCGTCGAACCCCTCCCTCCTCGCGGTGAGCGTGCCGGAGACGGTCATGTGCTCCTCCCCTCCCAACACATAGGGAAGATACGGCCTGGTCAGACGTCGCGCCTTTACCGCCTCCACCTTCAGGCGGGGGTCCAACCAGAGCGAGCAGAGCAGCCACTTGTAGGTGCTGAGCACGGGCTGAACCTCGATACGGAAATCGCTCCCCAGGCGCCTGACCAGATCCAGGTTGAGGGCGGGCTCCAGCAGCACGTATAGCTCCCCCACCAGCCGTATGCGCAGTATGTCATCCGTTTCCTCGCGGCACCGCACCTCGGCCAGCGCCTCGCGCGCCTCGCCGCGCAGCATGCGCACCTTCCGCAGGGTGTCCGCCTCATCCAACCGCCGCAGCAGGCGCGAGGCCAGGCGGTCTGACTCACCCTTCCTCACCTCCCGCGGCCGCAGCTCCCGCAGGCGAGCCTCCACCTCTTCCACCGCCGCGGCTTTGGCGCGGAAGACGGACAGGGCCCCGGCCGCCTTGCGGGGAGCTCCCCAGCCGACGACCGGCTTGAGTTTGTTCCATATATCCGCGGGCCTCTCTCCCCCGAAGAGTACGGATTGGAACTCGTAGCCGAGGTCCCTGAGGATCATGTGCTGCACCCGCCCGTAGTACCCGAAGCGGCAGGCCCAC
Organism: Candidatus Geothermincola secundus; assembly: GCA_015711755.1. Classification (GTDB taxonomy): domain Bacteria; phylum Actinomycetota; class Geothermincolia; order Geothermincolales; family Geothermincolaceae; genus Geothermincola_A; species Geothermincola_A secundus. Next base: position 10,962 of record JACVIY010000052.1, on the reverse strand, counting down.
ATCCCGCTGACCATGGCCAGGGTGTCCGCTCCCTTGTCCAGGGCGTTGAGGCAATCGCCCAGGGTCACCTTGAAGGGCAGGCAGGCGAACTCGGGGGCATGCAGCAGCCCCCTCTCCAGGGTGCCGCGGTGGGGACGGTCCGGCACCACCGGCTCCGCCCCCAGGTTCTCCACCAGGGAACGCAGGGGGATGTAGGCGTTGCCCATATGGGGAAAGGCCATCTTCATGGCGCGGCGCCGCCTCCTGCTCTCATCATCGTCTTCCCCGCCTCCGTCCTCTCCTGGGTTAATTCACCGAACGCGCCGGAAGCCGATCCACGAAGGCCTCCGCGCGGGTGCGGATGCCCGCCTCCGCGCTGTGCTCGTCCAGAACTATCTCCAGCAGAGGGAGCTTCCAGCGCGGGCGCAACTCCCTCCTGACCATCTCCATGATCATGGAGTCGGGCCCGCAGCCGAAGCTGGTCATATAGACCACTCCGTCCACCTCGCCGCTCCGCATGAAACGGGCCACCGACCCCAGCAGCTCCTTCTCGTAACTCCAGGAAAGGGGGGGAAGCGCGTCTGCCTCCTCCTCGATCTCGCACCATGTGAATTTGGACGATCCCACCACCCTCGCTCCCGCGGCGTGCAGCCAGCGCACGATGCGGTTGTTCACCAATGGGTCTCCCAGCAGGTAATGATGGGCCACCAGACCCACCGCCACCCTGCCCTGCCCGAGATACGCGGGCGGCTCCTCCACGCCCCCTTCCAGCCGCCGCAGGGCGTCGTCCGGCATCATCCCCGTCCGCAGCATCCCCTCGTATCTGCCCTGCTCATCCACCCCGTGCTTCCAGGCGCTCCAGATGCGGCAGGGGGAAGCCCCCAGGCGGCGGCCCAGCGAGAGGCATCCCCACCACCACGGCCTCCTCTTCGCGTCCACCACGAACTCGAGGATCTCCGGGGAACCAGGCATCCCGTGGCGGATCATGTCCGGTGCCGCTATGAGCTTGGGGCAGGTGAAGGTATCGTAGGGCTTCTTCTCCACGCTGACCATGCGGGGCACCAGAACGGCGTCCACTCCAGCTTCCGCCAACCAGGCCGCGTGCCCGAAGAGGGCTTTGACCGCCACGCAAATGTCATCCACGCAAGCTTCCGTGCCCGCCCTCATGATGCCCATGTCCGTGGGCGGGGATGCTATCACCTCACAACCGCATCCCTCAAGGAAAGCGCGCCAGAAGGGGTAATGCCGGTAGAAAGCGAGGGCGCGGGGCACGCCCACCCGCAGGCGCGAGTCCCTCTTGCCTTCCGCAGAATCTACAGAGTCAGCTCTATCGCCCATCGCCGAACCGTCTTCCTGAGCGGTCTTTCATCCCCACGACCCAACCGTACGTCTCTTTCGCTCGGCACCGTTTATGCTTTTATCATCGAGGCGCCGCCATCTGTCAAGCGCCCATACCCAGAGAGATTGGGCTTCCTTGCTCCATATTCAAGAGCCCGCTTTCGGTATTGTCTCCGAAAAACGCGGTCCAGGCACCATGTCAACGGCCCCATAGGGGCAGAAGCGGGAGCAGACCCCGCAGCCCTGGCAATCGTCGACCGCCGCCCTGCCGCCGGAGAGCCGCCTCTCGCCGAAGGGACAGACATCCACGCAGGTCCCGCAGCCCCGGCAAAGCTCTTCCCTGACCCGCGCCGTCTTTCTGGGCGGAAGGAAGCGGTAGCCGTCGCCTTTGAAGACCCTATAGCCCATCACCGGCAGGCAGCCGCAGCGGCAGCAGTTGCAGATCACGAAGTAGTTGGCGCTGCCGCGGAAATACATGTGGCGGAAGAGGCTCTGCACCATGCCCATATCCGCGCAGCGCTCCACGATATCCAGGGCTTCCCGCTTGTCGATGACCCGATAGTCGCGCGGGAAGAGCCGCAGCCATACCGGCGCGCCGGTGAGGATGACGATGTCCGTCTCCACCGGATGATCGCAGGCGCGGTGCCCCACCCGGCAGCGGCAGGGGCCCACGGCGATATCGCTGTCGTCGGGGAGGCTCATGATGAAATCCCGCGCGTCATCGAGGGTCAGGTTCTCGCCGACGATGGCCCGCTGCTCCATGAACCTTCCCATCGTGAGCCATATGAGCCTGCGCGTAAGGCGAGAATACATCAGGGGTCCGTGGATGAGGCGGTAGGTCAGCTTGAGCAGCTGCACCTCGTAGCGGGCGTACCATCTCAGCATGAACAGGCGCACCCTGCTCCTCTCTCCGATGAAGGCGTCGGAAAGATGCTGGGGGGAAGCCAAAGAGGATGCCGCGGCCGCGGCCAGCAGCAGGCAGGCTGCCGCCGGGGAGGATTCCGTCGGTCCCCCGCTCCTCTCGGCGCTGCCGCGGCCCCTATCCGCAGCGCTTGCTCGCTCGGGCAAGAACATCACCCCTTGCCTGATTCCGCCCGATCATTTTACAACCAGTCAATTATCACCCGATGCCCCCAGCAGCTCGTCCAGCCGCAGGGGAGCGGGCCGTCCCGGCGCCTCCACCAGCTCGACCGCTTCCCTCGGGCAGGCGGAGCGGCAGGCCCCGCAACCCATGCAGGCATCCCGGTCCAGAAGGGGCGGGCCCTCCCTTCCCTCCAGGCGCAGCGCCTCGAACAGGCAGGCCTTCACGCATTTCCCGCAGGCGTTGCACTTATCCGCGTCGAAGGCGGGCTCCAGCCCGGAGTGCCCGAAGAAGGGCACGCCGGCGAAGCGGTGGGACTTCAGGGCCACGCAGCAGCAGGAACAGCAGTTGCAGATGGCGTAGAAGCGCCCTCCGGCTATGTCCTTGAAAAAGGCGGCATGCAGGCAGCCCTCCTCATCGGTGGAGCGCAGTATCTCCACCGCCTCCTCGGGGGTGACCCGGCGGCAGAACTCCGGCTGATGGTCCAGCACGTAGCTGACGAAGGGCTCGCCCACCAATATGCAAACCTCATCCTCCCTGCAGGGGTCGGGCGAGGACATGCGGCAGACGCACTTGCAGGCCAGGATGGCGTCGGGGTTCTTGAGGACGATGTCCCGACACATGCGGAAGGGGATGACGTTCTCGAGGTTCCGCACCTCGATGTCCTCACCCACGGTGACCAGCTTCTGCGCCTCCTCCAGGGGCACCAGCTTGGCGTGATAGGTCTGGGCGTAGTGCCTGCGCATGCTTGGGGGTATGAAGCGGGCGAAGCCCACCGCCCGCCGGCCCATCCTGACGTAGTCGAGGGTGCGGCTCAAGTAGAACATCCCGTGCAGCCACAGGTCCGGCCGGTGCCATCCCACCAGTCGGATGTAGTCGCGGGTGGACTTCTTCAGGCGGGAAACGGCCACGGCTCCCGCAGCCCCCACCCCTCCCGCCAACAACAGCATCCTCCTCGCGCGCATCTGCCCTTCCTCCTTCTCTCCCTTCCCGCGTTCCCCTATTTTATATCCTGGGCGGGTAACGCGGCATGACCGAGAGCAAACGCTCGGCAGCATGCTCAGAAGCACCCTCCTCCGATCGGCGACCTGAAACCTCGCCCCTTGAGATCGACGACGGACCTGAACGGCGCAGGTCTCGTGGTAGAATGATGTGCGGCGTATCAGGCGGCATCCGGGCGCCGGGCAGGCTCGCCCGGCTTTCCCAGAAAGGGGGTTCCCGTGCAACCTCAACAGCCGACGGCCCTGCCGAGGCCTTCACGCAACAGGCTGCTGTTCCGCGAACAGTTCCCCGACGAGCGGGTCATCCTCATGCTGCGTAAGGACTTCGTCTTCCTGCTGGCGGGGATGTGGGTGGAGATCCTTCTGGCTCTGGGGCTGATCGTGCTGGTCATCGCGGGGCTGGTCCTGGACTGGGAGTTCGTGCGCAAGGGATGGTTCTGGATCGCGTGGCTGCTCGGCGCCCTGTCGGTGGCCTTCTGGGGATTCGTCGACTGGTTCAACTGGCGCTACGACCTCTATATAATCACCGACCGCCGCATCGTCGACTCCACCCGGCGCTTCCCCTTCCGCAAGAAGCTGGCGGAGGCGCAGCTGGACCGGGTGCAGGACACCAGCTACATCAAAGACGGGCTCCTGGCCAACGTCTTCAACTACGGGACCATCATCATCCAGACCGCGGGCGAGGCCGCCAATTTCCAATGGGACGGCATGCCCGACCCCATGAGGGCGCAGGCGGTGCTGCGCCAGGCGGTGGAGGAGGACCTGCGGCGGGACGCCGCCCAGCGCACCGCCGGCCTGCGTTGAGGCGGGCGGGAGATTTCCTGGACTTCGGACCGTTGACTTGTCACGAACGGGCCTCTGATCAGAAAATGCGGGGTATCCCCGATGTCTGGAAGGAAAAAGCGGGAAAGGTGAGGGGCTGGCCCCAAACAGGACTTAAAGCAGGGAGGGAGGCATGAGCGGCGATTTCGACACCGTGGTCATAGGTGCCGGCATAGCCGGGCTGGGCGTGGCGGCCATTCTATCCCGCGAGGGAGGCGAGAGGGTGCTGGTGCTGGACCGCTTCCCTCTCCCCGGCGGACGCCTGATGAGCTTCGCGGATACCCCAGAGCCGGGATGGAAGGTGGACGTGGGCCTGCACATGACCGAGTTGGGGGAGCATTCCTCCATCCACGCCCTCAACGCGCGGGCGGGCGTGGAGGTCTCCTGGGGCCCTTTCAGCGAGACGGTGGAGTTCTTCCATGAGGGGCGTTTCGTCAACATCGCCGAGTTGGTGCCGCTCAGCGGGGAGGAGCGGAGGGCCTTCGGCGCGCTGCTGGGGCGCATCGCCTCCCTAACCGACGAGGAGATCGCCTCCTGGGACGACCGCCCCCTGTCCGACTGGCTGGCCGAGAACGTGGCCGAGCGGGCCCTGCGCGACCTCTTCACCTGCATGGGCATGATCATGACCACCATCCCCGATGCGGCGGACATGGCCGCGGGCGAGGTCCTGTGGATAGGCCGCGAGAACCTGCGGAAGAAGGGCCAGCTGCTCACCGCCTCCTATCCCATAGGGGGCATGGAGGCGCTCACCTCCGGCCTGGTGAAGGTGGTGGAGGAGGGGGGAGGAGAGGTCCGCACCGGCGCACCCGTTCAGGAAGTGGTGTTCGAGGGGAACCGAGTAGCGGCGGTGAGGGTCGCCGAGGCGGGGGCCTCGCCCTACCCCGCCGAGTTCCGCATGACCCCCGCCCGCAGCATCCCGGCCGGGAAGCTGGTGTGTGCGCTCCCCATATATCAGCTGCCCGAGATCATCGACTTCGCCGAAGGGCGCTCCCCCCTGCCGGGGTGGTGGCGCAAGCGCATTACCGACATCATGCACGAGGTCACCTGCCTGGTGGGGTTCCTTCTCGGGCTCTCGCGCCCGGTCACCGACAAATTGTGTTTCTTCAGCGCCCTGTCCACTCCCCACGCCGGCCTGCCCTTCCAGGCCTTCCCCGCCTCCAATTTCGACCCCTCGGTGGCCCCGCCGGGAAAGCAGCTGCTCCACACCGACGTCGTCTGCGAATACCCCGAGGCATCCGATCCCTTCCGCCGCCGCCGCATCCTGGAGGAGCTGCGGCGCGATCTCGAGGAGATGTTCCCGGGGATATGGGATAAGGTGGAGTGGGAGTTGCCGTATTACGTCGCCGGCTGCGACGGCCTGGCCCGCAAGCCGGGCCTGGTGGGCGAGTTCAAGCCCAAGCTGCGGGCGCCCGGTGTTTCCAACCTCTTCTTCGCCGGCGACACCTACGTCGGGCGGGGGCTGGCCATGAACGGAGCGGCGCTCTCGGCCATGCTCTGCGCCGACATCATCCTGGACAAAGGTTAGGCCGCGGCGCGGAACTCCTTTGGGGAAGGAGGCGCTGCCGGGCCGGCTTCCTCAGCCCCCGCGCTCCCTCTTCTCGCACTCCTCGGCCATGTCCACGAAGGCGGCCCAGTTCTCGTTCAACCTCGCCTGGTCCCCGTCCTTGCCCAGGGGCACGATGAGGGGTTTTGGGCCGCTGCCGTCCCACTCCTTATCCGCCGGCTCGAAGGAATGCCGGACGACCTTCCCCTCCTCGTCGTAGTAGAACCACGCTCTCTTCTTGGGGTCCTCCTCCGATGAGAGGAACTTGGTCATCTCGAACAGATGCAGGTTCTTAAGATAATCGCGCACCGACATCTCCACACCTCCCCGTTCGCAGGCCGTTCCCCTTATAGTATGGCGCTTCGCCCATCCGCATGATGATTATATAACGCCGGCTTCCCCAAGCGCCCCTCCCGTGCGGCCTCCTCCGCACGCGTTTCAAGAACCGGCCCAACGCCATGATCCGCGGTTTCCCGGAAAGGAACGCGAATTTAGCGCCGCCTTTCACGGCTATCGGGCATGCCTGCTCTCCGAAACGGCCGTTTTTGTCGTCGACGGGCCCTATGCTCATATCGTGGAGGAGGTGAGGTCTTGACGGAGAGAGCGAGAGCGAGGAGAGAGCGCCGCCGCGATGGTAATGCGGGGCTGTATTTCATCCTGGCCATGCTGGGGACGCTTCTCTTGGACCTGCCGGGCATCTGGCTTCTGCCGGCAGCCCTTTTTTCCGTCGGCTTCCTCCTCCTCTTCCTCCTTTCCGTGCGGGGCGGGCGCCGCGGGGCGCCCGCCTCCCGCGATACCCGCTCAGCGGCGGCACAAGGGCTCTCCCTTCCGTGGGCCCGAATCCCCGAAAGCGGGATATGCCGATAGGCCCGCAACATCGTGGCTCCGCAAGGGGAGACGCGGAGGGCTGGTTTCCGCATCACCACTCCTCGGAAGCTTCTCCCGCCTCCAGCCCCAGCATGCGCGCGAAGAGGATGACCCGGCAGGTCGCTTCCAGCGAGGAGGTCCACTGAAATGCCTCCTCCAGCATCTGTCCCACCGCGAAACTGCCGTGCCCTCTCAGCAAGGCCACCTTGTAGTCCGCCAGCACCGGGGGCAGCTTCTCCGCCACCTCATCGGAGCCGACGGTGAGCTCGGTGGCGATAACGGGTATGGACTTGAAGTAGTAGATGCCCTCGGTGTCTATGGGCCTTATGGAATCTCCCGTGAAGGAGAGCGCCACCGCCGCCGGGGGGTGGGCGTGCACCACCGCCAGGGCGGAAGTGGCCCTGTAGATGGCCCGGTGTATCTTCACCTCCGTGGAGGCCAGCACGATATGGCTGTCGTCCTCCTCCAGGCCGGTCTCGATGAGGTCGCGCTCGGACAGGTCGGAGAGCATGGACCCCCGCCTGGTTATCACGATGCGGTCGCCCATCCTCACGCTGATGTTGCCGCTGTGGGAGGAGTTCACCCCCTGCAGGAAGAGCTCCCGCCCGAACTTGCGGAACTGCTCCAGCATAAGCGCCCCCCTTATCCTCAATCACTCACGAAACGAAGCGGGGCACGCCCAGTTCGCTCAGCTTGGCCCCCCCGGGCACGCCCTCCTGCGTCCAGCCGCGGGCCCGATAGTAAGAGGGCAGCATCTCATGCAGCAGCACCACCCTCCCCCGCGCCGGACCCTCTTCCACCGGCTCCCGAAGAAGGCGGGGCGGCAAAGTGTCCTGAGAGGCATCGATCCCGCAGGCGAGGTTGAAGGAGCGCTCCAGATTCCAGATGCGCTCCCCGATTCGGTGCAGGTCGGCTGCCCGAAAACGGATTCCGGTCACCGCCGAGAGGAACCGGGCAAGGTGGTCATCGGACACCGAGAACTGCAGAAAGCGGCACAGCACCAGCGAATCCACCGCGGCGTTGATGTGCTGGTAGAAAATGGTAAGCCCCGGCTTGTCGCCGGTGCTGAACCTGTCCACCAGCTTGGGGATGCCCAGCACCTCCGGGCCCACCAGGTAGGCCCGCAGGTGGCAGCCGCCCCGGTTGGAGGTGGCGAAGCTGAGGCCCTGCCCCTGCAGGCCCCTGGGGTCGTATGCCGGCAGCTCCAGGCCCTTCACCTGCATGGCCAGGCCCGGGGCCCCTCGGCCCTCCGCCAGCCGCATCGATCCGCGGGCCAGCTCCCGGCCCAGCCCCGTGCCCTCCGCCGCGGCCCGCACGCATCCCAGCATGTCGGAGGCGCTTCCGAATCGGGGGCCGCCGGGCAGCAGCCCCTTCTCCGCAAGCTCCATGGCGCATCCAATGGTGGAGCCGGTGGAGATGGTGTCCAACCCTGCCTTATTGCACAGGTAATCGGCCCGGGCCACCGCCTCCAGGTCGCTCACCCCGCACTGAGCCCCCAGGGCCCAGATGGTCTCGTACTCCGGCCCCTCCCCCCTCTCCCCTCCCGCGCGGGTCATCCGGGCACAGCCGATGGGGCAACCCCAGCAGGCCTTGCGCCTGATCAGCAGGGTCTCGGCCAGGACCTCGCCGGAGATCTTCTCCGCCTCGGGGAAGCTCGAATGGCGGAAGTTGCGAGAGGGGAAGGCCCCCAGCTCGTTGAGCAGGTTCACCAGTATGGCCGTGCCGTAGAGCGGAAGCCCCCGCGAGGTCACCGGGTTGGCCTTTATCCAGCGGCGGCTCTCCCTGATGATGTAGCGCAGGCGTTCGGGGTCCGCCGTTGCCACCTCCGCACTCCCGTCGGCCGCCACCGCCTTGAGGTTCTTCGACCCCATGACCGCCCCCAGCCCCCCCCGCGCGGCGGCCCTATGGACATCGTTCATCACCGCGGCCAGCAGGGCACCCTTTTCTCCCGCGGAGCCGATGCAGGCCACCGAGCAGTCGCCGCCCAGCTCCTCCCGCAGGGCCTCCGTGACCTCGGGGACCTCCCTGCCCCAGAGATCCGAGGCGTCCCTTATCTCCGCAGTCCTCTCCGTCAGGTACAGGTAGACGGGAGCGGACGCGCGCCCGGTTATCATAAGGGCGTCCACCCCGCAGCGCTTCAGCTTCACGCCGAAGCGGCCGCCCGAGTTCGAGTCGAATACCGTTCCGGTGAGGGGCGAGCGGGAGACCAGGCAGAAGCGGCCGGCCGTGGGCACGGGAGTCGCGGTCAGCGGCCCGGTGGCGAAGATGAGGGGGTTTTCAGGGGAGAGAGGGTCTATGCCCGGCCCCCTCTCCGCCAGCAGCCGCACCCCCAGGCCTCGCCCCCCCAGCCAGTCGCGGAGCAACTCCTCTTCCAGGGGAAAGCCCTTCACCGTCCCCCGCGTCAGGTCCACCTTCAGCGCCTTGCCGTGCCAGCCGCCCATGGGCCCATTATAGGGCATCCGCCGGCCGGCGCCTCCCGGCGAGAGATCGAGCTCCCGGGGAACCTCACCTTCTCGCGCATCAGCCCTATGGGGAGGGCCGAGAGCATGTTTCGTTGTTGCGCGAGCCCCGAACATGTGATAGCTTGAAGGACATGGATTTACGAGGATGACGAATCGAAGGGCCTTCAGCTCATAGGGCGAGACAGGTTGCCTGAGTCAAAAACCTCTTTTTCGCCACCCATCGCAAGTCCATTAAATATATGGACGATGCGAAGATAGCGCAGAAAGGGTGGTGAAAGATGTTCATGGGCGTGGTGAAAAAGCTCTCTCCGTTGCCCGCATTGATGTTGCTGCTGTCGTTTCTTTTCATCTGGGTGCCGCCGACCGGGCCTCGCCGGCCTGGTCGGAGCCGGACTTCCTCTCCCCCGAGACCCGGTACAACGAGTACGCCCAGATAGCGGTGGACGGCACGGGGAAAGCCCACGTGGTCTGGGAGGAGTGGGAGAGCGGGCAGGTCTTCTACGCCTCGGGCACCCCCGGGGACTGGTCCGAGCAGCAGTGGGTCTCCACCAACGAGGAAGATGAGCAGTATGCTCCCAATATCGCCGTGGACTCGCTGGGCAACGCCCACGTCATCTGGGAGGGCTACGACAACGGCACCGAGTCCTACCAGATATGGTACGCCGACAACTCCGGGGGGGATTGGTCGGAGCCGGAGCGCATCTCCGTCCAGTCCGACTCCGACCAGGGAGAGCAGGACGCATATATTCGCACCAGCCAGATCGCCGTGGACGCAGCGGGGGGCGTCCACGCCGCATGGTGCGGTGATGACGAAGAGGGATATGCCTACCAGATCTGGTACGCCTACCGGGCTCCCGGCGGCGCTTGGTCGGAGCCGGAGCGCATCTCCACCCAGTCCGAGTACGATCAGGAAGGCCCCCAGATGGCCCTGGACCCCCAGGGCGGGGCGCACGTGGTCTGGGAGGGCTACGACGAATACGAGGAAGACTGGTCGATCTGGTATTCCTCCAACACGGGGGCGGGAGGGCTGGGCGCCCTCGCGGACGGCTGGTCGGACCCCCAGATGATATCCCCGGACGACAATGGTCCTTACTTCCCCAACATCGCCGTCGACTCCGCGGGCGGCGCCCACGCCGTATGGCACGGCCACAACTCTGAGATAGGCTACGGCTGCGACATCCTCTACGCCGCCAACGCGGGCGGAGAATGGTCCTATCCCGAGCTGGTGTCGGGTTATTTCGAGCACTCGGGCGATTACGTGCCCGACATCGCCTTGGGGCCGGACGGAGCCCCCCAGGTGGTGTGGGACGGTTACGACGGCGAAGTGCTGCCCGATTCCGGCATCCTCTGGAACACCAAGTCCGAGGGGCTCTGGGGCGAGCCCGCCGTCATCTCCGAGGGTTTGGATCACGACCAGTACGACCCCCAGATAGCGGTGGACGCGAGCGGCGCGGCCAACGTGGCCTGGTACGGCTACGACAACGACTATTCGGACTATCTCGCCTACTACGCCACCAACGCCTCCCTCGGAGCCACCTCCCTGGCCGCCGGCGATTGGTCCGGCCCGGTGATCATCTCGCATCAGGAGGGTTACGACTCCTACGACCCCGCGATCGCCCTGGACCGGGCCGGCAACCCCCACGTGGCCTGGGACGACTACGACTCCGGCGTCGCTGACGAGATCTGGTACCGGGCGGACATCCGCCAGCGCCTGGTCACCGCGGAGGCCGTGGGGGCGGGCGCGGTGGACCCGGAGGCCCAGGTCGTGCCCATCGGGGGGGACGCGGCGGTGGCCCTGCTGCCTGATGCGGGCTTCCGCGTGGGCTCGCTCACCGACAACGGCTCCCCGGTGACCCCGGTGCCCCAGGA
>MU158499.1:3466-19006 GCA_015711755.1 Candidatus Geothermincola secundus | reverse complement strand
CGAAAGAACATCAGACACGATTACGGTCCCGTTCACCTCCACTTCACCACGGGCCGCACCTCCCTTCCCACTCCGATCTTCTACACCCCCTCTGACCTGGACCTCTTGCGAGAATGCGGCAGGCGAATGGCCGAGGTTGCAGGGCTTGAGGAGGACGAACGGGTCATCAACGCCTTCCCCTTCGCCCCCCACCTCTCCTTCTGGATGAGCTTCTACGTCTGCGAGGCGCGGGAGCTGGCGGCGCTTCATTCGGGGGGAGGCAAGACCCTGGGGTCGGGGCGCATCCTCGACGCGCTGGAGCGGCTCAGAGGGAGCTGCCTGGTGGGCACGCCCGGCTACTGCTACCACCTCCTGAGAACGGCGGCATCGGAGGGGCGCGACCTCTCCTCCCTCAAGTCAGTGGTGCTGGGCGGCGAGCGTGCCCCCCAGGGGATGCGCTCCAAGATGCGGGAACTGGCCGAGCGGGCCGGCGCTGAGGGGCTCTGCATCATCGGCAGCTACGCCTTCACCGAGGGGCGGACGGCCTGGATGGAATGCCGGGAGTCCTCCCGGCAGGGCCGGAACACCGGCTACCACCTGTACCCCGATCTGGAGTATATCGAGGTTATAGATCCCGACAGCGGCGAGCCGGTGGAGGAGGGAGAGGGCGGCGAGGTTGTATATACCTCCCTGGGATGGCGAGGCAGCGCCCTGCTCCGCTACCGCACCGGCGACGTGGTCAACGAGGGCCTGGCCTCGGAGCCCTGCCCCGACTGCGGCCGTACCGTCCCGCGCCTGGGGCCGACCATAAAGCGGCTCTCCGACTATAAGGAGTTTCACCTGACCAAGCTGAAGGGGACGCTGGTGGACCTCAACGCCTTCTACCCCCTGCTCTCCGGCCATCCCGGCGTGCAGGAATGGCAGCTGGTCATCCGCAAGCGCAACGAAGACCCCTACGACCTCGACGAGATATACCTCTATGTGGCCCCCATGGAGGGGTTCCGGGAGAAGGCGCTCAAATCGGAGCTGGAGCGGCTCATCCAGGAGGAGCTGGAAGTGACCCCGAGCAAAATAACCTTTCAGGGGCTGGAAAAGCTGCTGGAGCGGCTGGGCATGGAGACACGCTCCAAGGAGCTGCGCATACTGGACCAGCGGCCGGAAGAACAATGAGACGGTGAGGGGGCGACGCCCCGCGTCACTGGTGCGCGGCGCGTCCGGCGCAAAGTATATGGGGGTGCAGATGGTCATCGGTTGCCCTGAATGTGGGAAGGATAATCCTCAGGGGTCCAGGTTCTGCGGCTCCTGCGGGTCGAACCTCACGGTCGCACGGCAAGGCGCGGCAGCTCCCGCGCCATTGTCCGAGGCGCCCACGGTGGTGCTGCCGAGGGCCGTCCCGCCTTCCCCCCAAGCCACGCCTCCGCCAGCTCCGCCATATCCTCAGCGCACTCCCACATCGGCCCTGCCGATGACCGGAGCGCCCCAAGCCCCTCCGGGACCCGCGTTCACCGGAGGAGCGGCGCCGGGCCCGGTCTCCGCGCCACAGCCCCCTTTCTATCAGCCCGCCTTCCAGCTCCCCTACGCACAGGCGCAGCAGCCATACCCGGCCCCGCAGGCCGCTTATGCGCAGTCCGCGCCCAAGCGCAGCGCGGTCTATTATGTGGGCGTCGCGCTGGTGCTCCTGTGCGGCATACTGGTGGTGGCCTCGAGCTTCATGGGCTGGTTCGGCTTCTCGGGATACAATGTCAGCGGCTGGGATATCATGCAGTTAATGAAAGATTCCGGTAAAAATCCCTTCGTCGGCGTGACGGGTGGCGTTTATGAGGGTGAGCGGGTGTTATTTTCCGGTCTGTGCACCGTGATAGCGGGTAGCATTCTTGCTTTGCTGGCCCTCATCGCCATCCCCGCCGCCTCACGGGTCATGGGAGCCCTGCTGCTGGGATTCTCTCTACTAGCGCTCGTTATTGCCAGCGTCAATATGTTTTCCTTTCTGGCAGATAGAGAATACATCAGCCTGGGGGCGGGAATGGTACTCCTTCTCGCTTCCTCCTTCGGCGCCGCGGCGGGCAGCGGCATGTGTCTGGCGGGTTGAGATGAAGGGAGGCGGATTGGAAGGAAAATGCCGGGTGGCGGTGCTCACCAACCTCGCCTCCGGAGCCAACCGCCTGGGGAAATACCGCCGCTACCGCCTCCCGGACATCGTGGGGGAAAGGGGGCTGGTGCTGGAGACGGAAACGGTGGAGGAGATCGAGGGGGCGGTGGAGCGCCTGCTCTCCTGCGGAGCCGAACTCATCTGCCTTAACGGAGGGGATGGGACCGTTCAGCGCACTCTGACCCATCTCATCAACGCCCTGGGAGAGGGCAGCGGGGAAATGCCCCTCCTGTTCCCTTTGCGCGGGGGGACCCTCAACGTCCTCGCCGACAACCTGGGTCTGAAGGGGCGCCCCGACCGGCTGGCCCGCCTGGCCATGGGGGCCGCGGAAAACGACGGTGCCCTTCCCTGGGAACCCATCCCCACCCTGCGGCTGGTTCGCGAATCCGCCTCAGGTGTCGAGCGGGAATACGGGTTCTTCTTCGGCAACGGCGCTCTCTACCGCTTCGATCAGGTTTATTACCGGGAGACCAGGGGAGGGCCCCTGGCCGCCGCCGGCCTTTTCCTCAAGTGCTCCGCGGCCGGCGTCCTGAAGAGGACCCGTTATGCCGGGGTCTTCGGCGCCTCGCCAATGCGGGTGAGCATAGACGGCTTCGAGATGCCCGGCGACCGCTTCACCATAGTGCTGGCCATGATATTCAAGAAAGTGGTGCTCACCTTCAACCCCTTCCGGGAAGGCGCGGGTGGGGACTTCTATGCTCTGGCGACCAGCTTGCCTTTCGGAAAGATGGTCTCGCGCCTGGACCGGCTGCTCTGGGTCAGGGGAGGCGAGCCGCCCTATCCCCCTGACGTCTACTGGAACGGCAAGAGCTCCGAGGTGATCATAGAGGCCCGCGAGGGCTACACGCTGGACGGCGAGCTCATCGAGCCCCAGGAGCCCTACCGGCTCACCATAACCCGTGGCCCCGACGTGCGGGTCCTTCGGGTCAGGTGAAGCTTTTCCGGCTCCGATGAGGCCGCCTATGGTTCTCGGTCATCCTCTCCGTCTCAAAGCTCTCGATCATTCGGGTGCAGGTTTAATCGAAGCGAAATCGGTTAAATTACAAAGTGTCTCGCGGTTAGCGCGAACGAGGCATCGAGCTACCGGCCCAACGCCGCGGAGGTGGGTGCGTCATGAGGATAGCGATGATAGCTCCGGTGTGGATACCGGTCCCTCCCGAGGGCTACGGCGGCATCGAGAGGATGCTCAAGCTGCTGGTGGACGAGCTGGTGGAGATGGGCCAGGAGGTGACCCTCTTCGCCGCCGGCCCCTCCCGCACCCGCGCGCATCAGGTCATCACCTACGAGGAGGCACCCACCTCCCATATGGGAGAGACGCTGTTCGATGCCCGTCATGTGGGACTGGCCTTCCGCGAGATACGCAAGGGCGGGTTTGACCTGGTCCACGACCATTCCGGCTTCATCCCGACGGCTTTCGCCGGGCTGCTGCCGGTCCCTCTGGTGCACACGCTGCACGGACCCTTCGAGCCCCAGGTGAAGGCCTTTTACGAGACCTTCGCGCAAGACGCTCATTATGTGACCATAAGCCGCTACCAGCAGACCCGCTGCCCCGGTCTCAATTACGCGGGCGTGGTCTACAACGCCGTGGACCTTGAGGAGCACAGCCCCATCGGCGAGAAGGAGGACTATCTGGTCTATATAAGCCGCCTCTGCGAGGACAAAGGAGCCCACCATGCCGTGCGCATCGCCAGGGACACGGGGCACCGTCTCATCCTCGCCGGAAAGATCGACCCCGGAAAGGACCGCGAGTTCTTCGAGCGGGAGATCGAGCCCTGGCTCGACGGCGAAAGGATCTTCTACGAGGGCGAGGTCCCCCAGCGGCGCAAGACCGAACTGATGGCCCGCGCCCGCGCGTTCCTCTTTCCCATACAATGGGAAGAGCCCTTCGGACTGGTCATGGCGGAGGCCTTGGCCTGCGGAACCCCGGTGCTCACCACCCGCTGGGGAGCCGCTCCGGAAGTGGTAGAGCACGGGAAGACGGGTTTCGTCGCCGACGCCCCCGATGAGCTTCCCGCCTTGTTGGAGCGCATAGGGGAGATAGACCCGGCCGTCTGTCGGGCCGAGGCGGAGAGGCGCTTCAGCCCGAGGGCCATGGCCCTGGGCTATCTGGAGGTATACCGACGCGTGCTGGATCAGGGCCGGAAGACTGCGGGCCCGGCGATGACCGCCTGAACGAGGCTTCGCGGCTTTCCAACGCGGCCAGCAACCCTTCCTCAGTAACCGCGGGGGATGACGAAGTACATGGCACGTTCAGCCACCACCGGCACGTCGGAGCCCACGGTCATGCTGAATGACGCCTCTTCCAGGCCGGGCAGCTCATCAGCATGCACGGTGACCCTGCGGAAGGGCGCGATGGCGAAATAGTGGTCTATGGGCCCCTGCCCTTCCCGGTAAAAGCTCACGATGACGTTGGCGGCGTCGCCTCCCGGATTGGAGAGCAGCAGCCAGGTGTCATAGGCCTCACCCGTATAACCCTCGGCGAAATGCCATCTGGCCGATGGGCGCGCCGAACCCATGGTCGCATGGCCTCCGCGGTGGCTGTCCAGGCTGTAGTACTGCGACCTCTCCGCCACCACGGGCACGCTGGAACGCAGGCTTATGGCCATGTCCTGATAATCGAGACCTGGCAGGGAATGGATGGGCACGGTGACCCGGGAACGGGCGGCCAACATGAAGGTATAGCGCAGATTCTCCGACGCCAGGAAGAAATCCACGTCCACCGATGCGACTTCATCCCCCGGATTCCCCAGCAAGAGATAGCTCTCGAAGAAATCGCGGGTGCATCCCTCGGCGAAATGCCACTCCGTCGAGGGGCTGTCCGCGCCGACGGTGACGTGCCCCCCGTCCGTATGGCCCTTGCGGAAGTACATGGCCCGCTCGGCCACGACGGGCTCTCCCGCGCTGACCCGCATGGAGAAGGCGGCCTGCTCCAGGCCGGGCAGGGCGTCCACCGGGACAGTGTGGCGCGAGAGGGAGGGCAGAGGAAAATCGAAGGGGGCGGTCCCCCCTCCTTCCAGCAGGAATTCCACGTGGGCCGTGGTGGCCCTGGGGCCGGGGTTGGCCAGCAGCAGCCAGGTGTCGAAGTCCTCGGCGGTATATCCCTCGGCGAAGAACCACTCGGTGGAGGCATCGACCGCGCCGACGGTGGAATGGCATCCGTTGATCACCCGCCGGGAGAAGGAAGCGTGAGTAATGTGTATGGGCGTCCCGTTCGGCGCCCAGTTGTAAGGCCAGTAGGCCTCAGCCGGGTGAAGGCGCACGCAGCCGTGGGAGGCCACCGCCCCCAAGCCCTCCTCGTAGCGGCTGTTGCCCCGGGGCCATGAGTGGATGCCGTGGGCGGAGGTGAAGCTCATCCAGTAATCGCAGGTGACCCCGCCCAGTCCCCCGTGGGTACGGTAATGCCCCAGTACCCGGAAATTCCCGGTCGGGGTGGAGCCGGGCCTCACCCCGGTAGAGCAGCGCATTATGTTCACCAACTGATCGCCCTCGTAGAAATAGATGCGCTGATCGGTCAGGGAGATGACCATCCTCTTGGCGCCCACCGCCGCGCGGTAAGCGAACTCCAGGCGCGCCGCCACCGGCGGTGAGAGCGGGCCCTCCTCCCAGCCCTCATTGAGCCGGCTCACCCGGTAGTAATAGGTGATCCCCGGCTCCACCTCCTCGTCCAGAAAAACCGGGTATTCGCCCATGGAATCGGCGGCTTTCCCGCCCACCTGCAGATACGGTCCATCCTCGCTCTCCGAGCGGTAGACCTGATAGGCGAAATCCCCGGGCTGCACCTCCCAGGTGAGGGCGATGCGCCTGCCCGCGTCCTCCGGCCTCTGCAGCACCCCGAGGCCCGCGGGTGGCGCAGGCTCACCGCGCGCCCCCTCCCCGGATACGGGCAAGAGGACGCATCCCGCTGCCAGCAGGACCGCCGCCGCGGCCAAGAGGATCCGCCCCAACCAATACCTCCCCATAGGCCAGCTCCTTCCGACCACCTCGATATGGCTTCTCTTCCCAACGGGACGCGGCTTCATGCGCTGGACAAGATTATAATTCTCGGCGATCTACCGATAAAGCAGTCAGAGGACGCGGCCCCTCAGTCCTCCAGCATGTTGAAACGCACCGTCTCCTTGCGCGTGTTGAGTATGGCGTAGTTGCCCTCGGTGATGGTGCCGGGGTTGATGATGATGCTGTTTCCCACCGCCTCGATGCCCTGGGAACGGTGGGCGTGCCCGCAGAAGACGTAGGCGGGACGGTAGCTCTCGATGAGCTCGCGCAGCTCCGGGCTCCCCGCATGCCTGCCGTCCATGACGTCGACATCCTCAGCCAAAGGAGGGTAATGGGTGAGCAGGATGGGCTCCTGCGGAAGGTGCCGCATCACCTCGAGATGATACGCCAGCTCCCACGCGGGGAAGCGGTTGACCAGCCCGGTTTCCCGCTCGTCCGCGGTTATGTCGCCTCCGAAACCCACCAACACGAAATCCCGTCCGGCGTTGATGAAGCTCTGATGCACCAGGCTCACATGGGGGGCGGGCCGGGCTTCCCGGAGCGTGGAGCGCAGGAAGGAATCCAGGGGTGCGTCTTTATGGCCGGGGACCACCCGCACGGTCCCGCGAAAGCGCGCAAGCTCCTCCATGAAGCGGCGGTAGGTCCGGGACTCCTCGGCCAGGGCCTTTTTCAGCTTGCTGCGCCATTCCGCCGGAACCTCTTTCCCTTTGTCCCTCTCCTTCACCAGCTTTTCCCGCTCCGTGCCCCTTACCACATCCCCGGTGAAGAGCACCAGATCGGGCTTCCAAACCCCCACGTCCTCCATGATCCGCTCGAGCATGCCGAAATCCCCCGCCAGGTCCCCCAAAACCAGGATCTTCATGACCACACCTCCCGTTGTGCCGGACGAGCAGCCTCAATGCCCCACTCCGCGTGCTATTCTTTTCGGAAGGGCTCCCGCGGCTCTTTAATGCCTCCCGGCTAAAGGGCGCGGCGGTACCCCGAGCGGCGGGCCTTCGCTGAATGCGCCGAGCTGCTGTAAGATCATGTCCAGTGGGATCGCTGCAGGCGGATAGGGGGCGGTCGCGAAATGGGCGCGGCCATCGGTAAAGTGCGCATCGGCACCTCGGGTTGGCATTACCGACATTGGCTGGGTATCCTCTACCCGCAGGAGCTCCCGAGCCGGGAGTGGCTGAAGCGCTATGCCGAGGTCTTCGATACCGTGGAGCTGAACAACAGCTTCTACCGCCTGCCGGCGGCGGAGACCTTTCGAAACTGGAAGAAGGCCACGCCGGCGGGCTTCCTCTTCTCCGTCAAAGCAAGCCGCTTCATCACCCACGTCAAACGCCTGGAGGATTGCGGGGAGGCCTTGCGGCTGCTTTTAGAGCATGCCTCTCACCTCGGGGATAAGCTGGGTCCGCTGCTCTTCCAGCTGCCTCCCGGCCAGCAGTCGGACCCGCGGCGGCTGCAGCGCTTTCTGGTATCCCTGCCCGAGGGCCTGGCCACCGCCTGGGAGTTCCGCCACCCCTCCTGGTTCAACCCCGAGGTCTATGGGCTCCTGCGGGAGAAGGGAGCGGGGCTCTGCGTTGCCGACTCTCCGCGCTTCCCGGCGGCGCGGGAGGTGACCGCCTCCTTTTCCTATGTGCGCCTGCACGGGGGGAGGTCACTCTACAGCTCGGAATACACCGAAGAGGAGCTCGAGGATTGGGCGGATTGGTTGAGAGCCCGCCTTAATGAAGGGGTGGACCTGTTCATCTACTTCAACAACGACGCCCGAGGGTACGCCGTTTCCAACGCCCTGACCTTGAGAGAACTGCTCCAGCGAGGGCAGGCGGCGCCCTGAGCGGTTCAAGCGTTTTTTCACGACGGAGTCCGCCGTTTCCTCGACGGTCGGCACAGAAAGTGAAGAGGGGCCGTAGTCACGCCTTCCTGGCCCGGTCGATCTCGGCGATGCGGTCGGCCACGTAGCGCTGGGCGGCGTAGAGGTCGCTGAAGGTCTCGCCCTTGAATCGGTAATCGCGCTTCTTCCCTTTGATCCGGACCATCTCGCGCCCGGTCTCCTTGTCCACGCAGCGGTAGAACTTGACCCGGACGTATCCCTGCATCCCGAAGAACTCCCGGTCCAGAAGAACCTTGGCCATAAGCCCCACCTCCCGCCGAGAACCGCGAGCGCTTGCTCCCTTATGATAGCACGAACACGAGGCTTGACGCCGCTCTGTCCCGCTAGCCGCAAGGGAAGGGGCCCGGCTGCCGCCGGGCCCCGCCGAGCCTAACGCAGAAAATCTTGATGCTTAACCGAAGTCCTCCTCCACCAGTCCTCCCACGCAGACCCCGGAGCCGACCGTTGTGGGGACGCCGCCCCCCAGGTGCACGCTGGCGCCCGCCAGGTACAGCCCCTGGAAGACGCGGGAACGCATGCGCGGCCGGAACATGGCCGTGGAGAAGAAATCGTTCTGCAGCCCGTAAACCGCCCCGCAAGGATGCAGCAGCTGCCTCTCCAGGTCGTAGGGCGTGTTCACCCGGGCCACGGTGATGTGGTCGCGCAGGTTCAGGTGGAAATAGCGCTCCATCATGTCCAAGGTGTCCTCCAGATACCTCTCCTTGATGGAGTCCCAGTCCCCCTCCGCCAGCTTATAGGGAGCGAAGGTCACCAGATTGAGGCAGTGATGCCCCTCGGGGGCCATGGAGGGATCGGCATGGGAGGGCCAGGAGATGAGCATGAAGCCGCCGGAGGGGATCCTGCCGTTCAGGTAGTCCTCGAACCAGATGCGGTTCATCTCCTTGAGATTGGTATAGCAGAAGGTATGGTGCCCGGGAAGATCCGGCTCGGTATCCAGCCCCAGCATGATCATGGGCGCGGGTATGGACACGGGGAAGGTCTCCATGGCCTTGGCGGCCCAGGAGGGTATGTTCTCTCTCCCGATGAGGTCCAGGTAGAGGGTGCGGGCGTTGATGTCCGAGACCACGATGCGGGAGGTGAGCTTGGTGCCGTCGGCCAGCTCCACCCCGGTGACCCGCTTGCCCTCGGTCAGCACCTTTCTCACCCTGGTGTTGAAGCGGATCTCCCCGCCGAAGTCCTCGAAGGCGCGGGCGATGCCCTGGGGTATGCCGATCATGCCCCCGCGGGGGTAGAAGATGCCCTCGTGCTCCGAGTAGGCCAGGAAGACAACGTAGCCGGGGCAGAGGGCGGGGGGCAGGCCCAGGAAATAGGACTGCAGGCTCATGGAGGAGCGCACCTTCTCGTCCTTGAAGAAGCTGGTCAGCACCATCTCGAAGTTCTTGATCATGTAGGGCAGGTACTTGACCAGGGCCGGGCTGGTCATGGCCACCTTCATCATGTCCTTCAAGGTGTACATGGGCTTGGCCATCACCTGCCCGAAGGCCTTGTTGATGGCCTCCGAGCCCACCTTGACGAAGCGGTCCCAATTGCGGGCATCCTCCTCGGAGAAGCGGGCGATGACCTCGCGGGTGCCGTTGACGTCGACCGGGTAGGAGAACTTCTCGCCGTCCTCGGTGACGAAGCCGTAGATGGGGTCGATGGGCATGAAGTCTATGTAGTCGGAGGTCCTCTTGCCCAGTTTGGCGAAGAGCTCGTCGATGACGAAGCTCATCTCCACGATGGAGGCGCCGATGTCGAAGCGGTAGCCCTGCACGTCCATGGAGGAGCAGCAGCCGCCCACCTGCCCGGTGTTCTCGCATACCAGGGTGCGGAAACCGTTTTTCTGCAGGATAGCGGCGGACGACAGCCCTCCCAGCCCCGCCCCGATGACGATGGCGTCGTAGTCGTACATGCGGGTCTCCTTTCGGGCCTCTCAGATGAGATAGCGGTAGGGCAGGTAGGGCACCTGCCGGCCAAGGTGCTTGATATAGCGGCGGGTGCTCTCGCTGGCGGAGAAGTAGGCCGCCGCCGCCCCCGCGATCAGGGCCAGTCCCAGCGCCGCGCGGATCTTCTTCTTCATCTCCCATCCCTCCTATCCGTGGTCCTTCAGGATATACGACGATGTTATCACCCCGGAGGCCAGGGTGGTGGGTACCCCGCCCCCCAGGTGGGTGCTGGATCCGGTCAGGTAGAGGTTCTTGATCGCCCGCGAGCGCGCGTGCGGGCGGAAGAGCGCCAGCGTGGTCATGTCCGAGAAGAGCCCGTAGATGCCGCCCTGGGGCGACAGGAGCCGCCTTTCGAAATCGAGGGGGGTGGACACGTCCATGATGGTGATGTGGTCGCGCACGTCCGGCAGCACGTATTTCTCCAGCTCGTCCAAGGCCGCCTCGCGGTACCAGTCCTTGATGCGGTCCCAGTTGTCGCCCAGGGGAGCGTAAGGGGCGGGGGCGTTGCAAAGGAAATTGAGGACGTGGTGCCCCTCGGGCGCCAGTGAGGGGTCGGCCTCGGTGGGCCAGCAGATCAGGCTCATGGCGGTGCGGGGTATGACCCCCTTCTTATAATAGTTGTTCCATACGTCGTTCATGGCGTCGATGGACCCCGTGACCACGGTGTGATGGGCGTCCAGGTCCGGTCTGGCGTCCAACCCCACGTAGATCATGGGGCAGGGCATGGAGACCTCGTAGCTGCTGATGGCCTTGAGCGCCCATTTCGGCAGGTTCTCCGGGCGCACCAGCTTCAGGTAGGTCACCTTGGCGTTGAGGTTGGAGACCACGAAGCGCGAACGCATCTCCGTCCCGTCCTCCAGTCGCACGCCCACCGCCTTGCCGCCCTCGACGATGATGTTCTCCACCTTGGTGTTGGTGCGCACCTCCAAGCCGAAATCGGAAGCGGCGTTGATGATACCCTGGGGGATGCTGATCATGCCGCCCTTGGGGTAGAAGATGCCCAAGTGCTCGGACAGAGCTATGAACCCGAAGATGCCCGAGCCCAATTCCGGCGGCGCCCCGGCGAAATAGGACTGGAAGGCCACCGAGCCCTGGATGACCGGGTTCTTGTAATACTTGCGCACCACCGCCTGATGGGTGCGCAGGAAAAGCGGGGCGTACTTGACCACCCGGGGGTTCTTGGCCACCATGGCCAGGGCCTCGGGGATGCTGTTGAGCGGCGAGAGCATCACCGCGTCCATCATCTTCTCGATCATCTCCATGCCCATGTCGGAGAAAGCCTTCCAGCCCTCCACGTCCTCGGGGGCTATCTGCTCGATGACTTTGGTGGTCTCATCGATGTCGGTGGGGTAGGAGAACTTGCGGCCGTCCTCGGTGATAAAGGAATAGATGGGGTCGCAGGGGACCAGGTCGATGTAGTCCTCCCTCCGCTTGCCCAACAGTTCGAACACCCGCTCCATGGGCTGGGTTATCTCCACTATGGAGGCGCCGATATCG
Source organism: Candidatus Geothermincola secundus (assembly GCA_015711755.1). Lineage (GTDB taxonomy): Bacteria > Actinomycetota > Geothermincolia > Geothermincolales > Geothermincolaceae > Geothermincola_A > Geothermincola_A secundus. The sequence goes on along the minus strand of MU158499.1, from coordinate 7,584 downwards.
AACTTGTAGCCGTCGCGCTCATAGGTGGAGCAGCATCCGCCGATGAGGTCGGACTGCTCGAGGATGACGGTCTTGAAGCCGTTCTTGGCGCAGAGAGCACCGGTGGAGATGCCCCCCAAGCCGGCTCCGATCACTATCGCGTCGTAATCCGCCATATGGCCCTCCTTTCCTTTTCCGCCGCGGCGAAGCGCATATCCCTCGAAGGCCCCTCGCCGCTCGCGCGAGGGTTGACCGTCCAACTCTCTCGCTTATGGTCAGTTTAGATGACTTTTCGGTCCTATTATACTTTCCACTTACCGTACTGTAAAGAAAAAATGCGGGCCGCGCCACTTTGGGCGCATCACGGCGAAAAGACTGCTTGCCGCCCGGCTCCTGACCCGACTGATCCGCCGGGGAGTCGATTGGGCCGGGAAAACCCGCCTTCCTCAGGCGGGGCCGGCCAGACCGTGCTGCATGAAATCCATGAGGGCGACGAAGAACTGGAGGACGTCGAACTCCTCCTCGATCAGGTAGAGATTGCCCACTATCTCGGCTATGCCTATGAGGGCGAAGGAGACCGTCCTGGGGTCCACGTCCCGGAAGATGCCCTCTTCTATGCCGGCCCTGATGTCCTCGGCCAGGAAGTCGGCTACCTCGTTGAATATCTCCACCGCCTTGCGGCGCAGAGCCTCGTTGCCGCCCAGAACCTCGGAGATGATGCCCACGAACATGAACTGGAGGTCGCGGTACTTGGAGATGAAGGTGAGCCCCTTGAGGCCCAGGCGCGTCAGGGCATCCTTGGCCTGCGCGCCTGCCGCCTCGGCCTCGGCCAGCAGCGTCTTGAGGGTGCGCTCCATGGTGGCCATGAATATCTCCTCCTTGCCGGAGAAATACTGGTAGCAGGTGCCCTTGCTGACCTCCGCCTCCTTGGCGATGTCGTCCACCGTCGCGTTGTGATAGCCCTTTTGAGAGAAAACGCTGAAGGCGGCGTCGAGGATGGAGGCGGCCCGCCTCTCCTCATCGCTCATGGCCGCGAGGTTCTCCGCCTCTTCTCTTTCGTAGGCCTCTTTGCCGCGGGCGTTGCGCTTGAAGCTCTCCCACTCCGACACTTTCTGGAAGGGGTAGCGGTCCAGTATGCTCTTGATGCTGGATATGGAAAGGCCTTCGGCGCGCATGGTCTTGACTATCAGCAGCCTGCGCAGGAAGCTCTCGTCGTAATAGGCCACATTGGGCTTGACCTTTCGCGGTTCCGGCAGCAGCCCCCGGGACATGTAGAACTTTATGGTGCTCACCGGCAGCCCCGATGCCTGGGCGAGTTGGCGCATGCGCATAAGGCCTTCCCCGCCGCTTTTTTCTTCCGCGCCTTGGTCGGGACCGGGCAAAGTCATATCCCTCCGCCACCTCTCTCGCTGAAGCCCGCGTTCCCTCCGGCAAACAGCCTCGGGTTTCGCCGCGGCCTTCATGGGCATCAATAACAAAAAATAAACGAGCGGTCGGTTTCGCTTGTCGTTTTATGATAACCGCGAGCGGCCCTGTTGTAAACGGTGAGCCAAGGACCCCTCGCCCGGCGGGCGCGCATCGGTGCGGGTCGCGCTATCCCTGCCGCGGCCCGCTTTACTCATCCCCGCTCGCTGCCGATTGTAGATTTAAGCGAAACGGCGGAAGGGGATCATGAAGAGGCATCTTCGACGATGCGGGGAATGCGGGATACCGCTGGCCTATGCCAGATACCTGCGCTGGTATCCCAACGGGACCATAATCGGCACCGACCGCGGGCGGACCCGCCTGGCTTTCCTGGAGACCGAGCTCATCAATTCGATCATCGAGGGCATCTCCGCCTATATCGGCCTGGACATACAGCCGGTGGTCGTGGAAGCGGAACGCCGCATCGGGCGGCGTTTCATCGAGACCATCGTCCCCTCCGCTTATGTAAAGTTGGGCCTCTACCGCCTGCCCAGGGACATCTCGGTAATAGAGCCCCCCTCGCGCTACATCTTCGACCATGTGGCCGGACTGGGATACGGGCGCTTCTTCATCCTGTCCTATAAGCGGCGCAAGCGCATGACCGTGCTGTGCCGCAACCCCTACAGCGACGGCATGCTCATAGGTGACTCGCTCGGCGTATGGGAGTTCCTCGAGCAGAAGCAGGGGGCTTATCGCGGGGAGAGGGAAAACGGCATGCTCCGCATAACCCTAATGGAGACCGTGGAACCTCGCCCTCATCTGGAGGAGAGGCTTATCCCTTACGCCCCCGTCTATCTTCCGGGAAAGCTCGATTACCGCATCTGCGGCGGTGGATGCCGTCTGCCGGCTTTCCCCGGAAAAACCTATGAATGGGACCTGGAAGAGGGAGTGATCACCGACCGCCGCACCGGCATGCGCATCGCCTGCGTGCCCACGGCATCGCTGGACGCGGTCTTCAGGGAACTGGAGGAGGAGTTGGGGCAGGAGATCCCCCGCATCATCAACGAAATAACCCGCCGCAAGGTGCGCGATTTCCTGGCGGGGGCGGCGCTAGGCGGCGAGGATGGCTTCCGGGAGCAGCTGCGAGAGATGCCCCTGCGCGGGTTCGGGAACCCCTTCATCGAACGCATCGATGATCGCTCATGCGTGGTCAGGGTGGAGAACCCTTTCAGCCCCGCCCTGCTGGAGGGCATACTCGCCGGAGCGGCCTCGAATCTCTGGGGCAGGGAGGCCTTTTGCCGGGCCGAGAAACAGCACGGCTCCTTCTCCTGGAGATATCATCTAAGCTGAAGAGGCGCCGGCGGGCCGGGCGCGTTCGCGCATCCCGCCATGAGCGTTGTCGTTCCTCAAACGCCGGAACCATGTCGTATAATCCCTTCCATGAGAGCGGCCTCACTGAGAACGGCATGCGCCCTCGCCTGCGTCGTCCTGATGGGCGCCCTTTGCCTTTACGGTTGCGGGGGCGACGGGGAGGAAGAGGCGATGACGCCCCAAGAGGAGGTGGTCGACTCTTTCCTGCGCGGCCTCGCCGCAGGGGACGGCGAGGCCATGCTCTCAGCCCTTCCCCCCGGCTGTGTCCAGGAGATCCTCAACGACCTGACCACCCTATCTGAAGAAGAGCTCGCCCGCATCCTGCAGCGGACCCTGCAGGCTCGCTTCCCCTGCATAGGCATCAGGGAAGCGCATTACCGCACGGAGGAGAGGGGCGAGGATTCGGCGGTGGTCTTCTGCTGGGGCTCCTTAGAAGTCGCCGGAGAAGGCGCGCCCTCCGCGAGGGAGATAACCGAGGAAGAGGCGCTGAGCTTCCCCCTGCTGCGGCAGGGCGGCCGCTGGTACATGGACATCGGTTACCGCTGACATGTCTCCTCCCGCCGAGGCTTCCGTCGGGCCGCTCAAAGCAAGCGCATCAGCCTTCCGACGGGGTGCGGGGGAAGACCATGCCCGCGAAGGTCACCGCGGAGCCCTCCTGGGGGTCGAACCAGCGGTCGTAGTGGATGATGCGCCCCCTCTCGCCTTCCAGCGCCTTCACCAGGACGTAGATGGGGGAGAGGCCGCATATGTGGCGGCTGTCCCCTTCCCCCATGACGAAGGAATAGAACCCCTCGGCGTCTCCACCCGCCGCCAGTTCCAGCATCTCCCGGTCCTTGGCGCTCACCGATGAAAGGATCATCGCGTCCACCGGGATGGCGCCGCCGAAACGCCTGCCCACATGGGCCAGGTCGGCGGCCGCCAGCATCATGACCTCGTCGCCGAGGGCCGAGAGCAGCCCCCGCAGCGCCCTCACGAAGGAGCTCACCTCGGGGTCGGCGAAAGGAGAGGACCCGCTTTCGATGAGGTCGTGGAAGGAATTGCAGGTGACCGGGATGATCCGGAACCTATCCACGCCGCCGAAGGCCGCCGCCAGCAGGGGCAGCTGCATCTCGATGGAGTGCTCGGAGCGGTGCGAGAGCTCGTCGCCAAAACCGTCCATGCCCGCCGCCCTCGCCAGCTCCTCCGCCATGGCGGCATCCGTTTCCACCAGGCCCAGCGGCGTGAGGTAATTCTTGGAGGTGAGGGCGAAACGGCCCTCCATCTCTCCATGGCAAGTGCCCAGTACCACCACCAGGGGCCGGGTGGGGGGACGCGCGCGCTGCAGGCAGGCCGCCAACGGCGCGCAACTCGCGGAGCAACACGGG
>MU158499.1:0-3456 GCA_015711755.1 Candidatus Geothermincola secundus | reverse complement strand
CGCGCGTGCTGAAGCCCACCAGGGGACGGGTGGGGGGACGCGAGCGGGCCAGGCAGGCATAGGTCTCCGCATAGCATCTCCATCCCCTTTCCGGGTCAATGTGCGGAGACACCACACCCAGGGGCAAACCTCCCTCGTCTTCGCCAGCTCCCGCCGACCCCAGCAACCTCCCCAGGAAATCGGCGAGTTCCCGGGGGTGGGCGGGATAGCTCCTGCCCGCCAGGGTCATGGGTCGGTTGGGCAGAATCAGGTACTCCCGATCGCGGGCCTCTTTCGCCTTTCGAAACGCGGGGCCGTCCAGTATCAGCTGCTCGTCCAGACGCCGCAGGATGCCCGCCAACTGCTCGGTGGTGATGATGTCCCCGAACCTTCGAACGTAGGCTGCCTGTATGTCTCGCAGGGAACGGGTGCCGTCGCAAAGGGCGGCGATGAAATAGGCGGCGGGCGAGATCACCGCCACGTCCGTCATATAGCCCTGGGGGTCCCGCAGGGCCACCATCTCCCTGCCTTGGTGCTTGACGGGGAATGCTTCCAGTCTGCGTATCCTGGGGTTCTCCATAGCCGCGGGGTATCCCTATTTCCAGCTGGTGCGCTTGCGGGCCTCCCTCTCCCAGCCCACGTCCAGGGCCAGCCAGGCCTTGGCCCGTATCAGTTCGTCGGTCGAGGGGTTGGCCACCAAGGCCATGAGGGCCTCGATGCCCCGAGGGTCTCCCAGGCGGGTCACCGCCTCGATGGCCTCGTACTGCACCTCACGGTCGGGGTGGCTTAACAGCCCGATGAGTTCATCGAGCTTCCTCTGCTTCTCCAGTTTGCCGATATCCGGTTTTCCCGGTTTGAAGAGCGCCATCTTCGACGACCACCGAATCGCCTGCCATCCGCCCGATGCCTCTTTCGGCGGACCGGGCCCACGTATGGATTATACCAACACTAGAATCCTATCACACTCATACCCGCGCCGGACTTCGGCCCGTCTCTGTCGATCATCCGCTTCTCCCGGCGGGATGCAGCGCGGCGGTCCCCAACGCTACCCATCGTCCGCCCGGGCAAGGGCCCTCTCAAAGTTTCGGTACCCTTTCACCATCTCCAGCTCTTGGAGGCTGTATCGAGATTCCGTGGAGGAATGTCCTCAAAGCGTCGGGGGTCCTTTCAGGACCACCAAGCCGCCGCGGATGAAGACATCGGCGCTCGTATGCAGCCCCAAGGGAAAGGCCCTCTCGTCCTCGAGGACGAGGATGTCGCGGCGGTGCGGGCCCTGCCGCACGAAACGCACGCCGTGAGGCTCCCTTTGAAAATAGAACCACCCGCCCTCCGGCAGCTTCAGGGATTGTCCCTCGGCAGGAGGGGAGCCCTCCGCCGGCCTGCACACCACAAGGGCGGACGCGAAGCCGCCCCCATCCCCGCCGTCCACCGAGCAATACGGCGCCTCCTCCGTATGACCGCCCCGATACCTCAGGAAGCGCAATGCGTCACCCGCCGCTCCGGTCGCGGTGATGAGGGACTCCGTGCCGCTCGGAAGAGAGCCTATCGCCGGATACGTCCCGCTCTCAAGATCGAACACGGGCGCGGACACGTCCACGGCCACCCATCCCACCCCGTAGAGATAGACCTGAGCGAGGTAACGGTTAAAGCAGAGGGACTGCCTCGCGGGGATGCCCAGCTCGCGGCAGAGCATCACCAGGAGCAGGGAGCGCCCGTAGTCGTCGCCCCCCGCGCAATCAATAGCGCGCCGCAGGGAGGCCCGGGCATATTCCAACGCCAGCCCGCTGCCCGGCTCGGGAGGAAGGGAGCACGACGGGGAGGCGGGGGCCCTGTAGAAGAAAGCGCTCCGCTTCACCAAAAAGGTGAGGGCGCTCAACATATCCTCCCTCAACTCCGCCGGGACCGTGGCTACCGCGTCCTGAAGCCCTTCCAGGTCCCAAGGTAAGTCAGGGCTTCTCTCGAGGTACGGCCGGCCCTCCTCCGGGAAGACCGCCGGGAAAGTGAGCGCGTCCCCCGGCTCGTATTTCCAAGCCCGAGCGCGCTCCGCCACCACCAGCGCCTCCACGGCCAGATCCCCTACCGCTCCCTCGAGGTGAAGCTCCCGCCCGAAGTCGCTCGGCCCGGACACTTCCCAGGAAAGCTCTCTGGCGTCGCTCTTCACCTTGAGGTAATACCATCTCGGATCGAGTGAGGGGGATTCGGGGAGGGAGAGGGCCAGTCCGCCGTTCCCATCGTCCCGGTGAAGCCGCAGCGAAAAGGAGCGGGCGACCGGCTCACCCGAAGCGGCAGGCGGCTCTCCCCGATAGATCTCCCGCCCGCAGACCGCGTAGATGAGGCCGCAGTTAGAGAAGGCCAGACGGTCCACGGCGCTTCCCAGGTCAGCGATCTCCTCTTCCGCCATGCCCTCGCGCCACAGCGCCAACCTCCCCGATGATCTGCCCAGGAGGATGCCCTCCCCCCCGTAAGAGCAGGCGCTGGTCACAGGATCATCCCAGCGGGCCACCTCTATCAAACCGCCGCTCTCCGGCCGATAGAGGGCCTGGGTTGTGACCAGCCAGGGGCCTGCGGCCATGCCGCCGAGAAGGGCAACGACTCTGACCGACACTTCCCCCGGCACATCAAGCTCGCGCGCCTTCAGGCCGCCTCCCGCCGCGCTCTCTTCAAAGAGCATCACCCGGTTCTCCCAGACGACCCCCAGCCGCTCGCCCCGCGGGCCGTAGGCCATGGACAAGAGGGCCTCCACCCCTCCGTCAAAGGACTCCGACTTTACCTCCTGCGGTGAGATCTCCAAGAAGCCGCGGGAAGTCCCCGCCCACAGGCGCCCCCCTCCGGCATCGCCCACGCTGAACACGTCGTTACCTTCCGCGACCGCATTAAGGACGCCGTCGCTGTCGAGCCGCTGCAGGCCCCTGTTGCCGCGAGCGAGATAAACCCCCGCGGGCATCCCGGCCTCTTCGCCGGCGCCCGAAGGCCGAAGGGGGCAGAAGTCCACGATGCCCTCACCCGCCTCCTGCAGCGGGGCAAGGAACATCTCCGGGTCCAGCGTGTGCATGCGGCCGGAGAAATCGAGCAGCCACAGGACCCCCCGTGGATCCGCGACCGCCTTCTTGACCTCCAGCGAGGTGGCTATGCCGCGGAAAGAATAGCTGGGGAACGCTTCGCCCCGCTCGGGCACTCGGGGGCCCTCCCCCTCACAACCCGTGCCGGCGGCAAGGAGCGAGGCCAGAAGCATGAACATCGTGGGGACCGCAAGAATCCCGATCCGTTCCCTCATATGCAGATGATACAACCGCCGTCCCGCCGCGGCCATCGGCGCGCGCTTTTTGGGAAAAAGCCCTGCGCCTCATCCGAAAAAAAGGAAAGGCGCCCGCATCCCCGGAGCCTTCCCGCGAGCGCCCGTCAAGCCCTATCGAACCGCCGCCGTCAGCCCTCGGCGGCCTCGGCCTGCGAGGAGCCGGGGCGGAAGGTGGCCCTGCG
>JACVIY010000049.1 GCA_015711755.1 Candidatus Geothermincola secundus | reverse complement strand
CAGCAGCATTGCCGCCAGAAGCCCGACCGCTGCCGCCGCCTTCGTCTTTCCGGTCACCTTCGCTCTCCTCCATCCTTTATCCGAGAACGTTTTATCGCCCTCGCTAAATCGAGCGGTTATGATTTGATGGCTTTTAAGAGATTTCCTGCCGGCGGTTCGCTCGTCAGGACGAACGGCATAGCGGAGGCGGCGAACGGCCCAACCTTCAATCTTGGGCCAGGCCCGAACCTTCAATTTTTCAATAAGCTCAAGGAGATGAGTTTAAGGGAGATGAGGCTGTCCCGGACGTGGAACGAGACATGATGCCATTTCTGGGATTCGGGTCAGTCAGTGCGGGGGATGCGGCGAACGATCGCGGCGACCTCGCGGCGCCAGTTCTCCAGTGCCGAGGGGTCCCAGCTGAGGGGGTAGCGCTCGTAGGCCTTCTTGAGGGCGATGCTGTGTCGGGCAAGAGCGGCGAAGCGGCCGAGGAATACGGGGTGGCGCAGACCTTTGAGGCGGCGCAGGATATCCCCGGCCCGCAGCGGCAGGGTGCGGGCGGCCATGGCTATCTCCAGGTCCAGGGGGGTCATGGCGTAGCCCATGAGCAGGTCCATGCCCCGCTCGTCCAGCCCCTCCGAGAGCAGGCGGATGAAATCGAAATAGGCCATCAGGGCGCCGCGGCCCCGCTGCCAGGAGGCGCCGTATTCCCACAGCGCTTCCCGACTGACGTCGCCCCGCGCCAGGCAGGAGGCGGCCACCCGAGCGGCCAGGTCCCCGGCGGTCAGCGCGCTGGCCACACCGGAGCCGTGGGCGGGAAGCACCATGCAGGCAGCGTCGCCCGCCAGCATCAGCCCGTGGTCAACCAGCGCGTCCAGGGAGCGCCTCACCGGGATGAGGCCGCCCCCGCCGTACACGCGCTCGCCGCCTATGCCGCGATCCTGAAAAAAGCGCCGCACGAAATCACCGGCTGTCTCGGAGGACCCCTTGACCTTGAAGCCGACCAGGATGTCCAGGACGCGCTCGCGGGCATCATAGAAGAGCGATAGGACCGAATAGCCGCCGCGCCATCCCAGCCGGGCCACTCCCACCCCCGGCGGGATTTCCAAGGAGTCCAGCAAGGGCCGCACCTCCTCTGGCGGGAAGACGCGGTGCTCGCGCCAGGCGGTGACCAGGCAGCTTTCATCCACCTCTCGCTCGATGGGGGAGCTCTCCGGCAGGCCCCTGCGCAGGACCGCGTTCAGCCCGGAGGCGTCCAGGACGAGACGGGCTGGGAGTTCCTGCCCCCGAAGGACCACCCCGCGCACCCTCCCCCTTTCCAGCAGCGGCTCCTCCACCCGCGCCTCGCCGCGGAACTCGGCTCCCGCTCTCACGGCCATCTCCAGCAGGCGGCGGACGAAGCGGTCCATGCGCAGCCCCAAAAGGGGCAGCCCCCGCCTTTCGATGGCCTTACCTCCGGGAGAGACGGCCCGATAGAGGGGCGGCGGGGGCCAGACCTCGTCTTCCGGCAGCGTTCCAAGCCCCAAGCTCAGGAGGGCTCCCTCCTCCACGTCGTCTATCCAGGGGTGCCCCACGTCATCGCGGCGCCGCTGTTCAAGCAGCAGCACTCGCAATCCGCGTTCAGCCGCACGCAGAGCCGCCATGCATCCGGCGCTGCCCGCCCCCACGATTAGCAGGTCGTGTTCCTTCATGCCCATATTCTATCAGCGGCCCAACAAGCCAGTATCGCTCCGAGAGCGCGGTTGCATGGTCGTTCAGATTACCCGGTTTATCGATTCTATTCGGTGCGGAAGTGCGATATGAAGGGAGCTGACCGCATCGGGCGCAGGCGTGCCCCCAACAGGCCCGCCACCATGCGGCCGCTGATGATGGCCGAGGGCGCGCCCCCGGGGGTCATGGCCCAATGCCCTACCTGGTATAAGCGGGGGACGGGGGTGCGGAAGCCGGTCATGTTCATGAAGCCGCGGTAGAAGCCGTGCCCCCGCCGGTAGGTCCACCCCACCGTGGTGCCCCCGTCATTGAGGGTGTAGCGCTGATGGGTCCAGGGGGTGGCCGCCAGCCTGACCTCGACGCGCGAGGAGAGGCCGGGGACGTATCTCTCGGCTCTTTCGATCAACACCCCGGCCACCGCCTCCTTCAGTTCGCGGTATGCTTCGCCCGGCTCTCCACCCTCCGCTTTCCAGACGGACAGGTCGGGCTCGGCCAGGGCATGGATGATCAAGGAGCTCTTGCCCGGTGGGGCCAAGGAGGGGTCATGAAGCGAAGGGGCGGTTATCTCCATGAAGGAACTCCGGTAGAAATCGGGGAGATCCCCCTTGCCCCGCTCGCCGCCGCTATCCCCGACTGGGAGCACCAGGAGGTGGTGACACCCGGCAAAGTCCAACTCCTCCGGCGGGATGTCCGCTCCCAGGAACACGGTGAAGGCCGACTCGGCCAGCTCCGCTTCCTTTAGCCTGCTGCGCCAGGATTCGGGAACGGCGGAGCTGGGCAGCATCTTCAGGTAAGTCCTGCGCGCGTCCCCGTCGTTGACGATGAAGGGAGCGCGGTAGGTCCGCCCGTCGGCCAGCCTCACCCCGCGGGCGCGGCCCCCCTCCACGAGGATCTCCTCCACCATCGCCCGGTACTCGATGTGGCCGCCGTTCTCCTCGATGCACCCGGCCAGCGCGTCCGGGATGGCCTGCACCCCGCCGTCCGGATAGTAATAGTCGAGGAAGTAGGATATGAAGGAGAGCCCGAAGGGAGCGGGGGTACCGCGGTAGGCCAGCATTCCCAGCACCCGCTTGAGTTCGGGGTCGCGGAGGCGCTTCTCCAGATACTCCTCGATGGGCTCGGACAGTTCCCTGTAGAACCGGAGGAATGTGCGAAGGTCCCTTCGGTATTTGCCGAGCCAGCTCGGCGTCTTCGCGGCCATCTCCTTAAGGTCCATGAACATGGGGTTGGGCATGTTCCCGAAGGCCTCCAGGGCGCGGCTGAACGACTGAGCGTCCTCGCTGATGGTCCGCAGGGCCGCGGCGTCGGCGGGGAACCGTTGGGCCAGGGCCCCATAGAGGAGCTCTAGGTCAGGTAGGGAATGGAGGGGCGCCTTGAAGTCGCCCACCGCCACCGCGTAGCGGCTCTTGCTGAAGCGGACCCTTCCCTCCAGCCCCAGCTGTCGGAACATGTTCAGGAGCATCCCCGAGTCCTCGCAACCCTGTATGCCCCCGTCGAAAGAGTAACCCTTATGACGGAAGGTGGTGAAGTAGCCGCCGGGCTGGCGGTGCTGCTCGAAGAGGAGCACCCTGACTCCTCGCCTGGACAGATAAGCCCCGGCCGTCAAGCCCCCCAGGCCCGCCCCTATCACGATCACCTCGGCATCGCTCGGCTCCATGCGACCTCCCTTCCGTGGTAAGCGATCATGACTTTACGGTGTCAATATAGTCGCCGCTTTATCCTCTGTAAAGAAAAAGGGAAGGCCGTGCCATACGAAGGTCAGGATCGGCATCGAAGCGGAAAGACCGTCGGCCCCCTGCTCTACGCCGGGCTCCTGCTTCTGGGGATCGGGATCAAGCGTACCTGTAAGAGATCCCCTCTCCCGCCGGGGGATAGGAGAAGTCCAGGGCCGCGTACTCGCAGGCGATGAAGCAGGAGCCGCACTCCATGCATTTGCTGCGGTAGTCCTCGGCGAGACAGGCCCGTCCTTCTCTCATTTTCCAGAGGTCCATCGGGCAGATGACCACGCAGGCCCCGCATCCCGTGCACTTCTGGGGGTCAACCCTTATGAAGTCGCGCGTTGCCGGCGTTATGTCCACGAGGGAGAAACGGTCTATCCTCACCACCTCGTCGCTCACGAAGCCTCACCTCCCGGCTGCGAACCGCCCTTTCCTCCGCCTTGCGCCGTCCCGGCCATGCCCGAGAAGATGGCCCCCAGACCCTTCAGCAGCTGCAGCTTGTCCCGCACCGCTCCCGAATATGCCTCCAACAGCACCGGGGCGTAGATCCGCCCCACCTCCATGAGCACGGGCAGGTTCTCCGCCAGGATGGGCAGGAAGCGGGCCATGGCCTCGGAATGCACCTCCTGGCCGTTCATGAACATGGCCACGAAGAGGTCCACGGCCATCTCGGTGAGCTCACCGAAGAACCGCTCGTCGCCCAGAAGCTCGAAGAGGTTGCGCATCTGGGTTCCCCCGATGAAGTCACGCCCCACCGGGCTTTTCTCCAAGCGCTCCAGATACCGCCGCATGGAGGCATGGGAGGCGTCTTTCTCATCGACCGCCTCCAAGGCCACTTCCGCCGCCAAACGGCCCGAGTACATGGCCTGCCATACCCCCTCGGCCCAGATGGGCTCGGGGAGGCCGGCGGCGTCTCCCACCAGCATGACCCCGGGGCCGAAGATGTTGGTGGGCATGCGGTCCAGCCAGGGGAGCAGATGCGCCTGCCACTCCCGCGGGACCGCGTCCACGGCTTTTAAAAGATTGCGGCAAGAGGGCGCTTTGATGGTGTCCAGCAGCTCCCTGGCCGGTTTGATGCGTCTGCGGTTTAGGCGGGACACCAGGGAATTGCCCACGCCGGGACCGCCCAGGTGCACTCCCTCGGCCATGCACATGAAGTAGTTGCCGCCGATGCCGGGGCCGAAGAAACCGTGAAAAGCGGCGTCGTCTATGACCCAGTCCAGCCGCTCCCGCGATGCCGAATAGTCTATACAGCACACGCTGACCACCTCGTCGGGCCGCCATTTCTCCCGGATCCCGGCGAGGCGGGCCACCGCCGAGAGTGCCCCGTCGGCGCCGATGACCACCGGGGCCCGGAACTCATCGCCCCCCTCCAGCAAGACCCCGGCTACCCGGCCGCTTTCCCGCACCAGCCCGGTGACCAGGGAGAGGGTCCGGAGCTCCGCTCCGGCGCTGACCGCTTCTCCCGCCAGGTACTCGTCGAATTCGCGGCGCAGCATCATGACCGTGAAGAACTCCCTGCCCTCGGGATAGGAGATGCGCCGCGAGGGCCCCGAATAAAGGCAGACGCGCTCGTCCAGTTCCGGGGGCGGGGAGAGGAAATGCCCCACGCACTTTCGGCACACCCGCATGGAGGGGAGCTCCATCTTTTTCAGCCAGGGGAAGTCGCGGTAGGCTTTGGACGTGAGCCCGAATCCGGACACGTTCTTCTCGCCCGGCGTGCGCGAGCGTTCCAGAAGGAGCACCTTCATGCCCGACTCGGCGGCGGTCTTGGCGGCGATGCTGCCGCCGGGACCCGCACCCACCACGATGAGATCATAGCTCTCAGCCATTGAGCACCTCCCCCGTCAGAGCGTCGTCACCACGGAGCCGATTGACCCGATTAATCTATCACATCGATAAAAGGCGTCACCATTCGCTCGATCCCGCTGCGATGCGGTTAAAGGCTGAGGGCACGGTGAGCCTCACCGAAGCGGTGCTCACCCGTCGCCTTCAACCTCGGTGACCAGTCTCTCCACGCGGCCACGTATCTCGTCGCGGATCCGGCGGAAGAACTCGATATCCTTTCCGGCGGGGTCCTCGATGGGCCATTCCTCCAGCCGATCCCTCGCCGGGAAAGCGGCCTTGGCGATGCAGCCGAAGGAGATGATGCGGTCGAACTCGTCCAGGCGGGAGAGGTCCAATGGCTTAGAAGCGTTGCCGGATATGTCCAGCCCGACCTCGCGCATGACCTCCACAGCCGTGGGGTTGACCCTGCCCGAGGGGAAGGTGCCGGCGCTCTCCGCTCGGCTGGCCCGGGCAAGTGAGTTGTAGAATGCCTCGGCCATCTGGGAGCGGCAGGCGTTCTCCGCGCATACGAAGAGGATCTTCTTTCCATCATTCACCATACTCTCACCTTCCTTTTCTTTGAGAGGAGACTGGCCGTATAGGGGGCACCGATGACCGATCTCCTTGACAGGATGATAACATGTGCTATTATACAAATTGATATTAGTATAAATCCTCTGCCGAACTCAGAGGAGAAGGCGAGAAAGATGAAAAAGAGATTTTCGAGATGCGCGGATGACCCGGCCATTGTCGAATTGGCGGAGAACCTGAAGCTGCTCTCCGATCCCAACCGACTGCGCATGATCTGCCTGCTGCTCAAGAGAGAGAGATGCGTGTGCGAGGTGGAAGGCGAGTTGGGCATATCCCAGCAATTGGCCTCCCATCATCTCAACATGCTCAAGGAAGGAGGATTCCTCAACTCGCGACGGGAGGGCACCTTCATCTACTACTCCGTGGAAAGAAAAAGGATCGAAAGAGTATTGGAGGTTCTCAACACATATCTTGTAAAGGAAGCTGAAAGTAAGCCGCTGGATGGCGGGGGCGCATGCAGCGTTTCCGCCGGCGGAGCCGCTGGAAAGAGGTCAGGCAGATGAGAACCATAGCCGTCGCATTGGGGGAAGAGGAACTCATACGCTTGAGGCGCATCCTCACCGATGAGGACCGCGAGGAGGCCCTGTCGTTTTTAAAGGAAGTCCTCGAACCTAAGGTAAAGGAATCGGAACTCCCGCATTGCGTGCCCTTCTTCGAATCCTCCTACAAGCCCAATCAGGCGGAGGCCTTCGGGGAACCGAAGGGCCGAGGAGAGCGGGGGTAGATGAGTCGATGCCCATAAAAGTTTCGGAATTGGAGATGTTCTCGCCGCCCTGCGACCCCGGGTCGCCGGTGTGGGGAGCCCGCGTCACCACCGATGCGGACCTGGAGCCGATTATGCCCTACGTCAATGCGGTTAAGAAGAACGCGCTCTATGACGGGCGGATACCCACGGTGGTCTGGAGGGAGGGTCCGCATAAATACGCCCTGCGGGGAAGGGTCATCACCATAAACAACCTGAAGGACCGCAAACATGCCGAACGGGTGGCCCAGAGGGTGGTCGATGAACTGAACGAACTATGGGAGCGCAGGGAGGAGATAGAGCCTGACCACACCACGCGGCTGCCCCCCAAGCTGCTTGACATCCTCAAGCTGCTGCCCCGCACCAATTGCCGCAAGTGCGGGCAGGCATCCTGCATGGCCTTCGCAGCGCGGCTGGTGGAGGGCGAGGGCGGCGTGGAGGACTGCCCGCCGCTGCTGGAGAAGGGGAACGAAGTTGCTCTTGCCAAGCTGAGGGAGATGGGCTTATAGCCCTTCAGCCGAGTCGCCTGCTCGGAAAGACGGAGAGGAAAGGAGGAGCGGATCAGTGGATATCAAGGTCTTGGGAACGGGATGCAAGAAGTGCAAGGCCACCAAGGAGGCCATTCGGGAGGTGGCCCAGGAGCTGGGCGTGGACATCACCCTGGAGGAGGTCACCAGCATGGATGAGATCCTCAAATACAACGTGATGACCACCCCGGGAGTGGTTATTGACGGAAAGGTCGTTTCCAAGGGAAAGGTCCCCGATAAAAAGGAGATAAAGGGCTGGCTCGGATCCTGAGTCTCCCTCCTTTTCCCGAGGAAGACGAGGCGGTCTCAGATGCAGCCGGATTGTGAGGTCGGCGCTTTTCTCCGCAGCGCCGGCACGAGGCTTAGCCCTGAGGGGAGTCATCCGGGATGAGCATCTTCCCCCAAAAAAGCGAAGCCCCAATTTCCGCGTTTCATCCAAGATCTCGTCCTATGGCGCTTTGGTCCTGCGCGGTAAAAGCAAGGCCCGTGGGCGCGGGCGCGGCTGACATGCTCGGCCGTCGGCGGTGCGAGGCGGAGAGATGATGGCGGAAACCGCAAGAGTGGACATCTTCGTGCCCGTGCCGGCCTGTGCCTGTTCGGGAGCGGCTTTCACCAGGGATATGGATCGCCTCACCCGACTGGAGAAGCTGATGGAGGAGCTGGAGAAGAGATCCCCCCGGCTCGAGATAGTACGGCATGCCATGGCCGATGAGGAGACCTACGCGGAGAACCTCAAACTCCTGGCCTCTCTGCTAAGAAAAGCGGGGGAGGATGATTTCGCCGACCGCGTGGCATTCTCTCTGCGCTACGTTCTGCCGGCGGTGGCGGTCAACGGGGAGCTGGTGGTTTTCGGCAGGGTGCCGGAGATCGAGGAGGTGACCGCCTTTTTGGCGGGTCGGGGGAGCGAGGGTTGACTTCCAAGGAAAAGGCCCTGCTCTTTCCGGCCACCCATCACATGCTGCGCGGGGAATCGGTGCTGCGAAGGGAGGGTTTCGAGCTGCGCCTGGTGCCGGCTCCGCCCGGATCCGGCCAGGTCTGCTCGACCGCGATAGCCCTGCCCGAGAGGAGTCTGCGAGCGGCGCTGGAGCTGCTGGAGCGCAACGGCGTGGAGGTGAGGGCCGCCGTTCCCTGCGGCGGCTGGAGAGAGGGGCTGACGGCGGGCTTTATCGGAGCGGCGGCGCGGGAGGCCGAAGAGCTCGGTTGTCCTCAAGGCTTCGTCGTTGCCCTGAAGACGATGGCCCGTGGGGAACGCCCGAACAAGGAGGTCCTGCGCCGCCTGTTGGAGGCGAACCCCCGGGAGAGCGAGCTGCTGCAGCGAGCGGCGGGGGAGCTGGCCCGGGGCCTGCGCGGGGGAAGGGCCGTGCCCATGGTGGCGGTGCGAACGGCGATACTGCGGAAGAAGGGGTTCGGAGGCCTCATCGGGGAGATGTCCGAGGCGGGGTTGGCGTATCTCCTGCTGGTTGTGGGGGAAGGGGAAACGTCATCTTGGCAGGAGGAGGATTTCCGCGGAGTCGCGGGAGAGGGGGTGGTCTTGGCTGTAGATGCCCGAACGCACGCGGCGGAGGCTGCCGCGATGATGAAGCGCTTCGGGGCGAAGCAGGTCTTAATGGGAGCGGGGCAAGCCCGGCACCTGCCACCCGAAGAGGCCGCCGAGGCCGTGTCCTTTCTCTTGGACAACCCCGCGAGGCCGGTGGGCAGCGGGGTGCTGCTGCCGCTCCTGGACGAGGAAGCGCCCGAGGCGGGCAGCGAGGAAGATTCCCGATGCCGCCTGATCGCCTCGGTGCTGCGGCTCGCTCTGGCGGACGCCTTCATCCCCGCTCCGCCAAGCTCCTGGAGGAAGGGATTACCGGAAGGGGCGGACATGCCCCTGCTGCTCGCGGAGGGTGGTCCCTTGCGCGAGGCCGTCGAGGAAGCGGAGGAGGCCTTGCGGCGTCAGGGCTGGACCCTGGTCGGTTCGGCAAGGTGAGGGAGGAAAGCGCGTGGGCGGCGGGGAACGGGGATCGAGAACGCCTGAGATGACCATAGATAGTGTGGAGCCGTGCTTCGCCGATGAGAGCAAGATCAGGGTCACCGCCCGTATCTCGGAAGACGTGGGGGGACTGCTTCCCTATCTTAACGCGGTCCTGGCCAACGCCACCTATGTCCCTGACAGGCCCGCCCTCACTTTCACCAAGGGGGTGCGTCTGGTGACGGTCTATCCTACCCGGGTCACCATAGCCAAGGCCGACGATCTTTCCGACGCGGAGGAGACACTGGGCTGGCTGGCGGAGCGACTCGGTTGGTGCGGCGAGCACCGCGAGGAGATTGAACCGGTTTTCGAGGGCAAGGTCAGGGTGAAGCCGCTGGACATATACGGCCTCTTGCCCGGTACCAACTGCGGCGAGTGCGGGGAGCGCAGCTGCCTGGCCTTCGCCCTTCTGCTCCTGCAGGACAAGCATCGGCCCGCCGACTGTGCGCCGCTGTATCGGGATAAGGACATGGAGGCAAGGCGCGGGCGCCTGGGGGAGCTGACGAGGGCTCTGGGTATCGGGGAATGATCTTCGAAGCGGGGGAATAAACTGGATCGGGGGTGTTGTCCTATGCTCATCGAGGTGATCGGGCCGGGATGTCCGTTCTGCCGGAAGCTGTATGCGAGGACGGTGGAAGCGGTGGCGGAGAAGGGCATCGAGGCGGAGGTTAAGCACGTGACCGACATCAAGACCGCTCTCCGCTTCATGCCCCTGACCCCGGTGCTGAGGGTGGACGGCGAGGTGGTGCACCGCGGCAAGCGCCTGCCCGGGAAGGAATGGATAGCCGAGACGCTGGAGAGCAAAGCCTCCTCCCCCGGTGTCTGACACCATTATCACAAATTATCACAAACCGCCGGTCATTTAACGAGTTTTCGCTGTTCGGCGCCCTGACGTCCTCTCCCCGCCCCCTCACGGTGTCTGACACCGTTATCACAAAATATCACAAGCTGCCGGTGGATGAGCTTCGGGGTCGTGCGAAAAAGTTGAAGGTTTGGGCCTGGCCCCAAGTTGAAGGTGGCGGTGTTCCGGCGTATCATCATCTCTGGATCGAGGGAGGGAGCTTGGGTATGAGCGATGCATCGGCAATGCCCCTCAGGGCGTTCCTGCGCTGGGAAGCTGGAGAGGGTGGCGAGCTGCGCAAAGCCGCGTCACCCCGAGTGGACACGGATAAATGCCTCAACTGCGGCACCTGCTTGCGAGCTTGCCCCACGGGAGCCATCGGCGAGCTGCAGAGGCAGATCTGCCGTCTTTGCCCCGATTGCGCGGAAGGTAAGATCATGTTCCCCCGGGACATGGAGGCGCTCACCGCCCGCTCCTGCAGTCTGGCCTGCCCCTTGGGCCATTACCCCGAGGGCTACCTGAATCTTCTGGCGCGCGGTGACTGGGAGGGGGCCTGGAGGGTGATCAGCGCCGTAAACCCTCTGCCCGCTACCCTGGGGCGCATATGCAGCCGGCCGTGCGAAGAGGAGTGCAAGCGGGGCATCCTCATCGACCGAGCCCTGCCCATAAGGGCGGCGAAGCGAGAGGTGGCCGAATGGGCCTACCGGAGCGGGCTGGCGAGGCCGCGGGTGTATCGCCGCAACATCGACATGAAGGTGGCGGTGGCGGGAAGCGGCCCCGCCGGCCTCACCGCCGCCTGCGACCTCGCTTCGCTGGGATATCGGGTGACCTTGTTCGAGAAAGCGCCGGCTCTCGGGGGCATGCTGCGGCTGGCGGTCCCCTCTTTCCGGCTGCCGGAAGAGGTGTGGCGAAGGGAGTACGAGCTGGCCCTGGGAGAGGGCGTGGAGACGGTCTTCGGGGCGGCGGTGGGCTCCTCCCCCACCCTGGAGGAACTGCGGCGGGACGGCTACCGGGCGGTGGTCCTGGCGACGGGGGCGCCCTTGGGTAAGAAGCTGCCCATCCCCGGCCGCGATTTCATGGGCGTTTACGACGCCCTTGCTTTCATGGGGGCCGTCAAACAAGGACGCCCCATCCGGGTCGGCGAGAGGGTGGTGGTGATCGGAGGAGGCAGCGTTGCCACCGACGTCGCCCGCACCGCTTTGCGCGTGGGAGCGCGGGAGGCCTGCCTGGTATGCATCGAGGACGAGTGCTCCATGCCCGCCCTCTCCTGGGAGCTGGAGGAGGCGCGGCGCGAGGGGGTGAAGGTGGTGGCGGCCCATGCCCCCCTGCGCGTCCTGTCTCGCTGGATGCAGGCGGAGGGGGTGGAGCTGGCGGGAGTATCCTGCGTCCGCCGCGACGAGCTGGGCAGGATGTGCCCGGAGCTGGAGGAAGGAAGCGGCATGACCCTCCCCGCGGACACGGTGATATTCGCAGTGGGGCAGGGAGTGGACGGACTTACCCTGCGGCGCATCGGCCTGGAACTGGACGGGGCCGGGATGCCGATTATCGACGAGGAAAGCGGGGCCGCCTCCCTGCCCGGGATCTTCGCGGCCGGGGACCTTATCGGAGGGCAGGGTTCGGTGGTGGAGGCCATGGCCTCCGGGAGGAGGGCGGCTCTGGCGGCCGATGCCTTCCTGCAGGGAAAGACGCGGGAGGAAAAGAAGAGGATGGTGAGAGGGGCCCCCCTGGAAGAGAAAATATTCCCGGTGCGCCTGGAGAAGCTCGAGCCCCTGCGGCTGCCTCACCTCACCCCGGAGGAGGCGCTTTCATCCTTCCGACAGGTGGACCTTCCGGTGGAGGCGGGGGCTTTGATGACCGATGCGCGCCGCTGCATGCGCTGCGGATACATCGAGGTGAACCACGACCTGTGCGTCGGCTGCGGCACCTGCCGCGATGTCTGCCCCGCCGGGGACGTCATCGTCATGGGGCCGCCCCGCCTGTCCGAGGAGCCGGGAGGCGGGTCATGATGCGCAGGGAGTGGGAGGTTATCGTGGTGGGCGCGGGTCCCGGGGGCAGCACCGCCGCGGCCCGGCTGGCCGCCGAGGGGGTGGAGGTGCTGCTGGTGGACAAGGAGCGCTTCCCCCGGGAGAAGCCCTGCAGCGACATCTACGGGCCCTTCGGCGCTCGCACTTACGAGGAGCTGGGTGTGTACGAGCGTCTCCTGGAAGCGGGGTATCGCTATCCCTCGGTGGTCCTCACCAGCCCCGATTACACGGCCATCAGCGGCCCCAACCACAAGGGCCTGACCTGCCCGCGGCGGATCGGCGACAATATCCTCAAGGAGAACGCCGCCCGCCTGGGGGCCGAGGTCTGGGAGGAGTGCTGGGTGCACGACCTGGTGGTTGAGGACGGGCGGGTCCGCGGGGTTAAGGCCAAGTATCAAGGGGAGTTCCTCGAACTGCGGTCCAAGATCGTCATCGGCGCGGACGGCTCTCACTCCTGGGTGGCCAAGCGGCTGGGGCTCTTCCGCGATGACTATGAGCAGGTCTATCTGGCGGGGCGCGCCTACTTCAAAGGATGCAACCCGCCCCTGCGCGACGTGGAGGTACATTACGACCCCGGCTTCACTCCCGGATTCGTCTGCCTCTCGCCTCATCCCGGATACGGCGACGTGGTCAACATGGGCGTGGGCATCCAGATGAAGCTGTATGTCGATTCGCAGTTGAACGCCGAGGAGATGGTGGCCAGGTTCGTCGCCGAAAGCCCCCACGGCGAGAAGATGCGCGGGGCCACTCAGGTATCCCGCTGGATGGGATGGCGGGTGCCCTCGGCCGGGCAGATAGGGAGGAACCACGCAGCCGGCGCCCTGCTGGTGGGAGACGCCGGCAGTTTCGTGGAGCCCTTCATACTGGAAGGAGTGGCCTCGGCGGTTCGTTCCGCCAACTATGCCGCGCGCACCGCCCTGGAGGCCTTGCGCGACGGCGACTTCTCCGAGGAGTCCATGGCCCGCTACGCGGAGAAATGGGAGGCGAAGATGCTGCCGCAGCTGCGGGCGCTGCAGGGGATCGCGGTGACCGCCGCCGATCCCAAGGCCCTCAACCGCACCTTCCAGGCCCTGAAGGAAGACCCCGAGGCGGTTTCCCGGGTGTTCGGCGGCTGATGGGCTAAAGCGAAAAAGGCAGAGCGAGAGCGGGCCGGGACCGACCCGGCCCGCTTCGTTTCCCGGCATGCGCTTTATCTGGCGTAGCCGATGGAGGCGGTGGCCCAGGCCCGCCCGTTCCCGAACATGGAGCGCTCGCAGACCACCGAGCCGTCTGTCGCGACCACCCGGGTGGACACGTCCCAGTCGGTCACCCAGTCGTTGACCTTGAAGGTGCGCCGCGACCTCGCGGGGATGATCACGCCCTGCAGCTCGGGAGGGGCCACCTCCCCGTTCCCCGTGTTGAAGGAAATGTTCACCATAGCGTCGCCGTCCCAGGGGTTCTGCACCAGCACGAAGGTCTCCATGCCTCCTTCGGTGCACCCCTCTGCCAGGTACCAGTCGGTCAGGGAGGCGGTGGCCCCGATGGAGGCGGTGGCCCAGGCCCGTCCGTTCCCGAACATGGAGCGCTCGCAGACCACCGGGAGGTCCAGGGAGCGCACGGCGGTGGACACGTCCCAGTCGGTCACCCAGTCATTTACCCGGACGGTGCGGCGGGAGCCGGCGGGTATCTCCAGGTTCTGCAGATCCGCCGGGGCTATCTCTCCAGATGATGTCTGGAACTCCAGGGCCACGTGAGCGGGCATGGGATTGGGGTTCTGCACCAGCACGAAGGTCTCCATGCCCCCCTCGGCGCACCCCTCGGCCAGCAGCCACTGCATGGAGGGAGCGAAGGGGAGCGCGGATCCCAAGGAGGCGGTGGCCCAGGCCCGCCCGTTCCCGAACACGGAACGCTCGCAGACCACCTGCCCGTCCGATGCCTCCACCGTGGCGGAGACATCCCAGCTTGTCACGTAATCATTGGCTCGGAAGGTCACGCGGGCTTCAGGGGGGACGGCCACGTTCTGAAGGGCCGCAGGCTTGACCGTACCCGCATCGGTCTGAAAGGCGATGTTGACGTGAACGGGGGAGGAATAGGGGTTCTGCACCAGCACGAAGGTCTCCATGCCCCCCAGGGTGCAGCCCTCGGCCAGGTACCACAGGGCGGAGGGGCGGGGCGTGGTGACGCCCACCGATCCGGTGGCCCAGGCCCGTCCGTTCCCGAACACGGAACGCTCGCAGACCACGAAGCCGTCCATCGGTTCCACCAGGGCGGAGGCTTCGAAGGTGGAGACGTAGTCATTGACCCGGAAGGTGCGGCGGGACTTCGCGGGGATCTCCACCCCCTGCAGCGCCGCCGGGGCCACCGCGCCCGATCCGGTGAGCAGCTTCACGTTGACGTGGACGGGAACGTCCTCGGGGTTCTGCACCAGCACGAAGGTCTCCATGCCCCCCTCGGTGCAGCCCTCGGCCAGGTACCAGTCCGCCGCGGTCACGCGGCCCTCGGGATAGCGGTAGTTGGGCGGGATGTTGGGCAGGCCGTCGCCGTCCATGTCCGGCATACCCGTCACGAATTGCAGGAGCGCCTGCCATCCCTTTACCTCATCGGGGCCGACCATCACCCGGCTGGCCATGATGGTGGTGGGCGCTCCGGTGTGGTCCCGCGGGGTCAACCCGAAGAGCTCCATGAAAGAGGCCACGTAGTAGTTGGCGGCCACCCTGTAGAGCCCGTAGGGGCTGATGGGCTGCCAGCTGAAGGTGCCCTCATCGAAGACCTCGATGCCGGCCACGCGGTCTCCTTCCGGCCCGGCCGGGCGGTAGACGTAACGAGCGCTGGCCGACATCTGCAGGAAGAAGTCGTTGGCCCCCATCCCCAGGGTGGCGTCCAGCGCCCCCTGTATCTCCGCGCCGAAAAGGTAGAAGGCGCAGAGGGGATAGCCGAAGGGCATGGCCTGGGTGACATCGGGCGTGGCCCCCAGCGGCAGGGCGCGGTAAAGGTCGTAGAAGTTGAACCTCCCCCGGCCGCCCCGGGGGATCCCGGAGCGGATCACCCCGTTGGCCTCTATGCCCATCCGTATCGGCTGGGCGGGGTTTATGGAGGTGGCCACGACCTGGAAGGCGTCGGTTATCAGGTCGCCCAGGTTGGTCTCGCTGAAGGCGGGGCCGTCGTTGAGGTCAAAGCCGCCGTCCCCTTCCAGGTCGGTCTCCGCCAGGGGGGCCATGATGTCCATCCCCACCATCCCGTTCAGGGCGGCCACGTAATTGGCTATTATCGCGTCCACCGCGGGGACGGTGGGTATGCTGTCGTCTATCCTGATGGCCTGTCCGCCTCGGAGGGCAACCCGCGGCTGCGGCCAGACCGCCTCGGGGTCGCAGGCCAGCTCCAGCTGGCCCAGGTACTTGTTGTATGCTCCCGACTGCACCACGATGACCCCGTTCTTTATGATGGGCGGGTAATTGAGGTCATGGCTGTGCCCGCCCAGGATGACATCGAGGCCGCTCACGAAGCGGGTGAGCATCAGCTCCTCCTCGGTTCCCATGTGGCTCAGGCAGATCACCACGTGGCATCCCTTGCCCCTGAGCGTGTTCACCATGTTCTGGGCGGTGAAGACGCGCGGCAGGAAGCTGGCCTCCTCGTCGGGCAGGCCGGTATCGGGATCGATGACGTTGCCGAAGGTGACCCCGGTCATAGCGGCCATGGGGGCCACCGCCTCGGCCTCCACCCCCAGGAGGCTGAAGAAGCCGACCCTGAGGCCGTTGGACAGGTCCTTCACCGTGTACGGCTGCAGGGCGAGCTCGGCGCCCCCCTTGTCCTCCTCCGACCACAGGCCGTGCAGCGCCGCGGCCTCGGGGTTGGAATCGTCGAAACGGATGTTGGAGGAGAGGACCGGCAGGGTCACCCCCATCATCTTGGCCTGCTGCAGCGCCGCGGCCCGGTAACCCGCTCCCTCATCGAACTCGTGGTTGCCCAGGGCCACCACGTCGTAGCCGACTCCCTGCATTAGCGAGAGCTCGGCCGCCGCCATGGTCTCCAGCCAGGCGAAGGGGGTGCCTTGGGTGAAATCCCCCGAGTTGGTGACCAGCACGGGCTCTCCCGATGCCGCCTTCTCCGCCTCGATGCGGGCTATCTCATGGGCGATGCGGGAGATGCCCCCCGTGGTGGGGAAGTCGGGGTAATCGATGGAGGGGTCGGCGGGAATGAGCTCGGAGTGCTCGTCGTTGGTGTGCAGCAGCGTGAAATAGAGCGGTCCGGCCGCTCTTGCCCTTTGCGCTGCCGGCAGCATCGGCAGCATGCCGCACAGGATGACTCCGCACGCGAGGAAGATGAAGGCCCTGACGGAAAACCTACCGGACATCCCGACCACCTCCCGTGTACCCCTCCCGTCCAGCGGGAGCCATGGACGCTTCAGCAGACTCGCCCGCTATCATTATACTCCGATGCGGAAGAACAACGCCTCTCCTTCTCGGCGCGGCCATGAGCGCGGACATTGCCGAAACGCCGGTCGACCAACATTATCCGCGATTCCGGACGTTCCGCTTAAAGCGGCTTTGCGCCTTCATCCCTCTTGGGATAAAGAGCCCGGCTGAACGGATAAGAGGATGAAAGGCATGATGCATCGGAGTATGCCCACAGTGCGGAAAGGTCAGCCATTGCTAAGCCTATGTCCGTATGGTTTTATTTTTTATAGGATATTTGAACCAACTCATGCGGTATCTGTCCCGTGTCCGGGGACTTGGGACGGGTGAACGGGAAATCCGGGAGAGGCAGAAGCGTTAGAGGGCATCTGCTCCCCGCGAGGGGAAAGGAGGATTACCATGATCGATAGGATGGTATCCACGACTGGGGGTTTTTCCTCGTTAACGAGGACAAGCCGCCCCGCCACTTTTCTCCGCTTATCATGCGGCCTGCTGCTCATCCTGTCTTTGATGCTCGTGCTTCCCGTGCGCTCAACCATCCTCAAGGCGGCCGCCACCTCCCATGAGCCGGACCTCTCCTTATGGGTGACCAGCGGACCGGTTTACACTTCCCTCCTCTCCCTCGACGGCCGTACCCTCTACATCGGGGGCGACTTCTCCTATGTGGGACCCAACACGGGACATGGCGTGCCCATAGACATCGTAACGGGGGAGCCGCTTCCATCCTTCCCCCGAGTGGAGGGGGACGTTAACGCGTGCGTTCCCGATGGGGCCGGCGGTTGGTTCATCGGGGGCAGCTTCACCGAAGTGGCCGGAGCTTACAGGGGACGGATAGCGCACATCCTCCCCGACCTCACCCTGGACGATGATTTCAACCCCGATGCCGACGACACCGTGTTCACCCTTCTCCTTTCAGGTTCAACCCTTTATGCGGGAGGAGCTTTCACTTCCATCGGCGGGCAGCCCCGAGGCCGCATCGCCGCCCTGGACGCCGACCCCGCCTCCCCTTCTTACGGGCAGGCCACGGGGTTCAACCCCGACGCGAACGGCTCGGTGCGAACCCTCCTCCTGTCCGGAACCACCCTCTATGCGGGTGGAGAGTTCACCCGTATAGGCAAGCAGACGCGCAATCACATAGCCGCCCTGTACGCCGACCCAGCTTCTCCCAATTATGGTAAGGCCAACAGCTTCGACCCCAATGCGGATGGCTTCGTGCTCACCCTCGCCATCTCGGGAACCATTCTTTATGCTGGAGGAGCCTTCACTTCCATCGGCGGGCAGCCCCGCAACCGCATCGCCGGACTCGGCGCCCTGCCCTCATCCCCGAACTACGGGAAAGCCAATAGCTTCAACCCTAATGCTGACAACACCGTGTACGCCATACGTCACTCCGGAAACATACTCTACGCCGGAGGTATCTTCGCGCACATCGGCGCGAAAAGCCGCAGCTGCATCGCCGCCCTGGACGCCGACCCTTCATCCCCAGATTACGGTAAGGCCAACAGCCTTGACGTCTACTGTGACGGCGAAGTGTTTTCGCTCGCCCTCTCCGGCAATGTTCTTTATCTGGGAGGATACTTTTCAAGAATCGACTATGATGAGCGGCGCTGCATCGCCGCCCTGGACGCCGACCCCGCCTCCCCGACCTACGGACAGGTGAACGGTTTCAATCCCAAAGCGGAGAAATCCGTGAACGCACTGGCCGTTTCCGGCACCACCCTCTACGCGGGAGGGGAGTTCGGCTCCATAGGAGGGGTGATTCGTAATTACATCGCCGCCATCGACACTGACCCCTTATCCCTCAATTATGGGCGGGCCACGGGGTTCGACCCCGACGCGGACAACGCCGTATACGCCCTCGCCCTATCAGGTACCACCTTATACGCGGGAGGGGATTTCAACTACATCGGGTATGAGCCCCGTAAACGCATCGCCGCCCTGGACGCCGACCCCACCTCTCCCACCTATGGTTTGGCCAACAGCTTTAACCCCAATGCGGACAACGCCGTATACGCCCTCGCCCTATCAGGTACCACCTTATTCGCGGGAGGCAGCTTCACCGCGATCGGAGGGGAGCTGCGCAACCGCATCGCCGCCCTTAATGCCGACCCCGCCTCCCCCGCTTACGGGCAGGCCAGGGGGTTCAATCCCGACGCGGACAACCTTGTTTTCACCCTCCTCCTCTCCGGCACCACCTTATACGCGGGAGGGGATTTCACCTCCATCGATGGACAGATCCGCAACTATATCGCCGCCCTGGACGCCGACCCCGCCTCCCCGTCTTACGGGAAGGCGAAAAGCTTTTATCCCAATGTTTTCGGCAGGGTTCGAGCTCTCGCCCTCGCCGGCACCACGCTGTACGCGGGAGGGGATTTCACCTCCATCGATGGAGAGCCCCGCAACCGCGTCGCCGCCATTGACGCCGACCCCGCCTCCCCCGATTACGGCAAGGCCACGGGGTTCAGGCCTGACGCGGACGGCACCGTATGCGCCCTAGCTCTATCCGGCACCACGCTGTACGCGGGAGGGGGTTTCACTCAGATCGGCGGGCAGACGCGCAGCCGCATCGCCGCCATTGACGCCGACCCCGCCTCCCCCGATTACGGGCGGGCCGCGGGGTTCGACCCGGACGCGGACGGCACTGCATACTCCCTGGCCATCTCCGGAACCACGCTGTACGCGGGAGGAGAGTTCAAATCGATCGGAGGCA
>JACVIY010000048.1 GCA_015711755.1 Candidatus Geothermincola secundus | reverse complement strand
TCTGATCCTGGGAGAGCGGTCTCCCCGCGAAGCCGGACGTTACCGCGAACGCCTCTACCGCCTGGAAACGGAAGCGCGCGGGTTGGTGTCTTTCCGCGTCCGATGGATGGAGAGCGACCTGCTGGTATGGGCGGAAAGGGACCTGAAAGAGTACGCGTTGGGTGAGTTGAGAGAGGCGCATCGGCAGCTCAGGGATTTCATCCGGCGGCACCCGCGCTTTTTACATTCAATGGTCCCTTATGAGGTGCCCGAGGGCGCCCCTCCCGTGGTGCTGGCCATGGCGCAAGCTGCCCGGCTCTGCGGCGTCGGCCCCATGGCCGGGGTTGCGGGGGCGGTGGCGGACACGGTGGGAAAGGCCCTCATGCCCCACAGCCGCGAGGTGCTGGTGGAAAACGGCGGGGATCTCTTCATCGCCGGAGATTCGGAGAGGACGGTGGGGATATTCGCGGGTCCCTCGCCCCTCAGCGGAAGGCTGGCCCTGCGACTCCCACCCTGCGTTGAGGGCATGGGCGTGTGCACCAGCTCGGCCAGCGTGGGGCCTTCCTTGAGTCTGGGAAAGGCGGACGCGGCGGTGGTGCTGGCGGACAGCGCGGTGATGGCCGACTCCGCGGCCAGCTTGCTCGGCAATATAGCCCGCGATCGCGAGAGTATCCCCGATGCGCTGCGGCAGGTGCTCCCCCTCCCGGGGGTGAGGGGAGCGTTGCTGGTGATGGGAGAGGACTTGGGCGCGGCCGGCGAGGTCGAGCTGGTGGCTCTAAGACCGTGAAACGGCGCTATCCGGACCTCAAACCGCGAACCGTCGCCCGAGAGGTTCAGGTCGTAAAAGGCGCCCTAACCGGCTCTCAGCCGGCCATCTGCCTTACCAGGCTTAAAAGCTCATCGTGGTCATAGGGCTTCTCCACGTAAGCGGAGAAGGCCATGCTATCTCCGGTCTCCAGGCGGTATCTGCGCTGAGCGATCTCCTCGCGGATGGAAGTTAGCACTATCAGCGGAATCGATGAGAACTCCTCCCAGGCGGGATCGCGGAGCGTCTTGATCACCGCGAACCCGTCCACTCTTGGCATCAACAGGTCCAGGATGACCAGGTCGGGACGCAGTTCGCGGATCTTGCTCAAGGCCTGCTCGCCATCCGAGGCGGATACGGTCCTGTATCCCTCCTCCTCCAGTAAAAAACGGAGATCCTCGACCACGTCGGGGTCGTCGTCGGCGATGAGGATTAGATTTCCCATCGGTTACCTCCTTACTGCGGTGACGCTGTGTCCTTGTTTTCTTCGAACGCGGCAGCCCCTCCGAGGGGCAGCCGCACGGTGGCCCGGGTGCCGCGCCCGTCAGGGGTGACTGGGCTTTGCAGGGTTATGCTGCCGCCGTGCATCTCCGCTATGCGGCGGGCTATGGAGAGCCCCAAGCCTGTGCCCCCGGACTCGCCCGAATCCACACGGTAGAACTCCTCGAAGACCCGAGGCAGATGCTCGGGCGGGATCCCTATCCCGTCGTCCTCGACCGTGAGGACCAAATCATCTCCCTCGCGAGCGGCTCTCAGCATCACCTTGCCCCCCGGACCCGTGTACTTTACCGCGTTGGTCAAGAGGTTCATCAGCATCTGGTTCAAACGCAACTCCGATCCGTGAAGAGCAGGCAAGGGGCGCTTCGCGGTCATGCTCACCCTGATGTCCTTGGGCATGGCCAGTTCGTGCGCCAGCTCCGAGCAGCCGCTGAGCAGGCTCTCCAGATCGACGGGCCCCGAGGGCTCCTCGGCTATGCCGCTCTCCAGGCGGGCCAGTTCCAAAAGGCCGCTTATGAGGTCGAGCATGCCGTCCAGGCGGATGATGCTGCGGCGTAACATATGGACCAGTCTCTCGTCAAGGGCCTGCTGGCTCTTGCGGAGGACCGTCTTCAGATAATTTAGGACCGCCGATACCGGCGCTTTGAGGTCGTGCACGGTGACCTGGAAGAACCTCAGCCACCTTTCTCGCTCCTGATCTCTCTCCCGGCTCTCCGCCTCCAGGCGCCGCAGATCGCGAACCGCCGCATCCCTCTCCGCCTCGTTTCTCAGAGCCCATCCCAAGAGAAGGAGGAAAGACTCACTATCCTCCGCGGGAGGGGGGTCCAGGGTGATCTCCAGCTTTCTCCGGGGGCCCTCCCTATCCCTCTCGGGGAGATCGATCGCCAACAATCCGCGGTCGGGATCGAAAACCACGGGTATTGCGGAGTCACGGCTTTCCTTCGCATCAGGCTCTTCCCTGATGACGATGCTCTTGAACCTGGGCAGACGCTTCAAAGAGGCCAGGCAGCCCCGCATCGGCGCTTCCCAGCCCTCTCCCGAGAATAACGCTTCAAGGTCGGGATATTCCCTCAGCATCCCCGTTTCCGCCGGCTCGCAGAAAGATGGAGGCATCTCCCCATCGGAGCATCCAGACCATTTGATTATGACCGAAAGCGGCCTTTCCGGCAAACCCCGCCGTCGGCAACCGCTTTGTGTTACGCTTCGGGTCCCGCTTGGGGCAAGCCCCTCACTTTTCATTTTTTCTGCTTACGGGTATCGGGGTTCCCGCATCTTCGGAGCAGGATGAGGCTTAAGAGCTCTCTTTTAAAAGGCTCCGTATCGCGGGAAGAGGGGGTGAGAAGAAGGGCCGGCGGGAGTCCGGCGAGCCATCAGGGATTCTCCAGGTCCACCGGTATCTCCAGATAATCGGCGGCGCAGTCCCACCAACCGCCGCATGCGCTCTCCACGATGATCTCTGCATCGAGTCGGCGGGCTATCCCTCTATGAAGCACCTCGATGCGCCCCTTGGGGTACCAGGACCGCAGGATGCAGCGGCCGTGCATATCAGGAAGGAGAATGTCCAGGCGCTCGGAGGAGACGGCCCGAACGGAAAACACCCTGCCGCGGAAGCGCGATGCCATCTCCGCTCGAAAGTGATGGGCGGTCGCCTCCCGGACACCGAACCCCGTTTCCCAAGAGAGCAGGCGCAGCCTCTGCCTTTCAAGGGGGTTGTTGCGCAAGATCACCGCGCGATGGCCCTGCTTCAGGTAGAGGAAGGGATCAGAAACTCGGTTTCCCTTGCGGCCGCGTGGATCTTCACCCGAAGGGAGATCGGTGCGGAGGAGGGCCGCAAGGTCGGCGCTTCCCTCGGACAAGCAAAACATATCCCGCCCCCCGGAACAGAGGGTGCTGCCTCGGCGCTGCAGGAACCACGCGAAGGGTAAAGCGTCACCGTCCCCGGGCTGATAGACCACCTCATTGGCCTTGATCATCCCGGAGACCTCGCGAGGGAGGCAGAGGAAAGACATCCCTCGGGGGCGCGTACAGGCGCTGCGTCGAGGGAGTATTTCGAGGATGGCGTCGGGGTAACGACCCTCCCGGAAGAGCACGCGAAGGTCCCAGGATATGTCCTGCGAAGTCCCCTTGAAGCCGCGCCTCAGGAAGGAGGATCTCTCCAAGCATCCCCAGGTGGAAAGGCGGAATCCTCCCTCCTCCCTTGAGAGCCGCAGCAGGCAGCGGGGGTTCTCCCTTACCCCCACCACGATCTCTCCGCGAGCGGGTGAGGCGTGGAAGTGCCGCAGCGAATAGCGGTCCAGGAGCTGCCATCCCCCGGATCCGCCCCAGAACGATAGCGAAAGATAGGCGGCCGTGGTCTCCACTTCATAGGAGATGTCGGTGGGGTTGCAGATGATGATATCTAAAAGGAAACGGCCGCTTTCCCCCGCGGAACCCAGAACGAGCGTCCACGACTCCGCGTAGGATACGGGGCCGCGCAGCCCCGGGACCCTGGAAATGGGGGCCAGTCCGGGAATCCCCCGGTAAGCGCGCTCCAGGCCGCGGCTGAGAAGAAAGGCGCCACCGGCGGTCATCGCGGCAGCCCCTATCACGCTTCGGCGGCTTTTCATAATTTTCTATCTCTATCCCTGGATGTGACGCCTGCTCCGGACCATACCATACCATGGAAGCGGCCTTCCGTGGCCTTATGCAAGGAGATCAGAGGCGGGGCGGGCGATTCTGCCCGACCTCGCGGTCATGGGGCCAGCGGTACGTCCTCAACCCTCCGCCGGCTGCTCTGCGCACATTCGGTCCACCAGCATCTTGCCGCTGCGCAGGAGGCGCTGCAGGTCGGCGAAGTCGCTGCGCTCGTCCACCTGCACCTCTCCCTCGAAAGTGCCCTCCATGATGTCATGGGAGATGCGGGCCATTTCCTCGATGGGCCCGGTGATATAGTAACGGGTGAGCAAGCGAACCCCCAGCAAGCTTATGACCAGGGCTATGGCAATGGCGACCAGACCGATGACGATCTGCTGCAGCACCAAACTGGACCTCTCGTCCGAATAGGTCTTGTCCAGCTCCCGCATCGGCTCGGTGCGGTCGATGGTGAAGTTGAAGAACGCGTTCCTCATTCCCGGCATCTGGAACGGCGAGAACACGGAGATGAAATAACCGCTCTTCCCGTTGAAGTTTTCAAGGACTTGCGATTGCACCTCATCCGATTCCGGGTCCGGAAGGGAGGTGGGGGCGTCTTTCAGGGGGTCGAACCCCTTGAGCCCATCGCTCAACGCGTAACCAGCGACCTTGCCGTCGATCACCGCAACGCCGTACTCAGCGTTGTAGAGGGGCCTGAGCATATGCATCAGGAAGGAGGTCACGCGGTCCATGTCCTTATCCTGGAAGGCCTGATAGAAGGAGGGGTCGATGTTCTTCTTGACCTCCGGGTCCATGGATATCTTGCCCGCCTCCTTCACCGTCTTCTCGTAGTAGGCGACGAACTGCTCCTTGACCAGTTCCTTGGCCCGGTCCTGATCGCGGTTGATGCGCCGGATGGAGAAGGCGGTGTTGATGGCCACCACGATCACTATGAGCAGGATCACCAACCCGCTTACGGCCAGCAGGAAACCGCGCATCTCGTGGGCCTTCGGCTTTTTCATCTCCGCACCTCCTGATATCCCCCTCCGAACAATCTCCAGACCCGCCATCATCTGCCGAGCTGATGGCTCGCTCTACGCCCCGGATACTTTATACCCTCATATGATTGATTCGTAACGAGTACCGTTAACGGGGAGTGTTTTTCTTTCGGCGGCGATAAAATAAGGGGCAGCGGTCGAAATCGGATGGTGAAAGGCGGCGGTTTCATGAACATGGAGGAGGCGGCAAAAAGAGCCGAGGAATTGCGCAGGCAGCTGAACCACCACAATTACCGTTACTATGTCCTTGACGACCCGGTCATCTCCGACGCCGAGTACGATGAGATGATGCGGGAGCTGAGGGCCATCGAAGAGTCCTTCCCCCATCTGACGACCCCCGATTCTCCCACCCGCAGGGTCGGCGCCCCTCCCTCGGAGGCCTTTAAGCCGGTCAACCATCTGGCCCGCATGCTGTCCCTTGATAACGTCTTCAATCAGGAGGAACTGCGCACCTGGCTTGATAGGGTGGAGCGACAGGCGGGTCAGCGGCTCGAGTTCGTATGCGAGCTGAAGATCGACGGGGCGGGCATCGCTCTTACCTACGAAAACGGCGTTTTCGTGAGGGGAGCCACTCGCGGTGACGGGATTACCGGCGAGGACATCACCGCCAACCTCCGCACTATCCGACCCCTTCCCCTGCGGCTGATGGGCGATGATCCGCCCGCCCTCCTGGAGGTGAAGGGGGAGGCCTTCATGCCCCGATCATCCTTCGAGGAGCTCAACCGGCGGAGAGAGGAGGAGGGGCAGCCCCCCTTCGCCAATCCCCGCAACGCCGCGGCCGGTTCCTTAAGGCAGCTGGACCCGGCGGTCACCGCATCGCGGCGGCTGGACCTGCTCGTCTATGAGCTCGCTTACCTGGAGGGCAGGGAGAGGCCGCCCCGTCACCATCAGGCGCTCGAACTGATGAGGGAATGGGGCTTCCCGGTGAGCGACAAATGGGCCATGGCTTCCTCGGCGGAGGAGATCGTCGCCTTCTGCGAGCAGTGGATCGAGAGGAGGGATGACCTGCCTTACGAGGTGGACGGAGCGGTTATAAAGGTCGATGACCTGGAGATGAGGGACCTGCTGGGCTCCACTTCCAAGGCACCCCGCTGGGCGATCGCTTACAAGTTCCCGGCGGAGGAAAAAGTGACCCGCCTCCTCGACATCGAGATAAACGTGGGACGCACGGGAGCTCTGACTCCCACGGCGGTGCTCGATCCGGTGTTTGTGGGAGGTTCCACCGTGTCCCGGGCTACCCTGCACAACGAGGACGAGATACGCCGGAAAGGCATCATGATCGGCGATTGGGTGCTGGTGCATAAGGCCGGCGACGTCATCCCGGAGATCATCAAGCCCATCACCGAGAGGCGAGACGGCACCCAAAAGGCATTCGTCATGCCCGACCGCTGTCCGGTATGCGGAGCCCGAGCCTTCCGCCCGGAAGGAGAGGCGGTCGCCCGCTGCACCAATGTGGACTGCCCGGCCCGCCTCTTCGAGAGCATCCTGCATTACGCCTCGCGGGACGCCATGGACATCGAAGGGTTGGGGCCGGCCATCGTGAACGAGCTCATGCAGAAGGGTTACGTGAGGAAGATATCCGACCTATACCGCCTCTCAGACGAACAGCTGTACGACCTGACCCATTTCAAAGATAAAGCGGTCTCCAACATGAAAAAGGCCATAGACCAGAGCAGGCAACGCCCCCTCTCCCGCCTGCTCTTCGCTCTGGGCATACGGCACGTGGGCCGGCACACGGCGGAGGTGCTGGCGCGGCGCTTCCGCAGCATGGAGGCGCTCTCCGCCGCGACCGAGGAGGAATTGTCCGCCACCCCGGAGATAGGCCCCATCATCGCCGCCAGCGTGCGCGCCTTCTTTGAGGAGCCGCGCAACCTCGAACTCTTGGAGGAACTGAGAAAGTCCGGCCTGCGGATGGATGAGGGGATGGCAGAGGGGGTCTCGGGAACTTTGGAAGGGCTCACCTTCGTGCTCACCGGGGGGTTGGAATCCATGACCCGAGAAGAAGCCAGGGCGGCCATCGAAGAGAGAGGAGGCAGGGTAGCGGGCAGCGTCAGCTCGCGCACCGATTACGTGGTGGTGGGCAAGGACCCCGGAAGCAAGCTGCAAAAGGCCGAGCAGTTGGGGGTGAAGACGCTGGACGAGGCGGCCTTCCGGGAGATGCTGGGGATGACCTGAACCAGCCGACCCGATCGATTCTCGCATGATGGACAAAGGCGACTCGACCACCCTTGTTCTATAATTCGTCTAGAGGCGGATCCCAATGCTTGGCGATGAAAGGAGCTGACATGGTGGAGATAGACGTGGAGCACGTGGCCTGGCTGGCCCGCCTGGAGCTGACGGAAGAGGAAAAAGAGGTCTACGGAAGGCAGTTGCGGCAGATACTGGAGCACGCGGCGGCCATATCCGCCCTGGACATAAAGGAGGTGCCGCCCACCTCGCACCCTATGCCCCTCGCCAACGTGATGCGCGAGGACCGGGTGGAGCCCTCGCTCAGTCAGGAGGAGGCCCTGTCCTGCGCACCCCGCGCTGAGGGCGGTTACTTCGCCGTGCCTCGCATATTCTGACGGGGGGCACGGCTTTGGCCCTCGGATGGCTCTACCTCCTGAACGCCTCCATACTGGCGGCGCTGGCCTGGCTGCTGCGCGATCGAAGTCAGGTGAGAGAGGGTCCCGCCGCATGGTTCATGGCCTGGTTGTGTATGGGCGTGATCACCAACATCCTGCTCTTAGTATCCCGCGCCGTCCCCGACGACGACATCAGTCGTTCCTTCTGGCTGGCCGGCTACTCATCGGTGAACGTCCTCCTACTGTTGCTCCTTTTATTCGTGCGTTCCTTCACCGGAGGCGGAAGGTTCCGGGACGTGTTCTGGTCGCTCCCCGCCCTCTTCAGCATATCGGTCATAATCCTCGGGGGGAGTTCCTTTTCCCTCAGGGATCAGGGGGTCTGGCGTTTCGAGCTGGCCTGCCGCGCTTCCCTGCTGCCCCGCTCCGTGATGATCTTCTACGCTTTGGCGGCGATGGCCTTGCTGGCCGCGCTGTACGCGAACATGCGCGAGGGAGGGACCGAGGCCGCGGAGAGGGGGGTTAAGTACCTTCTATGGGCGTTGGTGATTATGTTCGTCACCAACGCTGCCAGCCCTTTCGTGAGGCAATATGTGAGCCCGCAGCTCCCCATCGGGGAGGTGGGGTTCACAGTGGGAGCCCTACTCATAGCCCTGGATCTTTCCTGGATGAAGGCGGGGAAAAAGAAAAGCGGGGCCCCCACATGATGGGCTTTTTCCCGTGGGATCGAGGTCATGGAGACGAGCGATGAGGATTTGGCCTTGAAGAGGAGATGAGGATGGAGCCGTATGAGATGACCGCATGGGAGGCGAGGGATGCCCTGCTGCGCGGAGAGATGAGCGCTCTGGAGCTCACCCGTGCGGTGCAAGAGCGCATCGAGGAAGTGGAGGGCAGGGTGAGGGCTTACGTGACCCTTACCCTTGAGGAGGCTCTGCGGGCGGCAAGGGAAGCGGATGATCGTATGCGTCGAGGCCAGGATCCCGGAGGCGTCGCCGGCCTTCCCATGGCCGTGAAGGACGTCCTGTGCACGAGGGGGGTGCGCACCACCTGCGCATCCCGCATGCTCCGGGATTATGTGCCCGTCTATGACGCCACGGTCATCTCCCGGCTGCGTGATCAGGGCCTGACCATGATCGGAAAGGCCAACATGGACGAGTTCGCCATGGGCTCCTCCACCGAGAACTCCTTTTTCCAGGTGACCCGCAACCCCTGGGATCTGGAGAGGGTTCCGGGCGGCTCCTCCGGCGGTTCGGCCGCGGCGGTGGCGGCGGGCGAGGCCCTGTGGGCTCTGGGCAGCGATACCGGCGGCTCCATACGCCAACCCGCTTCCTTCTGCGGACTGGTGGGCCTCAAGCCCACCTACGGGCTGGTCTCGCGCTACGGGCTGGTCGCCTTCGCCTCCTCCCTGGACCAGGTGGGGCCGATAACCAGGGATGTCCGCGACTGCGCCCTGCTGCTCTCCCTCATCGCCGGTCACGACCACCGCGATTCCACCTCGCTCAAGGTGGAAATACCCGATTATCAGGCCGGGCTGGGCGGAGGGGTGAGGGGCATGCGCATGGGCGTTCCGGTCGAGCTCATGGGCGAGGGACTGGCCCCCGGGGTGCGGTCGAGGATGGAGGAGTCCTTCCGTCTGCTGGAGGGGTTGGGAGCGGAGCTTGAGGAGACCTCCCTGCCCAGCCTGGAATATGCCCTATCCGCTTACTACATCATCGCTCCCGCCGAGGCCTCCTCCAACCTGGCGCGCTTCGACGGGGTGCGTTACGGCTACAGGGCCGAGGGGGCGGAGGATGTACTGCAGATGTACGGGCGCACCCGCGCCGCCGGTTTCGGGCCGGAGGTGAAGAGGCGCATCATGTTGGGCACCTACGCCCTGTCAGCCGGTTACTATGAGGCTTATTACGGGCAGGCCCAGAAGGTCCGCACTCTGATAATCGAGGATTTCCGAAAGGCCTTCTCCCGCTACGACATCCTGCTCAGCCCCACCTCGCCCACCGTCGCGTTCAGAGTGGGCGAGAAGACCGCCGACCCCCTGTCCATGTACTTATCCGACGTGTGCACCATACCAGTGAACCTCGCCGGCATACCCGCCATGAGCATCCCCTGCGGACTGGATGAGGGGATGCCGGTGGGACTGCAGATGATGGCCCCTCCGCTTCAGGAGGCCCGCCTGCTGCAGGCGGCCCATGCGCTGGAGCAGGCGCTGGGGAGGAGGTTCACGGCTATCTTGAATGGGGAGGGAGGTGGCCGCTGATGGGCTGGGAAACGGTCATCGGCCTGGAGATCCACGTGGAGCTGAAGACCGCCTCCAAGATGTTCTGCGGATGCGATGCCTCTTTCGGCGGGGAGCCCAACACCAGGACTTGCCCCGTTTGCCTGGGGCTGCCGGGGGTTCTGCCCGTGCTCAACCGGCGTGCGGTGGAACTGGCGGCCCGTTTCGCCCTGGCGCTCGGATGTTCCATCGCCCCCCTCTCTGTTTTCCACCGCAAGAACTACTTCTACCCGGATATGCCCAAGAACTTCCAGATAAGCCAGTACGACCTACCCCTGGCCACCGCAGGATATCTGGAGGTGGATATGGGGGGCTTTACCCGGAGGGTGGGGATCATCAGGGTGCATTTGGAGGAAGACACCGGCAAATCCGTGCACATAGGCGAGAGCGGCCGCATCCACGGGGCCGACTATTCCCTGGAGGACTTCAACCGGGCGGGCGTGCCCCTGATGGAGGTGGTCACCGAGCCCGACCTTCGCAGCCCGGAGGAAGCCCGGCTCTTCCTGCAGGAACTGAAGGGCATACTGGAGGCCTTGGAGGTCTCCGATTGCCGGATGGAGGAGGGAAGCCTGCGCTGCGACGCCAACATCTCCCTCCGCCCCGAGGGCGAAGGCGGTTTCGGGGTGAAGACGGAGGTGAAGAACATGAACTCCTTCCGCTCCCTGCAGCGCGCTCTCGCCTTTGAGGAGGAAAGACAGCGGGCCCTGCTGCAGAGTGGGATGGAGGTGGTGCAGGAGACGCGCCACTGGAACGAGGAGGAGGGCGTCACCCAGCCCATGCGCACCAAGGAATACGCCTATGACTACCGCTACTTCCCCGAGCCGGATCTGGTCCCTCTGGAGCTCGGGCCTGACTTCATCGAGTCGCTGCGCTCATCCCTCCCGGAACTCCCGGCGGCCAAGCGCGAGCGCTTCCGCAGGGAATACGGCCTTCCCCCCCAGGACGTGGCGGTACTCACCTCCAGCCGGGCAATGGCCGATTATTTCGAGCGTGGGGTGGCCGCGGGAGCCGACCCCAAGGCCATGAGCAACTGGATGATGGGAGAGCTGTCCGCTCACCTCAACGCCGCCGGCATAGATATAAGCGAGGTGAGGGTCGCGCCGGAGATGCTGGCGGAGATGATCTCCCTCATCGCGGCGGGGACCATCAGCGGCAAGATCGCCAAGTCGGTCTTCGAGGAGATGCTGGCTACCGGCAGAGACGCGCGATCGGTGGTGGAAGAGCGCGGGCTCACCCAGATCAGCGATGAAAAGGAACTGGGGAAGGTAGTGGCCGCCGTGGTCGCAGCCAATCCGCGCAGCGTCGAAGATTACCGGGGCGGAAAGGAAAAGGCGCTTGGTTTCCTGGTGGGACAGGTGATGAAGGAGACCAAGGGCCGGGCCAATCCCGAGCTGGTAAACCGCCTGATGCGCGAAGCCCTGGAGGAGGGGAAAGGCTGAGAGTTCCCGGAGGAGAGGACCGGGTGGGATAGGGTAAGCGGGGGAGAAGCGGTGCTCGACGTCCTCCTGAGGCGGGGTCGCGTCGTGGACGGAAGCGGAACCCCTTCCTTCATCGCCGACGTGGCGGTGAAGGAGGGCCGCATAGTGGAGGTAGGAGACTTCCCGCAGGCGGCGGCCCGGAAGACGGTGGAGGCCTCGGGCAAGGTGATCTGCCCCGGCTTCATCGACATCCACTCCCATAACGACCTCTATATCATCCGCGACGATTTCAGGGACCTGTTCCGGCCCTTTTTGCGTCAGGGTGTGACTACCTGCGTGGCCGGCAACTGCGGGTGGTCGGTGGCGCCGTGGCCGCGGGTCCGCGGCAAGCTCATGTCCTCCACCCTGCGCAGTATGGGGGTGGGGGTGGGCTTCCAGCCCGAATGGGAGACGCAGGCGGAGTGGCATGATTGGCTGCGCGGCAGGGGACTGCCCCTGAACATGGTGCCCTTGGCGGCCCACGGCCCCATACGCATGGCGGTTATGGGAGGCGAGGCCAGGTTCTGTCGGGATGATGAGCTGTTATCCATGGAAGTCATTCTCAGAGAATGCATGGAAGCGGGCTGCCGCGGATTCTCCACCGGGTTGACATACTTCCCGGGCATGTTCGCCCACACCCGTGAGATAGTGGGACTGGCCCGGGTGGCCGCTGGATACGGGGGGCGCTACGTCACCCACGTACGCGGGCATTGCGGTACCTACGATCGGGCGGTCGGCGAGGCCTTGGAGATCTCTCGTCGCAGCGGGGCTCCACTTCAACTATCCCATGTTTACGCGGTGCCCTGGCTGGGTCCTATGGCCACGGTCCTTTACGGCTTGGTGGGAGCGGTCGAGGCGTTGAACCGTCTTGTTACCCTGCCGCCCTTGCCCAACCCGGCGCTCCGGAAGGCCCTCGCCTTAGTGGATCGGGCCCTGCACGAGGGCATGGACGTGGGCATGGACCATGTGCCCTATGTGATGGGGAATGCCACGGCCACCCAGCTCTTCCCTCCCTGGGCCAACCGCGGGGGGACCGAGGGGCTGCTGAGGCGCTTGGTCGACCCGCGGGAGAGGGACCTCATACGCCGGGATATCCAGAGCGTGAGACCGACTTGGCCCCCGTGGGCGGAGGGAGGATGGTCGGACAACTATATCAAGGCGGTTGGCTGGAGGATGCTCCATATCCTATCCGTGGGCAGCGAGAGAAACCGGCATCTGCAGGGAAAGAGGGTTTGGGAGATGGCCAAGCGCGAGGGCAAAGACCCTCTGGATTGGCTGGCCGACCTCATGCTGGAGGAGGATGGGCGGGTCACCTACCTCTTCGGGGTGCCTCCCCGCCCCTGGTCGGAGAGGGCCTTTGCCGCTGCTTACACTCATCCGGCCTTGTCAGTGGGAGCGGATGTGGTCTTCCCCGAGGTAGGGGTACCGCCCCAATCTGCCTTCGGATGCTTCGTCAGGTTCATCGAGCATCATGCCGGCAGACTAGGGCTGTACAGCTTGGAAGAGGCCGTGCGGCGCTGCACCGGCCTGTCCGCCTCGCGCTTCGGGCTGAAGGACCGCGGCCTCATCGAGAAAGGGGCGGCCGCCGACCTGGTGGTTTTGGACCCGCTGCGGCTTAAAGACAACTCGCGTTTTGACGACCCCGCCCGCTGCCCCGAAGGCATAGACCTGGTGATGGTAAACGGGCGGGTGGTGGTGGAGGGGGATGTCTGCTTTGAAGACATCACGGCGGGGCAGCTGCTGACTTCTTAGCCCTCGTCCCCCTTCCCCGGATGCGGGAGTCTTTTCGCCAGGCCGGTTACGTTGACGCTGCCATCTCTCTCAGGCGAGAGGGCGGGTCCGGATGCCGCACGCCCGTCCCCCCCGGCAGACATCCCATCGCCTGAAGTCGTTTTCTCACCCGGCAGGTCGACGTCTTTCAATTCTCGCAGGAAGGAGCGGGCATCGTCCAGGCAGGCGCGGGCGGTGAGGGGGTCCCCCTCCTCGAGGCCGGCGGAGAAGACCCTCTCCCTCAGCTGGGAGACGATGGTGAATGCGCGGCGGTTCTCGGGGCTCACCCGCAGTTTCGGCAGGACTATTCGGGAATAGAGGCGGGTCAGGTCGGCTTCGCTCGCTGCCTCCCATCCCATGGATGAGAGAAGCCGCCTTACGGCGCAGGACATCGAGAGCCAGGCCATCTCGACGGCCTGGGCGGGGTATCCCGCTCGAAGCAGCAGCTCCGCCGCCTGAAGGCAGCGAGAGGAAATATCGTTCCAGTCCGTTTTCAAATGATCCTCTGCGATACTTATAATCCTACCAGCCTATATTCTATTATGTAGGCGGGAAAAGCGTCGCGGCTGCGGGAGGGATCTTCGGTATGAAGGGTCCATCGAATGACGGCTGCAAGATAAGCGGGGGATGTCGTGAAGGTCGGTGGCGGAGAGGGTTGGCGCAGTACCGGCTCGCCCTCGTCTCTTTTGCCGCCCTTGGTTGGCTGCTGTTCCGCAGCGGGCGCAAGCCGTCGCGCTTGAAATACCCGTGCCAGCAGGCGGCTTTGGCTCATTCCACCCTGGCCTTGGCATTGCTGGGTTCCGGCGTTGCGGGAATGCTGCGTTGCTTCACCCGCGACCGTATGCGGGCCGCGGCGATTCTGGCCCTCGCGGCGGCCATGTTCTCGGCGCTGATCCTGTTTCCCGATAGCGGGCTCGACCTCGCTTCCGCAGCCCGTCCTGAACTGCCGGACATGGCCGAGGCGGTTTTGCGCGCGGCAACTTTGAACCCCCCGGTCTTCAAGGGGGCTGGAACGGCTCCTTCGAATGATCATGACGTGTACTGGGTCAGCAAAATCCCGCCCTTTTCAGGAGGTCCGCGGCACACGGGCGTCGATGCCCTTATCGGGCTGATGGGCGAGAGCGGACTATATTTTTACGACAGCGGCAGGGACTGCCCGGGGGCCGGACCCGGCGGCCTCATATCTTCGGATGACGTCGTGCTCCTGAAAGTGAACCTGGCCTATGACCAGCGGGGCATGACCAATGTGGACGTCGTCCAGGGGCTCATTACCGCCATCCTATCCCATCCAGAGGGGTTCACCGGCGAGGTGGTGGTGGTGGAGAACTGTGAGGGAGGCGGCGATTTCGACCTCTACAACGTCAACGGCGAGGACATCCACCGCACTTACCACAGCATGCTCGATTCCTTCGGCGATCCATCCCGCGTATCCTGCTCCAGTTGGTGGTCGGTGACCGACAACCTGGTGTCGGAGTTCAGCGCAGGTGACTACCGCGAGGGTTACGTCTTCGTCGGCGGCAACATATCCTATCCGAAGTTCGTGACCGGCCGGGGGACCTGCGTCTCACTGAAGCACGGCATCTGGGACGGTGCGCGCTATGACCGCTCCAGGCTCAAGCTGATCAACATCCCCGTCCTCAAGAGCCACCATGCCCTGGGGGCCACCGCGGCGGTGAAGAACTTCATGGGCGTGCCCAGTATCCACATGACCGAGGACGTGCACAACGATCTGATGCTGAGGGGCTTCTGCGGGAGGGTCATGAACGAGACCGTTTTCCCCTGCCTCAACATCATCGATGCCGTCTGGACCAGCCCCTCCCACCCCACCGGCCCCGCGGCCCCGTATTCTCGGGCGGTGCGCACCGATATGCTGCTGGCCTCTCGCGACCCGGTCATGCTCGACTATTACGCATGCAAGCACGTCCTCCACGCGGTGAGCGGGTACGGAAGGCACGACCCCGACACCCCTTACGGCGAGACCTCCGATCCCTACCATGACGGGACCACCTGCACCGGTTACCCCTACAATGCTCTGCGCCTCATGCTCGAGTCCAACATGCAGGCGCTGCGAGCGGGAGGGCATGATGTGACCATGGACATCTCCCGCTGCTCCGTCCACGGCCGCGACCTCTCTATTGCCCTGGACGGAGGCCACTGTGCCATGGGATCGCCCTCTCCCCTCGATCAATGGTACTTCGCCGAAGGCACCACCCGGGAGGGCTTCGACGCTTGGGCCTGCCTTCAGAACCCAGGAACGGAGGTTGGATCAGCCCAGCTGATCTTCCAGACCGCGGAAGGGGAGGAGCGGGCATTCCCCGTGGAGCTGCCCGCGCGCTCCCGCATCACCGTGCACCTCAACCACCTGTTGGAGCCGGGGATCGACTTCTCTTTCGCGGTGCTATCCAGCGTCCCCGTGGTGGCCGAGCGGCCCATGTATTTCCGTTATCGGGACGCCTGGACGGGAGGGCACGACGTGCTGGGGGCGGCCTCGCCCCTTCAGGAATGGTTTTTCGCCGAGGGGTGCACCCGCTCGGGGTTCGACACCTGGCTGTGCATCCAGAACCCCGGCGCAGAGGATGCCCTGCTGGAGATAGACTACCACCGCGGCGACGGCACCACCCTGACCCGCTCGGGTATCATGGTGGCGGCTCGCTCCCGCCTGACCATCCCCGTTCACGAGGAAGGGGCGGGCAACGGACGCCACGACACCCTGGCCGGCGACGTCTCCATCCACCTGCGTTCCTCCAACGGCGTCCCCGTGGTGGCCGAGCGGCCCATGTATTTCCAGCGCTGAAAACGCTTTGCAGCGGAAGGGCTCGGCGGAGGCGCCTCGGGCTGACGATATTAAAGCGCTGTCAGGATCTGGGGATGAGCGATAGGATGTACTCCCATGCGTCCACAGTACGCCTCAGCGCATCGTCGTCGTGCTGCATGGAGGTATACATGCGGGTCCCCGCCAGGGAGTTGAGGCCGCGGTTGGAGGCCACCATCTGATATTCCTCGGCGACATCTTTGCGCCTGAAGATCTCCATGGCCTGGGGCCCGGAGATGTCCACGGCGAAGAAGCCGGTGGTCACATAATGGATGATGGGGCCGAAGTTATAAAGGAAAAAGGGGAGGTCGGGACGAGTGGAGAAGAGCTCGTTGAGCTCGGCCACCAAGCGATCCGCATAAGCCGTGGCTTTGGCTACGGCATCGGTCTCCTCCATCAGCCGGATGGCGTGATAGCAGGCGCAGCAGGTGATGGGGTTGGCGGCGAGGGTACCTCCCAGATATGGTTTGTTTCCCATCCCCGCTCCGCAGATGTCCATGATCTCGGCTTTGCCCCCCACCGCCCCCGCGGAAGGATAGCCGTGGGCGATTATCTTTCCCAGCACCGTCAGATCGGGATCGATCCCGAGATACTTTTGAGCGCCCCCCATGTCCAGGCGGAAACCCGTGACCACCTCGTCGAATATCAGCAGGGAACCGTGTTCGCTGCAAAGCTCGCGGCAGCGGCGGTTCCATTCGGGGTGGACCGGGTGCACCCCCGATTCACCGCCTACGGGTTCCAGGACCATACAGGCGATCTCCCTGCCGTGCTCCTCGAAGATCCTCTCCAGACCCTCGAAGTCGTTGGGCTTCACCTCAAGAAGGTGCTCGTAAGCGATGGCCGGTATCCCTTTGGAATTGAGGCCTCCGGTGCCCGGTATGTGCAGGTTCATCACGTAAATGTCATACCACCCGTGATACGAGCCCTCTACCTTGACCACCTTGTCCCTTCCCGTCCAGGCTCTGGCGATCCGCAGGGCGGCCATGTCCGCCTCGGTGCCCGATTGCAGGAAACGGACCCTCTCAACCGAGGGCATATGCTCGCAGATCTTTCTGGCCGCCAGGATCTCGAACTCGGAGGTGAGCCCGGTGCTCGGACCTTTCTCTTGGATTACCTTCACCACCTCATCGTCAAGCGGCTCGTAGTGGTGGCCGAGGATGATGGGAGCCCCGCACAACAGATAATCCACGTACTCGTTTCCGTCCACGTCCCACATTCGGTACCCGCTGGCGCGGTCCATGGCCAAGGGGAAGGGCTTGGTGGTGGCCAGGTTGTGCTCAACTCCCCCCGGGATATAATTCTTGGCTTCCTCAAAGAGCTCGAGGGAGCGAGCGTGCTTTCTGTAAAACTCCTCCTTCTCGCGCTGCAAGACTACCTCGGGTATGGGCCTGACCGGGGTCTCCACCACCCGCTTGACCCTCTCAACTATCTCCTCA
Source organism: Candidatus Geothermincola secundus (assembly GCA_015711755.1). Classification (GTDB taxonomy): domain Bacteria; phylum Actinomycetota; class Geothermincolia; order Geothermincolales; family Geothermincolaceae; genus Geothermincola_A; species Geothermincola_A secundus. The sequence continues at coordinate 2,327 of JACVIY010000048.1, read as the reverse complement.
TACTCCATCTTCCCCTCCTTAAAGCGATGTGACGCGGCTGCCGTTTCACCATGATATTGTAACCCAGAGGACAGGTTTTCCCTCGGTCGGTGACGGTGAAGGAGGGTGCGGTTCTTAGCCTATCTCTCGCGATTTGCGGCGTTCGGATAATCTCGTGAAGTGCTGTTTGCCGTAGTCCGACCGTCAATCGTCCTCATGATGGTCGTTTGTTTGAGGGCGTGACGGGGGTTGACAGCTGATCACATATCTGTATAAATATACATATTATTGTATAAGAAAGGAGAGCTGAGCATGGAGGTAGGCATCATCGGCGCGTCCGGCTATACGGGGGCGGAGCTGCTCCGTTTGCTGAGCCGGCACCCCTATGCGGATGTGTCCTACATCACCGCCCATGAGTTCGCGGGAAGGAAAGTGGGAGAGCTCTATCCCCATCTTTGGCCGCTGGAGGAGATGCGCTACGAGGAGTTCGACCCTGAGGAAGCCCTCGGACGGGCCGAGGCGTTCTTCATCTGTTTGCCTCACGGTAAAGCCATGCGGGCGGCACTCCCCCTGCTGGAGAAGGGCGCCAGGGTCTTCGACCTTTCGGCCGATTTCCGCTTGCGCGACCCTTCCGTCTTCCGGGAGTGGTACGGGGTGGAGCACGCGGCACCTTCCCTTCTGGGTGAGGCGGTCTACGGGCTGCCCGAGCTCAACCGCGAGGCCCTTGAAGGGGCCCGCCTGGTGGCGGTGCCGGGATGTTACCCGACGGCCGCGCTGCTGGCGGTGGCTCCCGCTCTGCGGCGGGGTTGGCTGGAGGGCTCGACGGTCATAGTCGATGCCAAGAGCGGGATATCCGGCGCGGGGAGGGGGTTATCGCTGGAAACCCATTATCCTCAGTGCGACGCCAGCATCAGGCCATACGGCGTCAACAGCCACCGCCACATCCCGGAGATGGAGCAGGTGATGGGATTGCTGGCGGGAGAGGCGGTTCGGGTCTTGTTCACCCCGCAGCTGGCGCCCATGAGCCGGGGCATACTCAGCAATGCCTATTTGCAATTGGGTGGCGGCGCACCGCAAGAGATGCGCTCGGCTTATGAGGAGGATTACGGAGGAGAGGCCTTCGTGCGGATCTTGCCGGAAGGCCAGTGGCCCCAGACCAAGGCGGCGAGCGGGACCAATCTATGCCTGATGGGGCTGGGGGTGGATGTCCGCAGTGGATGGGCGGTGATCTCCACCGCCATAGACAACCTGGTAAAGGGGGCCAGCGGTCAGGCGATACAATGCATGAACCTGGTAATGGGCTTCGAGGAGACGGCGGGCCTGGAGGATCTGGCGCTTTTCCCCTGAGATGGGAGCGGGGGTTCGGCGGCGCTCGGGTCAACGCCTGCTCTTGCAATGAGCCTAATCGGCGGAAGGCGGCGACAAGCGGGGAGTTGATGGTATGTCGGATAGAGATAACGGCGGGAAAGAGAGGGGCGGCGTGACCGCGCCGCTGGGTTTTCAGGCATCGGGAGTGGCCTGCGGCATAAAGGAGAGCGGCCAGCTCGACCTGGCCATGCTCTTCAGCGAGGTACCGGCGCGAGCCGCGGGGGTCTTCACCACCAACCTTTTCAGAGCGGCTCCCTTGCAGGTGACCGAGAAGCATCTGGAGGACGGGAGGCTGCAAGCAGCCGTTATCAACAGCGGCAACGCCAATGCCTGCACGGGAGAGAAAGGCATGCGCCACGCCCTGTGCATGGGGTCGGAAGCGGCCGAGGCCATCTCCGCCGCCAAGAGCATCAAGATCACCTCCCATGAGGTCGCGGTGGCGTCCACGGGGGTCATCGGGGTGAAGATGCCCATGGACAACGTGGCTGAAGGCATAAGGAAAGCCGCATCGCAGCTGCGTCCACAAGGATACGATGACGCCGCCCGCGCCATCCTCACCACCGACACCTTCCCCAAACAGTTGGAAGTGGGCGGCGAGGGGTTCAAGATCGGCGGTATGGCTAAGGGGGCAGGCATGATCCGGCCGGACATGGCCACCATGCTCGCCTTCATAACCACCGATGCCCTCTTGGAGGCGGATGTGCTGAGCATGCTGTTGAAGGAGGCGGTGAACCGCACATTCAACCTCATCAGCGTTGACGGATGCAACAGCACCAACGACATGGTCCTGCTCATGGCCAACGGACTCTCCGGCGTGCGCCCGCGGAGGGAGGAGTTCCTCGAGCTGCTCATACGGGCTTGCTCCGAGCTGGCCCGCCTCATTGTGCTGGACGGTGAGGGGGCCACCCGATTCGTGGAGATAAGGGTGAAGGGAGCCGCCACCGTCATGGAAGCCCGCAAGGCCGCGAGGGCCGTGGCTG
>JACVIY010000047.1 GCA_015711755.1 Candidatus Geothermincola secundus | reverse complement strand
CAGAGAGGCGCGGTGGAGCTGGTCGATTCGGGTTACAGCCTCCTGGTGGTGGGTTCCTCCGAACATCCCGAGGTGCGGGCCATCCTCGGCTGCGTTGAAGGCAGAGCCGATGTTGTCTCCGACCGTCACGGCCTCGATGCCTGGTGGAAGCAAGGGGGCAGGCGGAAAAGGCGCGTGGGGATGATCTGCCAGACCACGGTGGACTTGGAGCTCTTCCGCGGTCTGGTCAACGTCCTGTTGGGACGGGTCCCCGACCTGAGGGTCATCGACACGCTCTGCCATTCCACCATCGCCCGACAGCAGGAAGCCCGCCGCCTGGCCCGCTCTTGCGACTTGGTGCTGGTGGTGGGAGGGCACAACAGCTCCAACACCTCATATCTGCGCAAGATATGCTTGCTCAGCGGGACCCCCGCACTGCAGCTGGAGACGGCGGACGAGCTCGACCCGGAGGAGATCCGCGGAGTAAGGCGGCTGGCAATACTGGGAGGGGCATCGACCCCCGACTGGATAGTGGAAGGGGTCAGGGATAGGGCCAGACGCGCCTTTTCACCTTGATGAGCGGCGCTCCCACCATCGACAAGAACAAGCTCAGATCGACCAACCCGCCGAAGGCCGCCTCAGGCGCGGCGCGTCCTTCATGTATATGGCGCGGCAGCGGCCCGCCCTTATCTCGCGCATAAGGTCCTCCTCGCTCTCGATCTCCCGCTCGAACTCGGTCAGGGCGCGGCCAAGCTGAGCCAGATGATGGGCGTCGCTGCCGCCCACCCCGGGCAAACCGAAGCGCCTGGCCGCCTCCGCCGCCACCCTGTTGTGATCGGGGGAAGTGCCCCCATTGATCACCTCAAGGGCATCGCAGGTGCTAAGCAACTCCCGCATCCCCTCGCCGCCCAGCATCTCCTCCAGGCCGCCCTGGCCCCTGAAGGGGTGGGCAGGAATCACTATGCCTCCGGAGGAATGAACCTCCTCCAGCAGCTCTCGGTAGGGCACCTTCCATCCGGGGGCGTCTTTAAGCCAGCCGAAGACCAGCATGTCCCCCATCTCGGTATATACCTCCACGCCGCGGAAAACCCGAAAACCCCGCTTCCGGCCCAGTTCCCAGGCCTGTTGGGCACCGCAGATCTCATCGTGCTCGGTGACGCAGAGGGCATCCAGCCCCATGCGCTCCGCCCACTCCAGCATCATCTCGGGGTCGATGAACGAGCAGGGGGAGCAGGGGGCGGTGTGAACGTGCATGTCCACCAGCATACCGATCACCGCCTCATTCCCCGCCACCGCCCTGCCGCCCTAAGGCCTCCAGCGTACTGACCAGTAATCCCGTATCGCCTCCTCCCATGAGATGCACACCGCTCACCCCGGGCACTCCGCGCAAGCTCTCAACCGTCTCCGCAGCCAGGCGCACCGCCTCCCTGCGGGGATCGGCCGCCCCTTCCAGCCGTTCCGCTATGCCCGCCGCCGCCCGCATCCCCGGGAGCGCTCCGGCCAATTTGCGCGCGACCCTCGCGTTCCCCAGGACCAAAACCCCCGCAAGAAGGCGCGCGCTCCCCAAGCACTCCCTTGCCGCTTCCATCCAGCGAGTGAATCTCTCCAGGTCCAACACCGGCTGGGTCTGAAAAAACCCTGCTCCCGCCTCCGCCTTGGCCTTCATCCTCTTAAGTTCCTCCTCGCGCTCCGGGTCCGGATCGACGGCGGCCCCGAGAAAGAAGCGCGGCCTCGAGTCCAGCGATTCCCCGCTGATGAGACGCCCCTCCTCCTCCATGCGCCTCGCGGCCCGCAGAATATCGGGGACATCCAGGTCCAGGAAGTCCAGAGCGTCAGGATGGTCTCCCAGCCCCGGCGGGTCTCCCCTGAGCACCAGCAGGTCGCACACCCCCAGCGCCGCCGCTCCCAGCAGCTCTCCCTGCAGGACCAGGCGGTTGCGTCCCCTGCAAACCACCTGCAGGACCGGCTCCAGCCTCGAATGACGCATCACCAGGGCGCAGGCAGCCAAGCTGCAGGCGCGAACCCTGGCGCCCTGGTTCTCGGTGAGGTTGAGGGCATCGACCCTCCCTTCGAGCCGGTTCAGCGCTCCGAGCATGCGCGAGGGGTCGGCGCCGCGGGGAGGGGCGAGATCCGCCGTCACCGCGAAAAGCCCTCCATCGAGGACGCTCTTGAGGCGGGACTCGCGAACGGGCGGGCGCGCCCAGTCCGCTACTTCACCTTGGTTATCCTGAAGCGGCACTGGTCGTCTCCCCGCGGCTTGGAGGAGACCACCTCGATCTTGAACTTGCCTCCCAGCTCCTCCACCAGGCCGAAAAACTCGAACTGGGAGCAGGACTCCTCGCAGTTGATGGGGATGTGCTTGAAGAACCATTCATACCAGGGATCGTTGCGCACCACCAGATATCCCTGGTCTCCCTCGATCTCCCCGTATATCTGCTTTAGCTTGGGCAGGTAGGCCAGACTCTCGTTGTTGAGGAGGAGCAGCAGCTTGATGGCGTCCTCCACGGTCGGCTTGAGCTTGTACACCTTGACCAGCCGCTTGCCCGCCCCCTCCCCCACACCGCGCATGGCCGCGTTGATGAGCTCCTGAAACTGGCGGGGTTCCAGATTGTCGCGGGCGTAATTGGCGATGCTGTTGAATATGCCCATGAGCGACGCGTACATGGTTCGGTACTTGTCATCTATGGACATGGCCGGGCATATTATCCTCTCCAGCTCCCTCACCTCCGAAAAGCGACCGGACCTTCAAGGCCCCTTACCCATCTCAATCGATTATATCAACGGACAGCGGCGGTGCCGATGACGGAATACGGCTAAAACCCGGCAATGTCGGATCAGTATCGGGTGAGGTGGTATTCGGCCAGTCCGAAGGCGTCCCTGAGCGCGTGGCGCATTCCCCCGTCATCGGTTAGACAGCCCTCGTAAAGGCCGAAGGGCTGATGGAAGTCCGAGCGCACCAGCCCCAGGTTTATCCTCTGCGCCCTCTCGCCCTGCGGCCGGAAGGCCAACTCGACCCGCCCGTCCGTGGTGCGCATCCTCCAGGGCCGCATGACCTCGCCCTTATCGAAAGTGAAGCGTGCCGCGGAGAGCAGGGATATCCTGCCGTCCACCCACAGGCAGTTCTCGTTGGCCCACTCGTCGCCCTTGATCATGTTGCGGCAGAGGTTGAAGGCGATGATGCGGCCGCGCTCGTCCCGCGCCGCCCCGGTGGACCATTCCCAGAAGCTGAAGTAGGGATAATAAGTCTTCTGCTCGTCCATGAGGGCGATGTCCCGGGAAGGATCCAGCTCCACCCGCTCCCCTCCCACCTCCGCCCAGCCCGACGCGGGGAGGGCCGCCTTGTGGGTGTAAAGCGGCCTCCAAGGCTTAATCGGGCTTACCTGCACCAGCGGCTCCATCCTGTCCAGGTCCTCCTCCAAGCGGAACTCGCCGCGCATGGCGGGGATACCTTTGCGGGAGGATATGTCCAAGGAGATGAGGTGGTGGCCCCGTTCCAGCCTGTTCTCGAAGCGAAGCAGGTAACCCCGCTGCCGGAACTCGCAGCGATCATCATAGAGCTGCCCGGCCACCTTGGCGGACTTCCCCCCGCCCTGCCGAGAGTGCTCGAACAGAATCTTCTTCCCCCGGTCGTAGCAGTAAACGAAGGACACGCCCATGAACTTGGCGTCGAAGATGACCATGCCGAAATACTTCTCCGGGGTGATGATCCCGTAATGCTGCCATTCCTTCAGGCGCAGGCGCCGCAGGGCGGCGGGTACGGGCCCCCACGGCGCCAGCGGCGCGTCGAGTATGTTGGGGTCCTCGAAAGGCCGGCGGAAAGTCCCGAAGCGGATCATCCCGTCCCGCCCCACCATGCGTTCCGGCGTCTCCTCCAGCGTCCGTCCCCTCAAGGCCCTGCCTCCTCTTCTTTCCGCGCCCCCTGATTCTATCATCAAAGCGGGAGTATAATCGTGATATGTATTGAATCGAGCTTACACGGGCTCCCAGCTAATAGCGGTCCAGCCGAGGAGGTGGCCATGATAAACGCCTATCAGCACGCGGGCATAGGGGTTCGCGACGCCGGCAGGTCCTACGATTTCTACCGAAGGCACCTTGGCTTCAAAGTGAAGGCCAACGACCACACCGCCTACCTCGAGGAGATGGAATCGGTCATCGGCGCGGTGGTGGAGATGCGCATCATCATGGCCGCCAATGCCTCCGGGGGCGGGGTCATCGAGCTGTGCGAACACACCTCCACCAAGCCCCTGGAGCCGGCGGAACCGGTGCGCTGGGGAGACCTCGGCTTCTTCGAGCTGGGCATAGCAGCATACGACCTCAACTCCCTCTACCTCGACCTGAAAAAGGCGGGGGTCGAGTTCCTGACGCCGGTGCGCACCCTGGAGATGAGCCGCGGCGGGATCATGCGCTACGCCTACCTGCGCGACCCCGACGACCTGCTGCTGCAGCTGGTGGAGGTGGGGACGGCGCGGCGCCCGCGAGCGGGGGGAGTGCATCACGTGGGCGTGGGGGTCAGCGATATGAAGAAGATGCGGGATTTCTACTCGGACGTGCTGGGTTTCACCCGCGTGGTCCACGAGTTCAGAGGGACCCTTCCCGAGCTGGACGAGGTCACCGGCGGAGGGGAGATGGAGATGGTCATACTGGAGAGGCCGGGCCCGGCGAGGGGCTCCATCCCCAACCTTGATCCGGGAAGGGTGACGCTGGTGCATACCCTGGACTACAAGGGCAAGCCCATTTTCGCCGATAGGAGATGGGGCGACATCGGCATGATGGAGATGGCCTTCGACGTGGACCGGCTGGAAGCCACGGTGGAGGAGCTGGTCTCCGGGGGGGCGCGCCCGTATATGCCGGTCACCCGCATCGACATGGGCACCGGCTCGGTGGGAAGGGTGGCCTATGTGCTCGACCCCGAGGGCAACTGCATCGAGCTGGTGGAGACGGAGAAGGTGTTCTGGATGAGGCCCGCGGCGGTCAACAGGGCGCTGGGCCCCCTTATGCGGGCGGGGGTGAGGCTGGGGATCCTTTAAAGCGCTCGGGAACCTTAAAGGTGACCTTAGAGGGGGTGGGAGTATTGTCCGACGAACTGGTCTGGATGTCGGCGGTCGAGCTCCTCGGAGCCTACCGCTCGGGGGAACTGTCGCCGGTGGAGGCCGTCGACGCTTTTGCAGCGCGCATCGATGAGATCAACCCGAAGATCAACGCCTTCGTGACCCTGACCCTGGAGAGAGCGCGGGAGGCGGCGCGGGAGGCGGAGCTGGCCTGGAGAGAGGAAAGGGCCCGCCCCCTGGAGGGAGTCCCCTTCGCCGTGAAGGACAATATCTTCACCGCGGGGGTGCGCACCACCTTCGGATCTCGGCTGTACCGCGATCATGTCCCCGACACGGACGCGGTGGTGGTGGAGCGCCTCAAGGCGGCGGGCGGCATCATGCTGGGCAAGACCAACCTCCCTGAGTTCGGCCTCATCGGCATAACCGAGAACCTCCTCTTCGGGAAGACGCGCAACCCTTGGGACACCGGCCGAACCCCCGGCGGCTCCAGCGGCGGGTCCGCGGCAGCGGTGGCGGCGGGCCTGTGCCCGCTGGCCCTGGGCAACGATGGAGGCGGCTCCATACGCATACCCGCCTCCCTCTGCGGCATCTTCGGGCTCAAGCCCCACTTCGGCAGGGTTCCCTGGCACCCCCACCTGCCCGGATGGGACACCCTGGCCCACGAGGGGGCGCTGACCCGCACGGTGGAGGACACCGCGCTTTTCCTGGAGGTGGCGGCGGGGCCGGATACGCGAGACCGCCTCTGCCTCGCGGCGCCCCCCCAGCGGTACCGCCATTCGCTGAAGGATGGCGTGGAGGGCCTGCGGATCGCCTACAGCCCCGATCTTGGATACGCGCCCGCGGTGGACCCCGAGGTGGCCGCAGCGGTGCGGGAAGCCGCTTTCTCCTTCCGGGACATGGGGTGCGATGTCGAGGAGGTGGAGCTGCGTATCAGCAGCCCCGAGGCCGACTGGGTAACCCTGGTGCTCTCGGAGACCGTCGCGGCATTCGAGGACAGGCTGGAGGAGTGGAAGGAGAATGCCTATCCGCTATACCTTCCGTTCCTGGACCTGGCCGGCGTATTCAGCAACCGCGACGTCTGCAGAGTGCAGTTCCACCGCTACGGCCTTTGGGAGGAGTTGCGGGAGGCCTTCAGCCGCTACGACCTCCTGATCACGCCGACAACGGCGGTCCCCGCTTTCGAGATAGACGAGCCGGGCCCCGGCCCCATGGGGCCCACGGTCATCGACGGCAAGGAGGTGGGCCCCACCGGCTGGGTGCCCTTCACCCTGCCCTTCAATTTCACCGGGCAGCCCGCCGCCTCGGTGCCCTGCGGGTTCACCGATGCGGGGCTGCCCATCGGCATGCAGATAGCCGGCAACCTGTGGGACGAGGACACGGTGCTGCGCGCTGCCGCCGCGTTCGAGGCCGCCCATCCCTGGCGCCACCTCCGCCCTCCCTTGAAATAGCCTGGAGGGGGTCGTCGAGGGAAAGGTCTCACGATCGCCATAATAACCTGAGGCCATGCCTCGGTGATGCGGGCTCACCCCACAGCCATACGGGTCTGGCGTTTGGTATGCCCGGGACTGAAACAACCCTCACTCAAATTATTACGATATGTAAATTAATTGCCTCAAGGGCTTATTTCAAGGGGTTTGACACCGACCTGGGGGTGTTTTATCTTTTCCCTGCAAGCGAAGCGAGAAAGGCTTGTCGGCATCTTTTGACGGCCCTATCCGTAATGCCTGGCTGCCGGCTTACCCGCGGCCGGCGGCGGCAACACGGGCCCTCGAGTCAATGAGGAGGGAGTGATGACACATCAGAGAGAACCCCGCATCCTGGCCATCGACGCCGGCGGCACCATGACCGACACCTTCATCATCGACCAAGCAGGCGACTTCGTGGTGGGGAAAGCCCAGACCACCCCGGAGGACGAATCCGTCGGCTTCCTCAACTCCGCCAATGACGCCCTCTCCTACTGGGACACCAATTCCACCCGCGCCTTCCCCAGCCTGGTCACCGGGATCTATTCCGGCACCACCATCCTCAACCGCCTGCTGCAGAGGCAGGGACGCAAAGTGGGGGTGCTGGTGTCCCGCGGCATGGAGGACTATTTCAAGCTGGAGCTGGGCGAGCAGACCTACCTCGGCTATTCCTACTCCGACCGCCTGCACGTGGTCACCCATCAGCACAACCCGCCCCTGGTCCCCCGCTCGCTCATCCGCGGCATCCCCGAGAGGATCGACACCTTCGGGGACATCGCCATACCCCTCTACGAGGAGGAGGCCAGGAAGGCGGTGGAGGAACTGCTGGAGGAGGGGGTGGAGTCCATCTGCGTCAATCTGCTCTTCTCCTACCGCAACCCCGCCCACGAGCACCGCGTGAAGGAGCTGGCGGAGGAGGTCATGAGGGAGAGGGGTACGGAGGTGCCCGTATACCTCTCATCCGAGTATTATCCCGTCCGCGGCGATTTTCCCCGCCTCAACACCCTGGTGGTGGAGGCCTTCGTGGCCGAGCCCTCCCGCAAGCAGATGAAGCTCATCGACTCTCGGGTCAAGGAACAGGGGGCCCGCTTCGACCTCCGCATCATGGCCTCGCACGGGGGCACCATAACCCACGAGGCGCAGGAACTGGCGCGCACCCTCATCTCCGGGCCCATCGGGGGGGTCATCGGGGCGCGCTGGCTGGCGGAGAGAACAGGGATACCCAACGTGATGTGCACCGACATCGGGGGCACCTCCTTCGACCTGGCCATCATCACCGAGGGGGAGTTCGACATCAAGCCCTACCCCGACATCGCCCGCACCCTGCTGGCCATACCCCTGGTGGAAACGGACTCGGTGGGCTCGGGGACAGGATCCTACATCCGCGTCAACCCCACTTCCAACCGCATAGAGATAGGGCCGGACTCCGCCGGGTACCGCATCGGCTGCTGCTGGCCTGAGGGAGGGGTGGACACCCCCACCATCACCGACTGCAACGTGGCCCTGGGAACGCTCAACCCCGATTATTTCCTGGGCGGAGACATCAAGCTGGACCGCGACGCCGCCCTGCGGGCGCTGCAGGAGCAGGTGGCCGGGCCCCTGAAGATCGACGTGTACGAGGCGGCCGCCGGGGTGGTGGAGCTCTTCGAGGAGTCCCTGAAGAACGAGGTCCTGGCGCGCATCCTGGGCAAGGGTTACGCGCCCGTCAACTACACCCTGCTCTCCTACGGTGGGGGCGGCCCCCTGCACGTGGGAGGGATCTCCGAGGGGCTGGGCTTCGAGCAGGTGCTGGTCCCTTCCTGGGCCGCCGGCTTCTCCGCCTTCGGCTGCGCCTGCTCCGATTTCGAGTACCGCTACGACGCTTCCATCGACCTTCCGGTGCTTCCCGGCCTGCCGGACGAGGTCTATGAGGGGGTGGCGGCGATGATCAACGCCAAGGTAGCCGGCCTGCGGGAGAAGGTCATCGGCGAGTTCGCCAAGAGCGGCTTTTCCGAGAAGGACATCTCCTTCCGCGTGCTCCTGCGCATGCAGTATCTGGGCCAGCTGCGCGACCTGGAGGTGAACACCGGCAGGGAATGGATCGACGGAGCGCGGGGCATGCTGGACGCCATCGCCGCCTTCGAGGATCTCTACGGGAAGGTCTACGCGCGGGCCGCCAAGTCGCCGGAGCTCGGCTATCTCATCCCCATGGTCATCGTCTCCGGGACCGTGGACGTGGAGAAACCGGCCCTGCCGGACGAGCCCCTGCAGGGAGAGGAGCCTCCCGCGTCCGCCTCTAAAGGCGAGCGGGAGGTCTTCTGGAAAAGGCGCTGGTTGAAAGCATCCATCTGGGAGATGGGAGAGCTGAAAGCGGGGAACCGCCTTCATGGGCTGGCAATCATCGAGAGCCCCTCCACCACCCTGGTGGTGCCGCCGGAATGCTCCGTCTTCCTCGACGGGCACCGCATCTTCCACCTGCAGCGGGACGAAGCCGAAGCCGAAGAGTGAGGGGGTGCGAGGCATGAGCGAGTATCTGCCCAAGCAGTGCGGAGAGACGCTGAGGGACCACAAGCCCATCGGCTGGGACGGAAGGACCCTCAAGGAGATGCTGGAGGAATCGGAGAGGCTGCTGGCCGAGACCGGATGCTACTGGGGTCTGAAGACCCTGCCGCTTAAGACCAACGAGCCCATCCGCTACGAGAAGATCTTCGCCAAGCTGCGCGGCGGCCTGGTCAACGCGCGGGAGACGGCCATGAACATCTCCGCCTCCCCCATCGTCTCGGAGATAGGCGAGCTCTGTTTCGCCTTCTACACCCCCGAGGGGGACTCGGTGGCCCTCTCCACCGGCATCATCGTGCACGTGCACACCATGTCCGACGCCATAAAGTTCATGGTGCGCAACGATTACGAGTTCAATCCGCGCATCCGTCCCGGCGACATCTTCTCCAACAACATCCCCAAGATCGGCGACGTCCACAACTCCGACGTGCAGACCTTCGTCCCCATTTTCTGGGAGGACGAGCTGGTGGGTTGGGCCGGCGGGGTGACCCACGTCACCGACATAGGCGCCTCCACTCCCGGCAACGTGCCGGTGGGGCCCATTTCCTCATACGAAGACGGGCTGGCGCTCACCGCCAACAAGATCGGCGAGAACGACATCGTCTTCCGCGACCACGAGATACGCTGCGAGCAAGGGGTGCGCACCCCCATGTTCTGGAAGCTGGACGAGCGCACCCGCATAGCCGGCTGCCACATGATCAGGGACGCTGTGGAGCGCATCATCCGGGAGGAGGGCATCGATACCTTCAAGCAGTTCATCCGCGAAGCCATCGAGGAGGGCCGCCGCACCTTCATCCAGCGCATCCGGGAGACCACCGTGCCCGGCAGATACTTCTGCCCCACTTTCGTGGACCTCTTGTTCAAAGGAGAGAAGGGCCTTCCCGATTACGCGGCCGTCGACACCCTCTCCCACGCCCCGCTGGAGCTGACTATCGGGCCCAAGGGGGAGTTTCACATCTCCTTCGACGGCGCCAGCAAGTGGGGCTACCATTCCTTCAACTGCCCGCCCTCGGCCATGCAGGGAGCCATCTGGGTGCTGCTGACCCAGACGGTCATCCCCAACGACAAGGTCAACGACGGAGCCTACCTGGCCACCACCCACGAATTCCCGCCCTTCACCCTGGCCAATCCGGTGGTAAAGGAAGCGGCCACCGGCGCCGCCTGGGGATTTCTCATCCCCGCCTTCACCGGCCTGGTGCGGGCGCTGTCCCGGGCCTTCTTCGCGCGCGGTTATGTGGAGGAGGTGCTCTCCAGCTACGGCATGACCATGAACGCCATGCAGGGCGGGGGCAAGGACCAGTACGGGCGGGACACCGGCATTCTCAACTTCGAGGTCTCCTGCCAGGGGGTGGGGGCGAGGGCCATCGCCGACGGGGCCGACTACTGCGCGGCCATGTGGAACCCAGAGGGCAACATGGGCGACGCGGAGGTTTGGGAGCTGCTGATCCCCTTCATCTACCTGGGCCGCTGCGTCAAGCCGAACTCCGCGGGGATGGGCAAGTACCGCGGAGGCTCCGGCTACGCCTCGCTCTACGCCGTGTGGAAGACCCCCGACCTGGTCATGCAGAACTGCGGGGACGGCAGCGTCTTCCCCAGCCCCGGCATCTTCGGCGGATATCCCTCGGCCAGCGGCTACCGTCACAACGTGCTCAACACCGACCTGCTGCAGCGCTTCGCGCGCAAGGAGCCCTACCCCTGTCGGGAGGACGACCCCGCCGACTCCGAGATAAGCCGCCTGGTCAAGGGGGACCACCTCTTCGACTGCCGCACCCTGAACTATCCCTACCGCATGAACCACGGCGACATCTATTATTCCATCTACCGCGGGGGCGGAGGGCTGGGCGACCCGCTGGAACGCGACCCCGCCCTCATCGAGGACGATCTGAACGGCGGCTTCATCCTGCCCCGCTACGCGGAGAGCGTCTGCGGAGCCGAAGTGAGACGGGACGAGAGCGGGCTCTGGCGGGTGGACTCCGCCGAGACCGCCAAGCGCCGCGAGGAGATGCGGGAGGAGCGGGCCCGAAGGGCGGTCCCGGTTCGCGACTGGCTGGTCTCGGAGCGCGAGAGGGTACTGGCGGGGAGGATGGTCAAGGAGGTCAGGGTGATGTACAACCAGTCCATGGACCTGTCCGCGCGCTGGGGCCGCTGGTTCCGCGAGTTCTGGCGGCTTCCCGACGATTTCCGCTTCTCGGAGGCGGACGATCTGCCGCCGGGAGAGAGCGGGGCTTGAGGGTGAGGGGGTGAAGGGAATGCCTGCTTATGACCGCGAGACCCTGGAGATGCTCCTTGACGGAAAGCTCCCCTGGAACGAGGTGCGAGCCATCATGAGCTCCTTCAAGGACCCCGACCGGTTCGACAAGATGGTGGAGATAATGCAGAGCCGCGTTCCCTGGGATGACCGCATCCTGCTGCCCCTGGGCCTGCATCTCTACATTGCGAGCAAGCCGGACGGATCCCGCGTGGTCAAATGCGACTGCGGCTACGAGTTCGGGGACTGGCGTCAGAACTGGAAGCTGGAAGCCCTCATCTACGTGCGGGACACCGAGGAGAAGATGCAGGAGATATACCCGCCGCTGATGCACTCCAACCCGGAGTGGATAGAGCTGCGCGAGTACTACTGCCCGCGGTGCCGCACCCAGTTGGAGGTGGAAGCCCTGCCCCCCGGTTACCCGGTGGTTCACGATTTCCAGCCGGACCTGGAGACCTTCTATAAAGAATGGCTGAACCGCGACCTCCCCTAAGCCGGCAGGGTCAGCCCTCAAAACCTTCAATTGGGGCCAGGCCCAAACCTTCAACTTTTTCAGCGCGGCCCCGGAGCCGCATATGCGCCGGTGCCCGGGCAGGAAACGAGGCCTTACCTCCTTATCCGAGGTCAAACCCTCAAGGAACGCCCCGGCATCGATAACGGTGCCATAAAACGCTGCGAGACCCAGGTCAAGGTGCTGTAAGCTGCTCCAGGAGCTCGCCCAATCGGTTTATCTTCTGGCCGTAGGTGGCCCAATCACCGGCCCTCTGCGCCGCCATCGCCTCCTGGAAGACTTGGTCCGCCAATCGGATCAGCTCGGCCTGGCTGGCGGGTTGCGGCTCCGGCTGCGGCTCCGGTCCCGGCTCGGGCTGCGGCTGGGGTTGGGGTTGGGGTTGAGCCTCCCCCCCGCCGAAGAGCCCCTTCAAGGCCTCATCCAGCGTCTCCTTCATCACCACCCTGTTGCCGTCGGATACGATCACCCTCTTTATCTGAGGAATGGGGCGGTTGCTGGCTTGCAGATAGAGCGGCTCGACATAGACAAGGGATGTCTCGATGGGTATGACCAGGGTATTGCCTCGGATCACCGTGGAACCCGCCTGATTCCACAGGGTTATCTGCTCGGATATGGAGGTCTGCTGGTCCACCAGCGCCTCGAACTGCTGCACGCCGGTGATGAGCCGCCCGGCCGGGAAAGAGAAGTTGATTATATCCCCATAATGAGGATCGTCGCAGCGGGCCGCCACCCAGTCAACCATATTGCCCTTCCCCCGCGGGTTGAAGGGCTGCATCAGCACCATCTCCTCCTTTTCCTCGCCGGGAATTCTCAAAATCACGTAAAAAGCGGTCACCGGGACAGCGCTGCGATCCACCCCATAGGTCTGGGTGGGGATGTCCCAGAGGTCCTCTTTCTGGTAGAAAGCGTCCGCGTCGTTTATGTGGTAAGTCTTGAATATGCCCATCTGGGTGTTGAAGAGCCCCTCAGGATAGCGCAGGTGGCCGCGGATCTCCGCGGGCATCTCCTCCTCCGGCGTGAAGAGCTTTGGGAAAATCCGCGCGTAAGTGGCCGCCACGGGATCAGCGGGGTCCATGAGGTAGAAGGTCATCCTCCCGTCATACGCGTTGACGGTCACCTTCACCGAATTGCGGATATAGTTAATGTCCCCTTGGTACTGGCTGTACGGATAGCGGTCGGAGGTGGTGTAGGCGTCCTGCATCCAGATCAGCTCCCCCGCATCGTCTACAACCAGGTAGGGGTCCTTGTCCAGCGTGAGGAAGGGGGCCACCGTGGATATGCGGTCCTCCAGCGTGCGCCGGAAGATGAGGCGGGAGTCGTTGTTGACATAGCCGCTGAGCAGCAGGGATATGTCCGCGAAGCGCAGCGAGAAGGCCAGCCGCTTGATGAAGCCGTCCAGCCGCACCCCGCCGCTCCCCTGATAGAAAGGATCCACGTAGACGTTGGTGTCGCCCTGCGGGTAATCGATCTCCGGGGCGCCCGTTCGCACCACCACGTATCCGTCGGAGGTCTCGTTGAAATAGAGCTCGGGGCGGGTGAGGTCGAGACTGAGCATGCGACTGACCAGAACGGGGATATCCTTGATCATAAGCACCGGGTCCCCCTCCTCGGTCACCTCATTGGAGGGGGCCATGCACAATCCGTAACCGTGGGTATAGGAGAGGCGCTCGTTCTGCCAGGTGCGCGCAGCCGCGGGGAGCTGGTTATGGAGCAGCTCGCGAGCGGATACCAGCATCTGAGTATACTCGCCGTTGGCCAGCCGATAACGGTCGACATCCACATCGTTGAAGGCATATTCCTGGCGCAGTTCCTGGCGTTGGTTGAGGACCTGCAGGAGCTCGGCCGGGCTCCACAGGCGGATGTTGCGCACGGTGGCCTGATTATCGAGGATGTCCTGGTAGGTCAGGTTCTGCTCCGCCGGAAACTCCAGTTGGGTCACCGAAGCGCCCTCGCCGTCACCCTGCAGGCCGTAAGCGTCCTGGGTGGCCTCGATGTGGTAACCGAGGTACTCCCTCTCCCGCGCCAGCTCCTTCGGCTTCACCACGTAATTCTGGATGATGAACGGATAGAGCGAGCCGGCAAGTATGGAGACCGCCAGTATCACTATCAGCCCGACGGCCGGGAGCTTCCATCCGCGGAAGCGGATGTTCACCACGAAAAGCGCCGCGCAGGCCAGGGAGACGAAAACCAGGATCCACAGGGCGGGGACCAGAGCGTGTACGTCGGCGTAGTGGGCTCCGGTGAGGGTATCGGAGCGGTGGAAGAGGGTCTCGAACATCTGCAGGCGAAAGCGGTATGCCTGCAGGATTAGGATGAGCCCGGCCAGAACGGAGAGGTGAGCCTTGGTGTGGCCGGCGAAACGCTGCTCCTTTCGGCTGAAATTGATGGCGCCGAAGAGAAAGTGGGCCGCAGCGGTGAAGAAGATGGTGGCCACCAATGCCGAGAACAGCCAGCCCGTCAGGTACTCCAGGAAGGGGAGCTTGAACAGGTAAAAACTTATGTCCTTATGGAAAATGGGATCCCGGGTGCCCGCGGGGGCGTGAGTGAAATATTTGAGCACCATCTCCCAATGGCGGGAAGAGGACCAGGCCACGAAGAAGGATATGATCAGGGACAAGGCCAATATCCCCCGATTGAGCCATTTCCCCGCCGCGGCGCGGAAATCGGCGAGGCTCTTCTCCACCGGGCTGGGCTCGGCCGTGGGTTCATATCTCGGAACGAGGCGCCTG
Source organism: Candidatus Geothermincola secundus (assembly GCA_015711755.1). GTDB lineage: Bacteria > Actinomycetota > Geothermincolia > Geothermincolales > Geothermincolaceae > Geothermincola_A > Geothermincola_A secundus. Next base: position 5,383 of record JACVIY010000047.1, on the reverse strand, counting down.
GCGATATAGAGGTTGGCGTAGAAGACGGCGAAGAACACCGCTCCGAAGAGGAAGAACACCCATATCCTGGTGGTGATGACCTTCCAGAATACGCCCACCTGCCCGACTTCCTTAAACCAGAGATAATCGGTGTAGAAGGTGGACAGCAGATAGGCGATGACGAAGAGGGCCACGAGCACGCCTACGACTATCCCCAAGATGATCAAAACGCGCTTCCTGCGCTTTTCCGCCGCCTCGCTTTTTTCCCTGGACCCGCGGCCGCGACCTCCAAACGCCTTGAACAGATCGCCGCCGAAAAGCTGATCCAGAGGGCTCTTTCTCTCAGCCATGCTCCTCCTCTTTTCCTATGAATCCCTTGCAGATGACTCGCGCGGCCGCGATACCGAAAAGCCCTACACCCCTTGCCGCTCAGTTCCGCTTTCCCGCGGGCCTCGCTCCCATTCCCCCTCCACGTCCCTCCTCGAACACATGAATCGCCGCGGACCTCCCGCGGCCTTTCCCCGTCTCATAGCAGTTTCTTATAAACATCAACCAGCGCCGGCAGCACCTCGCCGGCATTGCCCAGACAGACCAGATCGGCCAAACCGTCATGAACGGTCTCGGTCTTGTTGAAGAAGATGAGCTTGCCCTGGTTGCGCTTTGTATAGATGGGGAGAGAAGCCGCCGGGTAGACCTCCAGGCTGCAGCCGATGACCAGCATGAGGTCGGAGGTGGAAGCAATGAGCGCGGACTTGCTCAGCACCTCGGAATCGAGGGGTTCGCCGAAGAAGATGACGTCCGGTTTGATGACCCCGTCGCATTCCGGGCAGTGAGGCACCCGCGCGTTGTCCTCGCTCAGCTCTTTTATCTGTTCGATGGTGAACTTGCGCCCGCATGCGAGGCAGTGGCCTCTGGAGTAGGTGCCGTGGACCTCCAGCACCGTGGAGGAGCCGGCCCGCTGATGCAGGTAGTCTATGTTCTGGGTGATCACGGCTGCGCACTTGCCCAACTTCTCCAGTTCCACCAAGGCATAATGGGCCGGGTTGGGTCGGGCGTTCTCCAGGGTGGGGTTGAGCTCGCGGGCCATCTCGTAAAAGCGCTCCGGGGTGCGTAAGAACGACTCCAGCGTGGCGTAGACCAGGGGATCGTAGCGCGTCCACAACCCTCCCGGCGAGCGGAAATCGGGTATTCCCGACTCCACCGATATGCCCGCTCCGGTGAGAGCGCATACCTGCTTCGCTTCCAAGAGCAACCTTGCCGCTTTCTCCAGCTCGTCCATGCGCCGACCGCTCCTCGTGCCAGTATGGGGTTCACCACAGCATTCCCGTCGGTGAACATTATAACCCAAGGCTTGCGGAGGGACATAAGGCGCGACCGATCTCGAACGTCCTCAGATTCGGCCGGTTCAGGGAAAGAAATGGGCGGGCGCCGTCCCGCCTCCGCCCCACAATAGCAGAGGAGCACAAGCCGCTATCTTACTTAGAACATCCCGAACTCTGGCTCGTTCAGGGAAAGAGATGGGCGGGTGCAGTACTGCCTCCGCCCCACAATCCGTGGTAGCGGAAGAACGCGGACTTCTGTACCTGCACCTCCCCGTCAGCGAGGATCTCGCAGGAGAAAGCGCCGCCCTGAGGCGCCAGTTCCTCCGAACTGAGGTAAGCGCGACAGAACGGATCGATGGTGATCGCGCGGCTCTGCGCCGTCCCCTCGACGTAGATATAAACCGCGACCCGCACGGGCGCCTCGCTGAAAGAAGCCAGTTCCAGCCAGCTCCGATAGTCCTCCCCAGAGTTGAGATCGGCCAGGCACCAGCGCGAACCGCCCGAGCTCCTTCCCGCGAGGCAGGTGCCTCCGTTTATCCCCGCTCCCAGATCAAAGTAGGTGACCACCTCGCCCAGTACGGGACGATGGGACCTGAGGGCAAGCGAGAACTCCCCGTCCCCGCCGCCCAGCTCCCTCAGGGAGAACGCGCAGCGAGAGAGTCCCGCTATCCACAGCACGCTGCGGCGGACTTCGTTCTGAGCGTAACGCTGCTCCACGGTGACGGCAGCATCGGCCACTCCCGGATTGGCCAAGACCAGCCAGCAATCGCGGTCGGGGAAAGCTCCAGCCGAGGCGAAGAAGAGCTCCTCTGAAGGGGAGACGGCCCCGAAAGAAGAGAAGCCTCCCGCGCATGAGAGCCCTCTGTTCAAAGTGCTGCGGTAGGAGAAGAACTGCTGGCGCTCCGCCACCACCGGCCGGTCGGCCATGACCATGATGAAAAAGCCATCCCACGATCCCGCCAGCTCGTTAACGTTGACGGTGACGCGCCTACTGGCCGGAAGCAGCAGAGGAACAGCCAGGTTGTCGCTGTTCTCCCTTACCAGGAATATCCGTGCCTCGCAGTCCTCTTCGTGCGGATTGAGCAGGCTCAGCCAGCAGTCGCGCTCCCGTCCCGCTCCGCCCTCGGCGAAATACCATTCGCCGGAAGGGGCGTTCGCCCCGGAGACCGAGTATCCTCCGCTCCACACGCCGCGATAGTTGAAGTAGAGCGACCTCTCGGCAATGAAATAACGGTCGGAGCGGGCTATGACGGCCAGGTCGTGCCCCGACCCCACCTCCTGGTTCACATAGACGTTGATCCTCGACCGCGGAGGCAGACTGTAATAACGAGTGCGGTTGATGCCCCTCTCCACCACGTATTCAACCTCGGCCAGCACCTCGTTCGCTCCGGGATTGAAAAGGACCAGCCATTCCTCGAAACCGGCGCGGGTGCAGCCCTCGGCGAAATACCAGGTGACGCCGCCCTCGGGCCTCCCCTTGTCGGGGTTCTCAAGGTCGCTACGCGGTTCCTCTCCCTTCGCGGACAGGGGAGAGATGGCGGCAAGAAGGCAGGAAGCGAGAAAGAGGGCGGTGAGGGCGCGCGGCGCTTGCCCCCTCACGCAAGAGCGAATGCGCCTTCCGCCGAGCGCGGCCCTGCCGACGGCGGGACGGCAAGCGCCACCTCCCGGGAAGTGCTCCCTCCAAAGCGCTCCTCTCACTTCCTCCTTACAGTCTTTAGCGAACTCCATGAAATGATTATAACCCCGCGCCCTTTTCAAGGCCCCCCAACAGGGGCCATCCCATATCGTTTCACGTTTTCGCAATCCGAGTCTGCGGAAGGGAAAAGACCGAAGGTTTGGGCCTGGCCCCGATTGAAGGGAGAAAAGCATCTTCAGTTCGGTAATCGCTTCCGGCCGGCGGATGGAGCGACCAGCGGGTGGCCCCAAGCGCAGCCGAACAACGGGATTATGTTAGAATGACTGCGCAAGGAAGGGGCATCGGGTTCAAATGAGGGGTGCCGGTTCATAAAGGTTCATGCTGGTCCGGTAGGTCTGACGCAGAGAGGGGTTTGTGCCATTGAAGACCTTGTCTTACATGTGGAACGCGTTCAACTGGCTCGGGAAAGTCGGCATCATCGGGGGTTTCATCGGGGCTGCTGTGGGCATAGCCGTGCCCGTCATCGTGATCATGACGGCGGACGGCAGCCAGGGCGGCAAGCTCGGCAAACTGGCCCTGGCGTTGGGATTGGCCGTCGTCATCTTCGGGTTCGTTGCCTTCGCTTTCGGAAAGATCTTCGGGGGTCAAGCCCGGCAGCGCGCGCTGCAGAAGACCGGGGTGCCGGCGGAGGCCACCATCATCGGGCTGAAGGAGACGGGATTGACCGTCAACGAGATCTATCCGGTGGTGAAGATCCAGCTGCAAGTGCGCCCCCCGGGAGGGCAGCCCTACCAAACGGAGATCAGGACCATGGTCAGCCGGCTGGACATCCCGAAGATCCAACAGGGTAAAGTGTTGAGAGTGATGTACGATCCGTCAGATCCCTCCAATGTGGCCCTGGCCACGACTGATTCCGTAGCCTCGGGAGCTGCGGCGGCCGGCTTCACGCCGACGGCGCCGGGCGGCCTCGCGCCGAGCGTGGCGGGAGCGGCCGCGGCCGGGGGGTCCGCCTCGGAACAGCAGAGGGCCATGGAGGAGTTCCTCCTGAAGAACGACGAGGAGGCCCGGAAGATCCGTGCGACCGGACAGCCCGCCGCGGCCCTCATCGTCCGAGCCCTGCCGCTCAACGTCATGGTCAACGGAAACAACCCGGCCATGTCCTTCGTCCTGGAGGTCAGGCCGGAGGGCCAGCCCGCCTTCCAGGCCCAGGTCAGCGGGGTCATCGGCGAGGCGGCGGTACCCAATTACCAGCCCGGCAAGACCATCTATGTGAAGTACGACCCGGCCGACCACTCCCGCGTTTCACTGGACCACTCCTAGCGGGCGGGGTCAGGCCTTGAGCCGCACTTTGTTCTACCTGGACATCGCGGTTTTCCCTGGCACCCTTTTCTTCGCCTTCATACACGATACACGATTAATACAAGCAGTGTGTGGGAATATCCATATAGCCGGGCATTCAGGCATGACCGCCCGGCAAAAGGAGATTTGTGCAGAGGACGATCGATAGAGCCGGGAAATCGAGGCGCAACGAGAGGATCGTGAAGATGAGGTGCTTTGATCCTGGAAGCGCGATGTCGGGTGTTTCCGGTAGGAGAGGGATCGCTGGTCTGACTTTCCTGCCGGCTTTGCTTGCCCTGCTATCCCTCCTTCTCCCCGCCGCATCCTGCGGCGGCTCGGGCCGTAGCGGTCAGGCGCCTGCGGAGACGCGGGTTTCGCCCGGGGAGAAAGCGGTTCTCCTGGTGCTGGCCCAGACCGACTTCCAGGACCTGGAATATTCAACGGTCAGGGACGAATTATCGGCCGCAGGCTTCCGGGTGCTGGTGGCCACCAAGGAACTGAAAGTGGCAACGGGGGTGGCAGGGACTTCGGTCACCCCGAACATGCTCCTCAAAGACGCGCGGGCCGATGACTTCCTCGCCGTGGTCTTCATCGGAGGCCCGGGGACGGAATCCCTTTTCAAGGACAAGGAAGCCCAAGAGCTGGCAAGAGCGGCGGTGGAGAAAGGGAAGGTGCTCGGAGCCATCTGCCTGGCCCCCGTGATCCTGGCCCGAGCCGGGGTTCTCAGCGGAAAGCGCGCCACCGTTTACCAGCCGTCATCGAGGGAGCTGACCTCGGCCGGCGCCGAATACACCGGGTCCTCCGTGGAGGTGGACGGAAGGATAATCACCGCCGACGGCCCTCAATCCAGCAAAGTTTTCGCCCAGGCCATCATCGCCGCCCTCTGAATCGGGGTCACTAAACCGGGGCAGCCCTTCACTTCTCACATTTTCGCGATTTGAAGTCGGACAAGGAGAAAGGTAGAAGGTTTGGGGCCGGCCCCGATCGAAGGTTTGGGCTTCGGTTGAGGCGGCGATGCGCAAAGAACCGCTGGGCCTCGACTCTACTCCGCTGAAGGACATGATCCTGCGCAGCTGCCCGCCCGCCCGACGATAGTATAATCGCTCTC
>JACVIY010000046.1 GCA_015711755.1 Candidatus Geothermincola secundus | reverse complement strand
CGGGCTTGCTCCGAGCTGGCCCGCCTCATTGTGCTGGACGGTGAGGGGGCCACCCGATTCGTGGAGATAAGGGTGAAGGGAGCCGCCACCGTCATGGAAGCCCGCAAGGCCGCGAGGGCCGTGGCTGATTCGGCCCTGCTCAAAGCGGCTTTATACGGAGGCGATCCCAACTGGGGAAGAGTGGCCGGGGCCCTCGGCTCCTGCGGCGTCGTCTTCGACCCCGATGAGGTCAGCATCAGCATCGATGGGGCGCCCATGCTGGAGAGGGGATCGCCAGCCTGGATGACGCGCGGGGACCTCGAGCCGCCCGCGCTGGGCAAGGAGATCTCCGTGGAGATAGACCTGGGCGCGGGGGAGGGAGAGGCCGCCGCGTGGACCTGCGACCTCAGCCCCGAATATGTGCGCATCAACTCCCACTACACGACCTGATCGACGAGAAGCGATGCTTAATCTTAGGAGGCAGGCGGGATTGGGATGATCCGAAAGGGCTGTGAGATAGACGGGAGCGGGCGGAATCTGGTCGGGGGCTTTCCGAAAACGGGGTGATGGGATTGGAAAAGGCCATGGAGAAGGCGCGGATACTCATGGAGGCGCTGCCCTTCATAAAGGAATATTACGGCCGGACGGTGGTCATCAAGTTCGGCGGGAACGCCATGGTCGACGAGGAGTTGAAAGCCAGCTTCGCCTCGGATATCGTTCTGATGCGCTATGTGGGCATAAAGCCGGTGATCGTGCACGGGGGAGGCCCGCAGATAACCGAGTTCATGGACCGTCTGAGCATGGAGGTGAGGTTCGTCGACGGACACCGGGTCACCGACGCCGCGGCCATGGAAGTGGTCAAAATGGTCCTGGTGGGCAAGATCAACAAGGAGATCGTGTCGTTGATCAACGGGCACGGCGACCTATCGGTGGGCCTTTCGGGCGAGGACGGGCGCATGCTCATGGTCAGGAAGAAGGAGGCGCGGGGCGAGGATCTCGGCTTCGTTGGCGAGGTCGTGGGTGTTAACCCCAGGGTCCTGGAGCGTCTCACCCAAGAGGGATTCATCCCGGTGGTCGCCTCCATAGGCGTGGATGCTGAGGGGAGGAGCTACAACGTGAACGCCGACCACGCGGCTGGTGCGCTGGCGGTGGCGCTGCGGGCGGACAAGCTCATCTATCTGACCGATGTGGACGGCATCTACCGGGATCTCGGCGATCCCTCCACCCTCATATCCGAGTTGAACATGACCCAGGCCCACGAGCTGATCGAGGCGGGGTCGATGTCCCGGGGGATGCTGCCCAAGCTCCGTTCCTGCCTGGAGGCGCTGCGCGGAGGGGTAAAGCGTGCTCATATCGTCAACGGGACCGTGAGGCATGCGCTGCTTCTGGAGATATACACGCCCGAGGGCATCGGTACCATGCTCACGCCTTGAGATTGAGCGGTCAAGACCTTGTGGACCTGTACGAAAATAGCGGGAAGGCGGCCTCGGAGGACGGGAATTAAGTCCGTCCGTTGCGCGGGAACGGGAGAGACCGGATCAAAAACATGGAGAGGAAGTGAACCGCCAGATGTCAAGCCCACTGCCGCATGAGTGGAAGACCAAGGACGATGAATTCGTGATGAGGACATACTCGCGCAAGCCGGTGATGTTCGTGCGCGGCAAGGGGATGCGCCTTTGGGATGCCGCCGGCCGCGAGTATCTGGATTTCGTGTCGGGATTGGGCTCATGCGTAACCGGGCACTGCCATCCCAGGGTCACGAAGGCGGTCAAGGAGCAGTCGGAAAAACTGATACAGGTGTCCAATCTCTATTACACCGCTCCTCAGCTGGAGCTCAGCGAGAAACTCGTCTCCCGCGCTTTCCCAGGTCGGGTTTTCCTGTGCAACAGCGGCACGGAGGCCTGTGAGGGGGCTATCAAATTGGCGCGCAAGCATATGCGTGAGGCAGGCATGCCGCAACGCCGCGAGATCGTGGCCGCTTTGCGTTCCTTTCATGGACGCACCATGGGCTCGCTTTCGGCCACCGGACAGCCGGAGAAGGCGGAGCCGTTCGCTCCTCTGTTGCCGGGGTTCGTCCATGTGCCCTTCAACGACCTCGACGCTCTGGAGGCAGCGCTCAATGAGAGGACCTGCGCGGTCATGCTGGAGCCCGTGCAAGGGGAAGGCGGGGTCTACCCTGCCGATGTGGCCTACCTGCGCGGCGTGCGTGAGCTCTGTGACCGTTACGGCGTCCTCCTCATCCTCGATGAGGTGCAAACCGGCATGGGACGCACCGGTTCCCTATTCGCGTTCCAGCTCTACGGCACCGAACCGGATATCATGACCGTGGCCAAGGGCCTGGCCAGCGGCCTGCCCATAGGCGCTTTGCTGGCCAAGGAGGAAGTGGCGTCGTCGTTCGGTCCGGGGGACCACGGCAGCACCTTTGGGGGAGGACCGGTGCCCTGCGCCGCGGCCCTGGCCACCCTTGAGGTGTTGGAGGAGGAGGGTCTGGTGGAGAACGCCGCCCGCACCGGGGCGCGCCTGCTGGAGGGGCTGCGGGAACTGGCGAGCCGTAAAGATGTCATCGCGGAGGTCAGGGGCCTCGGCCTCATGCTGGCCCTGCAGTTGAAAGAGGAGGTGGCGGAGGATGCCGCCGCCGCGGCTCTGGATAGGGGCCTGGTCATCAACAACATCGGACGGGACGTGTTGAGGTTCCTGCCGCCTCTGCTGGTGGGGCCGTTCGAGGTGGACGCTCTGCTGGAAGGGCTCGAGGCTATATTGTGAGGAGTTGATGCGATATGGACGTTAAGGCAAGAGGTCTCCGCGGAAGGGATTTCCTGTCCATGTCGGACATAACCCTATCGGAACTGGATCAACTGCTCGACCGCGCCGACGAGCTGAAAAGAGATCACCGCGCCGGTCGGTTGCGGCAGTCCCTGCGCGGTAAGGGCGTGGGCCTTATCTTCCGCAAGCCCTCCACGCGTACCCGGCTCTCCTTCGAGATGGGGGTTTTCCTGTTGGGAGGGCACTCGGCCGTGCTCAATCCCTCCGAGATGCAGTTGGGCAGAGGCGAGACGGTGGAGGACACCGGCCGGGTGCTGTCGCGTTATCTCGACGCCCTTATGATCCGCACCTTCGAACAGGAGGAGGCGGAGAGGCTGGCTCATGGGGCGGAGATACCCGTGATCAACGGCCTCACCGATCTGGAACATCCTTGCCAGGTGCTGGCGGACCTCCAGACCGTCCGCGAGCGCTTCGGCGGGCTTCAGGGGATCAAGTTGGCCTATCTGGGAGACGGCAACAATGTGGCCAATTCCCTGCTCCTCGGTTGCGCCCTGGCGGGGATGGACATAAGCGTGGCCTGCCCCCCCGGCTCCGAGCCGGATGAGGGGATACTGAAGAGGGCGCGGGGCCTGGCCCGGGGCAGATGCAAGGTGGAGGTAACCGCAGATCCCCGCAGGGCGGTCAAGGGATCCCATGTGCTCTACACGGATGTATGGGTGAGCATGGGCCAATCCAAGACAGCGGGCTACCGGCGTAAGATGCGCCCCTACCAACTCAACGACGAACTCTTATCCGCGGCCCTGCCGGAGGCGGTGGCCATGCACTGCCTGCCCGCCCATCGCGGCGAGGAGATAACCGACGAGGTGTTGGACGGGGAGCGTTCGGCCGTGTGGGATCAAGCGGAGAACCGCATGTACGCCCAGATGGCACTGATGGAATCGCTTATGGGTTGAGGGTTTTGCCTGATCGAACGACGTTGGCGATGTTCCGTTCCTGCATCGGTTCGCGGAGGTGCGCATGAAGAAGATGCGTCAGGAGGAGATAGTCTCCATCCTCGAGGAGATGGAGATATCCAGCCAGCGCGAGCTGGTGCGGGAGCTGGGCAAGCGCGGTTTCCGGGTCACCCAGGCCACCGTGTCCCGAGACCTGCTGGAGTTGAGGGTGGCGAGGACCAGAGCGGAGGGGGGCGGTATCCGTTACGTGAGGGAAGATGAGGGAAGGGGGCTCGACGGATACCTGCGGGAAGAGGAGCTTGCCAGAGTGATGCGGTCTTATGCCTTAAGCATCGAGCACAGCGGCAATCTGCTGGTACTGCGCACCGGACCGGGAAACGCCCAGCCCCTGGCCCTGGGACTGGACCGTGCCCGCTTGTGGTATCTGCTGGGAACGGTGGCGGGGGACGACACGGTGATATGCGTGGTGAGAGAGGGCTGCGACGCTTCGCGGGCGGCCGACGAGCTCCGCCGCTTTGCTGGGGGAAGACACAGGAGCGGAATGGGGCGATCCACAGGAAAAGAGAGAAAGGAGAGAGAGTGAGCAAGACCGTGGTGCTGGCTTATTCCGGAGGGTTGGATACCTCTGTGCTCATCTCCTGGTTGAGGGAGAGGCACGGCCTGGACGTGGTGGCGCTCTGCGCAGATTTGGGGCAGCCCGGCGATCTGGAGGGGATACGAGAGAAAGCGCTCATGGTTGGAGCCGTTGATTCCGTGGCCGTTGACGCTCGGGAGGAGTTCGCCGGGGAGTACGTGCTCCCTTCCCTGCAGGCCAACGCCCTGTACGAGGGCGGGTACCCTCTGGCCACGGCCCTGGCGCGCCCCTTGATCGCCAGGTTGCTGGTGGAGGAGGCCAAGAGGCGAGGGGCGGAGGCGGTGGCCCACGGGTGTACCGGCAAGGGTAACGATCAGGTCCGCTTCGACCTAACGGTGATGGCTCTGGCCCCCGAGCTTAAGATAATCGCGCCATTGCGCGAGGATTTCTGCATGTCGCGAGAGGAGGAGATCGATTACGCGCGCGAGCGGGGTATCCCCGTTCCCGTCACCACCCGCAGCCCCTATTCGATCGACGAGAATCTCTGGGGCCGTTCCTGCGAGGCGGGGATTCTGGAAGATCCCTGGGTGGAGCCGCCAGAGGACGCCTATTCCTGGACGATCAGCCCGGCGCGGGCGCCCGAGGAGCCCCTATATATAGAGGTGGATTTCGATCAAGGCAAACCGATCTCGCTCGACGGTGAGCGCCTTCCCCTGGTCGAGTTGATCTCCCGCCTCAACCGGCTCGGCGGCGATCACGGCGTCGGCAGGGTGGACATGATCGAGGACCGCCTGGTCGGGATCAAGTCGCGAGAGATATACGAGGCTCCCGCGGCGACCATACTCATCGAGGCGCACCGCGCTCTGGAATCGCTGACCCTCACCAGGGAGGCGCTGCATTTCAAGCCGCTGCTCGAGGGGGCCTTCGCCAGGTTGGTATATTTCGGACTTTGGTATGATCCGCTGCGTTCCGCCCTGCAGGCGGCCGTAAGTGAGTTGCAGAGAGCGGTCACCGGCACGGTTCGTGTCCGGCTGCATCGCGGCAGCGCCACCGTGGTGGGGAGAAAGTCACCCCGATCGCTCTACGACTATGGCCTTGCGACCTACGATAGGGCGGATGTTTTCGACCACCGATGCAGCGAAGGGTTCATCCGCCTGTGGGGTCTTCCCTTGAAGACCTGGGGAAGAGCCCGGCAGTGAGCGGCGATGAATATGTTCGGATGAAGCGCAGCGAAAGCGGGCGCTTCTGGAGGAACGGTTTCCGATAAAATCGGGAGGACCGGATAAGGCGGGGTAGGGGTACGATGGTCGGGGTAAGGCAAGATGCCCGCAAGCCGTTGTGCGGCGGAGATCGACCTTCGAGCGGGCGCGAGCATTTTTCTTCAAAGTCGCCGTTGGGAGGAGTGGTTGCCGATGAAACTGTGGGGAGGCAGGTTTTCCAAGGAGATGAGCGGGGACACCCTGGCATTCACCCGCTCCCTGGATTTCGACCTAAAGCTATGGCCTTATGACCTTGCGGTGACCCGCGTGCACGCCGCGGCGCTCAATCTGTGCGGGTTGCTGAGCGACGAGGAGCTGCGGTCGGTGCAGGAGGCGCTGGAGGCGATGGAGTCCGAGCTGGAGGAAGGGATCTTCCCTTTTCGACCCGATGACGAGGACATCCATACCGCTGTGGAGAGGGAGCTGGTGGAGAGGATAGGCGAAGCGGGGGCGCGCCTGCGCGCCGCGCGTTCCCGCAACGACCAGGTCGCTGCGGACATGAGACTGTACGTGAAAAAGGAATCCGCGGCGGTGGCCCGCCTGCTGCTGGCTCTTTGCGAGGCCTTGCTGGAAAAAGCGGAAGCCCACCTGGGCGTGATCATGCCCGGATTCACCCACCTGCAGCCGGCGCAGCCGATCCTGTTATCCCACCACCTGCACGCATACCTGGAGATGTTGCGCAGAGACCTGGAACGTCTGAGGGAGGCTAAGCGACGCGCCGACGTATGCCCGCTGGGCAGCGGGGCCCTGGCCGGGGTCACGTTCCCTCTGGACCGGCGGCTGATGGCGGAGGAGCTGGGATTCGCCGCCATCAGCGCCAACTCCGTTGATGCCGTATCCGACCGTGATTTCCTCGCTGATTTCCTCTACGCCCTGTGCATGGCATCAGTGCATATGAGCCGCCTCTGCGAGGAGTTGGTGCTGTGGTCATCGCCGCTTTTCGGCTTGTTGGAGCTCGACGATGCCTATGCCACCGGCTCGTCTCTGATGCCGCAGAAGAAGAACCCCGATATAGCCGAGCTGATGAGGGGGAGAGCGGCCCGCGCCATAGGGACCCTGCAGCAGCTGTTAGCGCTGCTGAAGGGCTTGCCTCTTGCCTACAATCGCGACCTTCAAGAGGACAAGGAGGCGACTTTCTCGCTGGTGGAAGGGCTGAAGCGGGGGATAAGGGCGCTTACGGGCATGATCGTTACCATGGGTCTCGATTCGGCGCGCATGCGGGAGCTGGCCTCACGAGGGTACCTCACCGCCACCGATCTTGCCGATTACCTGGTGCGAAAAGGAGTTCCCTTTCTCCGTGCGCATGAGGTGGCCGGTAAGGCGGTGAGTATGTGCGTCGGCAGGGGGGTGGAGCTTTCGGAGCTGCCCCTCGAAGATCTGACGTCTCTCCATCCCGCCATAGGAGACGACATCTATGATCATATAAGAGCTGAAGCATCCGTGGAGATGAGAGACCTGCCGGGGGGGACAGCCACAAGGCAGGTGCGGGAGGCTCTGCGGCGGGCGCGGGAGTGGCTTGAGGAGGAGATGGAGTACTGGCGTGAATGAGAGTAGGGACGCTGGCGAGGCCGGCGATCGTCGTTCCAAGGCGCGGGAGCCGTTGTGCGTCCTTTGAAGGATAGCGGGCCCGCGATGCCTGCGGCGGCCCGTAGAGGGGGCCGTGGGATCCGGGATACGGCACCGCGGAGCATGCTTTTACACGGATAAGGTCGAAATGGCAAGGAAAAAAGACCATATCGCGGCCGGGGGGACCGGCGGGGGCAGCAGGGCGGTGGAGGGTCGCGACGCGCGGGCTTTGGCCCACGCCCTGGAACTGCTGGCCGACCTCTCGGAGATAAAGGGCGAGGTGCGCTTCAAGGTGATCGCTTACCGCCGCGCCGCCGAAGCGGTGCGGGGAATGGGCGACGAGATCCTGGAGACGGACAGCGTGGCCCGCTTGAAGGCAATACCGGGGATAGGGGAGGCCATTGCCCGGAAGATACTTGAGTTCAAGGAAACCGGCACCATCGGCAAGCTGGAAGAGCTAAAGGAGGAGATACCCGAGGAAGTGGTCTCGCTGCTGCAGGTGCCGGGGCTGGGACCCCGCCGCGCTCGGCTGGTCTTCGAGGAATTGGGGGTGCGCTCCTTGGACGACCTGCAGAGGGCGGCGGAGGAACATCTGTTGGCCCCTCTGCCGGGACTGGGGCCGAAAGTGGAAGCGGGCATCCTCGAGGGCATAAAACACCTTCGCGGCACCGCGGGACGCATCTTCATAAATCAGGCCTATGAGCAGGCTTCGGGGATCGTCGATGCCATGCTCGAAAAGCTCCCCGAGCTGAGGATATCGGCGGCGGGAAGCCTGCGCCGCATGAAGGAGACCATCGGTGACATCGATATACTGGCCGCCTACGGCGAACCGCATGAGGTGACAAAGGCTTTCCGTTCCCTCCCCCTGGTCAGCAAGGTCATAATGAGCGGAGAGACCAGGTCCTCCGTGTTCACCCGGGATATGCTGCAGGTGGACCTGCGGGTGGTCGACACCTCCTCGTGGGGGGCTGCCCTGCAGTATTTCACCGGTTCCAAGGAACACAACGTTCGCCTGCGGGAGCTGGCCCGTCGGCAGGGTCTCAAGGTGAACGAATACGGGGTGTTCCGCGTGGAGGATGACGGGAGGATGGCTGGAGCTGACGAAGAGGGGGTGTATGCCGCTCTGGGGTTGAGCATGCCCCCGCCAGAACTGCGGGAGGACCGCGGGGAGATCGAGGCGGCCATGAGGGGGGAACTCCCCTCTCTGATCGGCCTCGAGCGGATTCGCGGCGATTTCCATGTCCACACGCGGGACAGCGACGGATACCATGACCTCGAGGAGATGCGGGCGGCCGCCGAGAAGCTGGGCTATTCCTGGCTGGGCATCAGCAACCATGCAGCAAACCTGAGGGTGGCGCGAGGGTTGGATGCCGACGGCCTGCTGGCGCTGGTGGAAAGGATAGAGGAGCTCAACGCGAAGGGAGATTCGCCGGTGACCCTGCTGGCCGGCTGCGAGCTCAACATCGGCAACGACGGAGAGCTGGACTATGATGATGAGGTGCTCTCTCGCCTTCACTTCGCCATCGCCTCGGTACACGGTGGATTCGGGCAGTCCCGCGAGGCGATGACCCGCCGCATATCCCGGGCCATGCGCAACCCTTTCGTAAACATCATCGGTCATCCCACCGGCCGACTCATCGGCAGCCGGCCCCCTTACGAGTTGGACTTGGACGAGCTGCTGGAAGTAGCGGCGGAAACCGGGACCGCCCTGGAGCTCAACGCCTTTCCGGACCGGCTGGACCTCTGCGATCACCACCTGAGAAGGGCGAAGGAGGCTGGGGTGAAGATCGCCATCGGCACCGATGCGCACCGGGCTGAGCACCTTCGCTTCATGCTCTACGGAGTGGCGACGGCCCGCCGCGGATGGTTGGAAGGAGGTGACGTCCTCAACCTGCTGGACGCGGAGTTTCTCCGCTCCCTTTTCCGCTGAGAGGGAACGGATCGACGAAGCAATAAAAACTGCGTTACGTGATCATTGCGGAAGGCTCGGCTCGTTCTGCTGATATCTCGATTTAAAAGGAGAGAAGGCCGCTTGAACCTGGCGAGGGAGAACCTGCAGGAAAAGATGGGCGCACCGGCGATCCGCTGCCGTGGATGCGGTCCAGTGGTCTCTGTCGCCGCCCCTGCTTATAATCATAGAAGCCGGGGAGGTTTCAAACGGGAATGTTGGTTTCGTGCCCGCAGATAAGGGCCGCGGGGCCGAGCGGGGAAGGGAGCGGCCTTGAACCCTGAAGCGGAGGAAAGCATGGAGATCAGGCATAACGCCATTGTCCCTTTGGGTTACGGGAAATACTACCGTTCCGATAAGGTGGTGGGACTGGAGCCGATAGAGAAGGACCGCGGCCCCGCTCGCCGCACCTTCGTGTTCATCGAGGGAAGGAGCGAGCCGGTGGTCGCCTCGCGCACCGAAGCGGCCATACTGAAAGATCTGGTGATATCCTCACGGGAGGTGGAGGCTTCGGTTCTCAAGGATTTCCTGGAGCGGCTGGCCCACGATCTGGAGAAGGTCGGCCCCATCATGCGTCGCAGCATAAGGGAGGAAACAGGATTGGACATTGATGCCATACTTGAAAAGATAAGGCGTCTGCTGGCGCCGGATGAGGAGGATCTGCCCCAGGATTCGTTGTTCTGATGGCGCGGACCTTCGCCGCGGCACGAAGAAGATCCGTCGGGCACATGAGATGGCGGGTAGAATAGCGGGGCTGATGAAAAAGAGGTAGAGGATGAAGATAAGGGACATCTACGAGACCGCCGTGAAAATGGGGATGGACAAGGATCCCAGAGGCAAGTCGGAGCTGCAGCGAATACTAAAACGCAACCGCGAGAAATACGACTCCCTGCCGGAGAAGGAGAAAGAGCTCTTCGACCGGGAGTCGTTGAAAAACCCCTACTCCGACACCCGCATACTTGTGGGCGATCCTGACAGCGAAGTGAGATCGGCTCTGGTGGGGATCGATATGGAAGTGGGCGAGGTGCTGCTGGCGGACCGGCTGCGCTCCTCCGGCCGCCCGGTGGACCTGATAATCAGCCACCACCCCGAGGGCCGGGCCCTCGCCGCCCTCAACGAGGTGATGGCCCTGCAGGCCGACCTGTGGCACCGCTTAGGAGTCCCCATAAACGTGGGCGATGCCCTCATCAGCAAGCGCATGGCCGAGATACAGCGCGCCTTCCTCCCCCGCAATCATGAGCGCGCTCTGGACGCGGCACGGCTGCTGGGGATACCTTTCATGTGCATACATACCCCCTCCGACAATCAGGTCAACGCCTACCTCAGCGACTTCTTTGCCCGGCGCCGGCCCCGCATGGTCAAGGATGTCGTGGAAGCCCTGCGCACCATACCGGAATACCGCACTGCCGCGTTGAATCGCAGCGGTCCGGCCATCATCGCCGGTTCGCCCGAGAACCGGGCGGGCCGGATAATGGTGGACATGACCGGCGGGACCGAAGGTCCGCAGCAGATATTGGAGCGGCTCTCGCAGGCAGGCGTGGGCACCGTTGTATGCATGCACTACAGCGATAAGCATCGCGATGAGGCCGAGAAGCACCAGATGAATGTGGTGGTGGCGGGGCACATCGTCTCCGATTCCCTGGGTCTCAACCTCATCCTCGACGAGCTGGAGAAGAAGGGTCTGGAGGTTATCCCCGCCTCCGGTCTGATCAGGGTATCCCGACTGCCGGGAAAGAAAAGAGGTAAAGGCTCCGGGAGTGGCGGGAGCTGAACGGAGCGAATGGACGGCACGACGCACCTTCGCGCCCTGGCCCTAACTCCGGGGCGGGATGAGGCGATCGAGGCAAGGCCTTCGGCTCTCTGCGAATCAGATCGCTTGGCGCGCCGGGGCGTATCTATGTATTCATTGAATGAGGCCTTTAAGATAAGATATTGATAAGGTGATTTTCGATGGCGGAAGCTTACAGATTGCTGGAGCAAGGGGAAAGGCTGCTGCAGGAGCAGCGCCTAGAGGAAGCCATAGAGAGGTTCCGTCGCTATCTGGATGACAGGCCTGATGACCCCGAGGGGCATTATCAGCTGGGCCTGGCCCTCATGGAGAAAGAACAGCACGAAGAAGCGGGGTTGCGCTTCCGCAGGGTAATAGAGCTGGATCCGGAAGACCCCCGGGGATACGACGGCATGGCCATCCTCCTTATGAGCAGGGGTGAGTATCGAAAAGCCCTGCAGTTCTATCAGGAGGCCGTGCGGCGCGACCCCGAGAACGCAGACATCTACAACGAGATGGGCATCATCTACCAGGAGTTGGGCGACAGCAGCGCCGCGCTGGACATGTATGAGAGAGCCATCGCCCTCGAGCCCGAACTGGGATACCCGTATTACAACAAGGCCAGGGCCCTAATGGACCTTGGTCGATATGGCGAGGCGGTACATTGGCTGGAGAGGTCCATAGGCCTCTATAAAGCGGAAGGAGAGAAGCTCAAGGACGTCCTCTTCGAACTGGCGGCGGCTCGCGAGGAGATGGGGGAGACCCGGCAGGCTCTGCGGGTCTACGAGGACATATTGCGGCTGGACCCCGATTGCTCGGAGGCGCTGGCGAACATGGCTGGCATCCACATCGATCAGGGCGATTTTGAGAAAGCCGTGGCCTACCTGGACCGCATCCTCGCCGTCGATCCCGATAACCAATACGCCCTCTTGGAGAAGGCGTACGCCTGCGGGTGCATGGGGGATACGGCCATGGAATTGGCCTTGCTGGAAAAGTGCCTGAGGGTCGACCCCGGAAACCGCTACGCCCTCTCGAATAAGGGCGCACTTCTCATGGAGATGGGGCGTCTGGAAGAAGCCGAAGGCCTGTTTCTGCGAGCTCTGGAGAAGGATCCGGATTACCCCTGGGCCCTCTATAATCTGGGATGCCTTCATGCCATGCGCGGCGATGCTCCCCAAGCCATCGCTTTTCTGGAAAGGTCATTTGCGAGGGACCCCACTCTGGTGGATGAAGCGGGCGCGGATGAGTGTCTTGAGGGGCTGCGGGATGACCCTGGTTTTAAGAGCCTGCTCGCCCGCTACGAAGCCGGTTGAGCGGTGCTCGAAAGGGTGACGGGCGTCTTGGCCGTTGGCAGGTCTCGGATAAGGCCCGCCCGCGCCGTATCGAGGAGATTCGCGTCGATCCTAGGCCGAGCTTGCGGGGAGTGTTGGCGCGCGCTCAGATATTGGCCTTGCCCACCTGAACGTAAACCGTGGAGCCCGGTGGAGCCGTCGCTCCTCCGCCGGGGTGTTGCGAGAGCACTATGCCCGCGTGGGGAGGGTCGAAGATATAGGTGACGTTGGGCTTGAACCCGGCGTTCTGGATGGCGGTGACCGCCGCCGTTTCCGTCATGCCGACCACTCCAGGCACCACGCTTACCGGCTTGGGACCGTCGCAGATCACCACGGATACCGTGGATCCTTTGGCCGCCTGCGCTCCCGCCGCGGGGCTCTGACTCATCACCGTTCCCGCCGGTGCCGAGCCGTACTCATGGGATATAGATACGTGGAACCCCGCCGACTCCAAGGCCACCGTGGCGGATGCGGAACTCATGCCCACCACGTCGGGGACGGTGGCCATCTGGGGAGACGGCGCACCGTGAAGATTGCAGTGTTCCGTGGGCTCCTCGCCCCTTCGGAAGGAGCGCTTTATGCGGTTGGGGCAATTGGGGGTGGCCAGCAGCAGGGAGTCGGCGCATATCTCCACCGTTACCAGGTTATTGTCTTCTCCCGACATGTCTCCGGACCCCGGGAAGGGGGTCTTGGGCAAGTCGGCAAGGGCCGGACCCATGAAAGCTTTCCAGATCTGGGCGGGGAAAGTGCCGCCGAAAACGGTGATGCCGTGAACATTGGTCATGGGGATGAGCCCCTGCGGATATCCCACCCAAACGGCGCAGGAGAGATCGGGAGTGTAGCCGCAGAACCAGGCGTCCGCGTAGTTATCGGTGGTCCCCGTCTTGCCCGCCTGGGGACGCCCGATGATGGCGGCGCGCCCGGTTCCCGAGCTTACCGCTTGCTGCAGAACCTCGTTGACCTTGGCGGTGACGTCTTCCCTGATGACCCTCTTCCCCTCGGGATAGTTCTCCACAAGCACCCTGCCGTTGGCGTCGGTGACCCTGGTCACGCAGATGGGCGGCGTGCGGATACCGTTATTGGCGAGCGTGCCGAAGGCTGAGGCCATCTCCAGAGGGTTGACGCCATAGGTGAGACCCCCTATGCCGATGGCCGGGTTCGGCTCCAAGGGGCTGGTGATGCCCATGGCTCTGGCGAATTCCACCACCCGCTGCGGCCCCACGTCCCGCGTGACCCGGGCGTATACTACGTTCACGGAGCGTATGGTGGCCTCCCGCAGGGTTATCTCACCGCGTCCGGTGCCGTCCGCGTTGGTGACCTTCCACTTGGTTCCGTCGGGGAACTCCAGTGTGGTGGGGCTTGAATCGTATGTTTTATTTAGGGAGATGCCGTTGGAAAGGGCCGCGGTGAGCACGAAGACCTTGAAGGCCGACCCCGGCTGCCGCCCCCCCTGCGCCGCTATGTTGTATTGCTGCTGATTGAAATCCTTTCCGCCCACCATGGCTTTTATCTCCCCCGTACGGGGATCCACGGCGCAAAGGGCCGCCGCGGGATCGCCCTCGCGGTTGAGGATCTTTTCGATGGCCGCCTCCGCCAATTCCTGCAGGCGCAGGTCGAGAGTGGTATGGATGCGCAACCCCCCGCGGTAGATGATGTCCTCGGCGGAGTAGTTGTCGAATTTGGACTTGAGCGCCTCGCTCTGCTTGAGGTAGTTCTTGACGTATTCCACGAAGTAGGGGGCCATGGGCGAGGGGGCCGATTCCTCCACCGGCTGTACCTGTATCGGCTCCATTTTGGCGGCCTTGGCCCTCTCCTCGGTTATGTACCCCTGCTCCTGCATCTTATCCAGGACAGTGTTGCGCCTCTTCAGCGCCTGCTCCTGATGGAAATACGGCGAGTAGTAGTTGGGCGCCCGGATGAGCCCGGCTAAAAGCGCGCTCTCCGCCAGGCTTATCTCCCGCGGCTCCTTTCCGAAGAAGACCCTGCAGGCGGTCTTCACGCCGTAACAGCCCTGCCCGAAGTAAACGTCGTTTAGATACATCTCCAGGATCTTTTCCTTGGAGTAGTTGCTCTCTATCTGATTGGCAAGCGATGCCTCTTGCACTTTCCGCCAGTAAGTCCGCTCCTGTCCGGTGAGGGTGTTCTTCACGAACTGCTGGGTTATGGTGGAGGCGCCTTGCACCACTTCCCGGTTGATCACGTTGGTCCATGCCGCTCGCAGGATGCCGTACCAGTCCACGCCGTGGTGCTGCCAGAACCGCTGGTCCTCGATGGCCACCACCGCGTTCTGCAGGTCTACGGCCACCTCTTCCAGGGAGACGTTCTCTCGGTTCTGCTCGCCGTGCAGCTCGGCGATGAGCGTCCCGTCGGCTGCGTATACTTTAGAGGTCTGGTCCAGCTGCCTCTGCTGCAGATCCTCCAGTCTGGGCAGCCCCAACCCCGTATAGAACCAGAAGAAGAATCCCCCCACCATCAAGCAGGCGCACAGGGACAATACCAGGATGACCCTCAGGACCACGCGCATCTCACGTTGCCCTCCTCGCCGTTCGCGGCCTCCAGCAAATTGTACTACTCATCCAAAATATTTGATATTGTTATGAAGGTTTCCTGTTCCGCTGCTCGCGATTCTCAGCTGACCGGCGGGGACGCGCGGATGCCGCCGCGCCTCTGGATGGGGATCTGGCCTTCGCAGCGGGTATTTACCGTCGGACATCCCTCCGCTATCCTTTTCAACGCGAGGAGGTGAACGGTGAGAGAAGTCGAGAGGCAGATGCGTCTGTTGGCCTCGGGGACGGATGAAATGTTGCCCCGAGGAGGGCTGGAGGAGAAGCTGAGGCGGTGCCTGCAGGAAGGCCGCCCTCTGCGCGTCAAGTTCGGTGTGGACCCCACCCGCCCCGATCTCCATCTCGGGCATGCCGTCCCCCTGCGCAAGCTCAGACAGTTCCAGGACCTGGGGCATCAGGTCATCCTGCTCATAGGGGATTTCACTGCCCGCGTCGGAGACCCCTCCGCCCGCGACGTCACTCGTCCGCAGCTTTCCCGCGAGGAGGTCGAGGAGAACGCCCGCACCTATACCGAGCAGGCCTTCCGCATCCTCGACCCCGGAAACATCACCATCGAGTACAACAGCCGTTGGCTGGCGCCCCTGACCTTTGAGGACCTCCTCGGGTTGACCTCTCATTTCACCGTGGCCCGCCTGCTTGAGCGGGATGACTTCCAGCGCCGCTACCGCAACAACGTGCCCATCTGCCTGCATGAGTTCCTCTATCCGGTTATGCAGGCCTATGATTCGGTGGCCCTGGAGGCAGATGTGGAGATAGGCGGCACCGATCAGAAGTTCAACCTCCTGGCGGGCAGGGAGCTGCAGCGGGCATTGGGGCAAGAACCCCAATGCGTGATGACCCTCCCCATTCTGGTGGGCCTGGACGGCAGCATGAAGATGAGCAAGTCGCTGGGTAACCACGTCGGGCTCACCGACCCCCCCGATGAGATGTTCGGGAAGCTGATGTCCCTGCCGGACGAACTCATGCCCGAGTACCTGCGCCTGACCACGGGTCTGGAGCCGGATGCGGCAGAAGCCTGGATAAGGGATTGGGAGGAAGGCAGCCTGCATCCGGCGGAATTGAAGCGGCGCCTTGCCGGATCGGTGGTGGAGCTGTATTGGGGTAAGGAGGCGTCCGATGCGGCCCGGGAGAGGTTCGACCTTGTCTTCCGGGAGCGCCGGCAGCCCCACGAGATGCCCACCTTCCCCTTGCGGGAGGACATGCTGTTGGACGGGCGGATAATGCTGGCCCGCTTGGCGGCCCTGGCCGGGCTTTATCCTTCTGTGAGCGAGGCTCGCCGTTCCATCCGCCAGGGCGGGATGCGCCTCAACGGCGAAAAGGTCGAGGATGAGGACGCCGAGTTCAGCCCGGAAGAGCTCCGGGGTGCCGTCCTGCAGAAAGGGAAGAGGGCCTTCGTCCGCATCGAGACAGAGACCGCCTAAAAGAAGCTGAGACCCCTTCCCCGCCGCTGCACATAGCAGGCAGCAGGTTTCTGGGGGTCATGTGTCCACTATGTAGTGAAACAGCGCAACCGATTGACATCATATTTCTGCGGTGATAACATTATATTGCATGGTGAAAAGGCAAGGAGGCGGTATCCGGGAAGAGAGTCGGATCTAAAAGAGAGTGGAGCCGCTTCCGGGCGGCGGTTTTTTTCGCCCTGAAACCTTGACACAACGAGTCAGTGATGTTAGTTTAACTCTTTGCGTTCAGCGGGTTCGATATCGCTGGAAACGTTCCTTGAAAACTAAACAGCGTATCAGGTCAGCATTCCAAGCGGCCGTTTAGGCGGTCGGAGAAAGTAAGCCCCGCAAGGGCTCGATTCCAATTGGAGAGTTTGATCCTGGCTCAGGACGAACGCTGGCGGCGTGCCTAACACATGCAAGTCGAGCGGACCCATCCGGGAGCTTCGGCTCTCGGGGAAGGTTAGCGGCGAACGGGTGAGTAACACGTGGGTAATCTACCCCGAAGACTGGGATAACTCCGGGAAACTGGGGCTAATACCGGATACCTTGCCTTTCCCGCATGGCATCGGCAAGAAAGGTTGACTTCGGTCTTCCGCTTCGGGATGAGCCCGCGGCCCATTAGCTAGTTGGCGGGGTAACGGCCCACCAAGGCGACGATGGGTAGCCGGCCTGAGAGGGTGTTCGGCCACACTGGGACTGAGACACGGCCCAGACTCCTACGGGAGGCAGCAGTGAGGAATATTGCGCAATGGGCGAAAGCCTGACGCAGCGACGCCGCGTGGACGATGAAGGCCTTCGGGTTGTAAAGTCCTGTCAGGAGGGACGAAGCGGTTCATCCCGTGACGGTACCTCCAGAGGAAGCCCCGGCTAACTACGTGCCAGCAGCCGCGGTAAGACGTAGGGGGCTAGCGTTGTCCGGAGTTACTGGGCGTAAAGAGCTCGTAGGCGGCCCGTTAAGTCGGGTGTGAAAGCCCCCGGCTCAACCGGGGAATTGCACTCGATACTGGCGGGCTAGAGTCTGGTAGAGGGAAGTGGAATTCCCGGTGTAGCGGTGAAATGCGCAGATATCGGGAGGAACACCGGTGGCGAAGGCGGCTTCCTGGGCCACGACTGACGCTGAGGAGCGAAAGCTAGGGGAGCGAACAGGATTAGATACCCTGGTAGTCCTAGCCGTAAACGATGGGCACTAGGTGTAGGGGGCTATCGACTCCCTCTGTGCCGAAGCTAACGCATTAAGTGCCCCGCCTGGGGAGTACGGCCGCAAGGTTAAAACTCAAAGGAATTGACGGGGGCCCGCACAAGCGGCGGAGCATGTGGCTTAATTCGACGCAACGCGAAGAACCTTACCAGGGCTTGACATGCATCCGAAAGCCGTGGAAACACGGCCCTGTATGGGTGCACAGGTGGTGCATGGCTGTCGTCAGCTCGTGTCGTGAGATGTTGGGTTAAGTCCCGCAACGAGCGCAACCCCTGTCGCATGTTGCCAGCGGGTAATGCCGGGAACTCATGCGAGACTGCCGGTGTCAAACCGGAGGAAGGTGGGGATGACGTCAAGTCATCATGCCCCTTATGTCCTGGGCTGCACACGTGCTACAATGGCCGGTACAATGGGCTGCGAAGCCGCGAGGCAGAGCGAATCCCCCAAAGCCGGTCTAAGTTCGGATTGGAGGCTGCAACTCGCCTCCATGAAGTCGGAGTCGCTAGTAATCGCGAATCAGCACGTCGCGGTGAATACGTTCCCGGGCCTTGTACACACCGCCCGTCACACCACGAAAGTCGGCAACACCCGAAGCCGGTGGGCTAACCCGCAAGGGAGGCAGCCGTCGAAGGTGGGGTCGGCGATTGGGGTGAAGTCGTAACAAGGTAGCCGTACCGGAAGGTGCGGCTGGATCACCTCCTTTCTAGGGAGCTTTCCGTTCGTGTACGGCGCGGGTGCCTCCACGATGTGGCTATGCCTTTCCGTGGAAGCCCTGAGCCGGACGGATGCGAACTAGGACGTCGATCTGGCCTGATCGCTGTTTAGTTTTGAAGGAACATCCGGCTTCCATATCGAACCTTTTCCATGTAAGGTGGCGGCATCGGCTTTTTCAACGAGAGGAGAGGAGGGGTCCCATGGCTGCAGAGGGAGTTCCCGCGAGCGCGGAGGGCAAGGAAGCGGCCAAGCCGGTCGGCGATTTCATGGCTCAGGTGGCGGCGGCCATCGCGGTAATCTTCGCCTTCCTGACCTACTACAACCAGGAGGAGGTGGGAGGCGCGCTCATCGATAAGTTCACAAAGGGCTATGAGACGCCTTACGGCATCATCATCATCGCGGTCGGGGCGCTTTGCTTCATCTTCGCCTCGGCGGTGCTCTGGGCCAAGTTCATAAACCGCGATTTCTGGCTGGTACGCAGCCCCGGATGGCTCTACATGACTTGCGCGAGCATAATAATCATCGTGTCCATACTGGCCATGGTCTTCCCTTTCAAGAAGGACCCCAACTACGGGGCCTTGGTGGGCAACTTCTTCACCGGCCTCTTCGTCGCTTTCGGCGGCCTGCTCAAGTTCTGAGTTCCTGACGAGATCTTTAGCGGGAAACGATCGAGAAGAAAGGAGAGAGAGGACATGGTACAGCAACCTCCGGGAGGGTACCAACCACCTCCACCGCCGCCGGGATACCAGGCCCCGCCGCCCCCTCCGGGGATGCCGCCGGGGGCACCCATGCGCCCGCAGATGCAATTCGACACATCCAAGCTTCCCATCGCAGATTTTGTGGTGGCTGGTGGGGCTCTTCTATGCTTCATATTTACTCTTTTGAATTGGTATAGGGTGAAGGTAATGGGTTTAGAAATTGGTTCCGGAAGAGGTGGATATCAGAACTGGCCCATGGTCATCTATCTTCTCCTGATGATATTCGCCGGCCTTTTTGCGGTAAACGAAATGGCCAATTTCCTTCCCTTTGAGCTCCCTTTGGGAATTATTTATCTCGCATGGGGGGCTGCGGGCACCTTTTTCACCTTACTCGCTTTCGTAATCAGACCGGGCGATTGGGAATACGTCAAGATGAACTGGGCCATCTGGATCATCATGATTATTCTTTCCGCCACGCCCATAGTGGGAGGGTTCCTCAAAGTCAATGAAAGCTGATAGTTAACAAGAGGACGCAGAGGCCGCCAAAAGAAGCCGTTAAGGTCAGATGGATTTTTTTCGGGAAAACCCTTGATTCCCGAGGTATAATAGTTGTAGGATAACGACTTGGGCGTTGTGATCGGCGCCCAAGTGGTTTCTGAAGCAAAGTACCTTGAAAACTGCACAGTGTCTCGAAGAGGTATCCTTGTCAAGCTACTAAGGGCACACGGTGGATGCCTAGGTGCCAGGAGCCGATGAAGGACGTGGTAGGCTGCGATAAGCTCCGGGGAGTCGTCAAACGGGCTTTGATCCGGAGATCTCCGAATGGGGAAACCCGCCGGTGGTAATGCGCCGGCACCCGTGCCTGAACACATAGGGCACGAGGAGGCAAGCGGGGGAACTGAAACATCTAAGTACCCCGAGGAAAAGAAAGCAACCGCGATTCCCTGAGTAGCGGCGAGCGAAACGGGAACAGCCCAAACCCCTCGGACGTGACAGCCCGCAGGCGTTGTCCGTGGGGGGTTGCAGGACCTGCCGGGCGTCGCTGCGGAGGCGCCGTGGAGTCACAAAGTCAGCGGTTAGCCGAAGGATCCTGGAAAGGTCCGCCGCAGAGGGTAACGGCCCCGTAGGCGAAAACCGCTGGCCTCCAGGCGGTGTTCCTGAGTACGGCGGGACCGGGGAAATCCCGTCGGAATCCGCGGGCACCACCCCGCAAGGCTAAATACTCCCTGGCGACCGATAGTGAACCAGTACCGTGAGGGAAAGGTGAAAAGTACCCCGGGAGGGGAGTGAAATAGTACCTGAAACCGTGTGCCTACAAACC
>JACVIY010000045.1 GCA_015711755.1 Candidatus Geothermincola secundus | reverse complement strand
GACCCCGGGAGCGACCTGGGGTCCATGTTCACCCAGGTGGCCTCGACCATCTTCGCGCTGATGCGCGAGTATGAGGTGAAGTGGATGGGGGTGCAGGGCTCCATGCCCACTAGGGTCTACGGGGAATTGAAGCAGGTGGAACCGGAGCCGGTGGACATCAACGTGGAGAACCTTATAGACCATTTCCTGGTCGGTTTTGTGGAGTACGAGGAGATGTGGAGGCGCATCCTCGACCCGTCCACTTACCGAGAACTCCTCCAAGTGGTGAAGGAGGCGGAGCTGTGGGAAGGTGGTTCCCTATCATATCCCGACCAGTTGTGGGCCCGCACCGTCTACGATTTCGCCGTGGCCTGGAACTTCCTGGAGGAGTACCCGCGCGCGGACATGGTGGAAGCGCTGGTCCCCCTTTACTGCGCCAGGACCGCCTCCTTCCGCTTGCGGACCGAGCATCTGGACACCCTGGAGGCCGAGCAGCTGGTGCAGCAGGGAGCGGACGAGTTCGAGCTGCTCAAGCCCTACCTCCTGGACCGCTGGAGGCAGGCGCGCCAGCGCCTCGCCGCCTGGTAACGGGGTCAGCCCCTCGCGTCTCCCGCCTTCACTCATCGATTCCATGCATGGGGATAAAGCCGACCGGCATTTTGTGATAATTTGTGATAATGGTGTCAGACACCGGGGGGACCGCGGGGAAAGAACGGGGGTGCGCGGCAATGCGCTGACCAGGGAAAACATGATTTTATGACCGGCATTTTGTGATAATTTGTGATAATGGTGTCAGACACCGATGAAAAGGAATGTGGAGGGCCGACCCCGTTATTCTTCTTCCTCGATGATGATGGCCTCGGCCGGGCATTCCTCCGCGATCTCGTAGAGGTCGTGCTCCTCGCATTCGTCCTCGCTGATGACGCGGCATATGCCTTCCTCGTCCACCTGGAAGACCTCGGGGCACATCTCCTCGCAGATGCCGCACCCCGTGCACAGATCCTCGTCGACGTAGAACCTCATATCCGCTCTCCTCTGCCTCGCGCTCCCCGTATAGATTATCCGAAATGCACCGGGAAGTGAAGCGGTCCAAGACCATCCGCAAGGCCCGCCCCCCAGGAACCGTCCTCGTTGCCATTCAACCGACCGTTTAGTAAAATCGGCCCATGAACAAAGAGAGACACGGAGAGCTCCTCAGCGTCGCGGCCCGCCTCTTCAGGGAGAAGGGATATCGCGCCACCGCCATGGAGGACATCGCCGCGGAGATGAAACTGACCAAGGCGGCCCTGTACTACTATATCGATTCCAAGCACGCGCTGCTCTACCAGATCTGCGACTCGGCCATAAGCGACCTATTGGAGGGGGTGCGGGAGATAGCGTCCAAGGACCTCCCGCCGCCGGAGAAGCTGCGCGAGCTCATCCGCTGGCATGTGAGCATGTTCTCCCGCTACGGCGATTTCATAAACGTCTACCTCGCCGACGAGGCGGAGTTGGAGGAGGGCAAGAGGAGGCACATGCGCTCGCTCTCCCGCGAGTTCGAGGAGGTTTACCGGAAAGTCCTGCGGGAGGCGGTGGATGGAGGTTACTTCCGTCCGCTGGACGTGCCCATGACCGTGCGGGCCATCGCCGGGATGTGCAACTGGCTTTCGGTATGGTACCGCCATGATGGGGAGATGAGTGCCGACGAGATAGCCGGAATATTCTACGACCTGGTCGTGAACGGATGCGCCTCGCCGGGGAAGGGAGAGTCCGCGGGCGCGAAAAGGCGCCGCGCCTCCTCTTTAAGGGTAGAGGCGAGCCCCCGCAGGGCAGGAGCGGAAGGATCTTCCGGGGAGAAGGGACGCGGGGCTTGAGGGAGCCGCGGACCGCTGGATCTCGCCCGCGGAAACCACGGCGCCAAAGGATGCTTCGGCGCCGCGAACCGCCGGAAAAGGGGAGGGAAGGAGAGGAGCAGCAAATGGGCGACAGCGAATATTTTCAGGTTGAAAAAATCGACGGGGTGGCCCGCTGCACCATGCGCGGCCCCAACATGAACGCAATGAACGCGGACAGCCTCCCTCCGATGGTGGAAGCAATCCGAGAGGTGCTGGAGGACCCTTCCTCAAGGGTCATAGTGCTGCGCGGCGACGGGGGCAACTTCTCCACCGGGGCCGACCTCTCCATCATGGGGGAGAAGATGGACCCGCAGTTCCTCAACCACCACATGCTGCGCATGAACGAGGTGGTGCACGCGCTGCATGAGGGGCCCAAACCGGTCATCGCCGAGGTGGACGGATGGGCGGTGGGAGGGGGCTTCGGCCTGGCCCTGGCCTCCGACATCACCTACGCCACCGAGCGCGCCCTCTTCATGATGAGCTTCGTGCGCATATCCATCATCCCCGATTTAGGATGCGTATATCTGCTGACCAAACGCGTCGGCCTGCACCTGGCCAAGGAGCTCGCCCTCACCGGCCGGGCGATGGACGCGCAGGAGGCCCTGCGCATCGGCCTCATCAACCGAGTGATCCCCCACGAGAGGATCTCAGAAGAGACCATGAGGGTGGCGGCGAAGATGGCGGGGCGCTCCCCCGAGGTGCTGGCGGCCATCAAGCGGCACCTCAATGCCGCCCCGCGCCTGGACCTGGCCACCTTGCAGGAGCTGGAGGCCTACGCCCAGCCCCTCTTCGTGCTCAAGCCGGAGCACCATGCGGACATTAAGCGTTTCTTCGAGAAGCAGGAGAGTGGGTGAGGAGAAAAGCCGGGAGCGGTCAGGGGATCCGCTGCGCACGGTGCCGGAAGCTGACAATGGCTGAAGGGAGGAGAAGACCATGAGGGATTTCGAGGTGGTGGTGGTAGGAGCGGGACTGGGGGGCCTCTCCGCGGCCTGCCGCTTGGCCCGCGAGGGCAGGCGAGTGCTCGTTCTGGAGAGCCACAACGTCCCCGGGGGTTACGCGTCTTCGTTCATCAGGGGACGTTTCGAGTTCGAGATCTCTCTGCACGAGCTCTCCGGGCTGGGCGATGAGAGGAACCGCGGCCCCATCTGGAAGTTGCTGGAGGAATACGGGGTGACCGACAGGGTCGAGTTCATCCCCATCCCCGACTTCTACCGCAGCGTCTTCCCCGACCTGGACATCGTGGTGCCGGTGGGCAGAGAGCCCTTCGAGGAAGCCCTCTGCGAGCGCTTTCCGAGCGAGGCCGAGGGCATCCGCCGCTTCAGCGACATCATGTTCCGTTACGCCGATCAGGCCCTGAGGGCCAACCGCATGGGGGCGCAGGCGGTGATGCGGGCGCCCGAGGAGTTCCCGGTGCTGCTGGAGCACATGAACCACAGCTTATCCGACGTTCTCAACGCCGAGGTGGGCGACCCGCGGGCCAGGGCGGTGCTGGGCCAGATCTGGGGATACTTCTGCCAGCCGCCCTCGCGCATGGCCTTCACCATCTACGCCCTGGGGGTGGCCAGCTACCTCCGCTTCGGGCCCGCCCACATCAAGGGGAAGAGCCAGGCCCTCTCCCAGGCCCTCATGGACGCGGTGGAGGAGGCGGGGGGAGAGGTATGGCTGAACAAAGGGGCCCGGCGCATCATCGCCGAGGGGGGAGCGGTGCGCGGGGTGGTGGCGGAGGACGGCACCGAGGTGGCCTGCCCCGTGGTGGTGTCCAACGCCAACCCCGCCCATGCCTGCCTGAACCTGCTGGGGCGCGAGAACGTCCCCTCCTGGTACCTGAGGCGTTTGGGGGCCTGGAGCGGAGGAGCCTCCACCCTCAACGTCTACCTCGGGCTGGACGCCCCTTGCGAGGAGCTGGGCTTCACCACCCACGAGAACTTCGTCAACTCCGGTTACGACCTGGACGCCCAGTTCGAGAAGATGCTCCAGGGGTTCAAGCACGATCCGGACGGCGCCGCGGTTACCGCCTACAACGTGGTGGACCCGGATTTCTCCCCCCCCGGCACCTCCTCGGTGGTCATAACGCTCATCGCCTACGCCGACCCCTGGCTGAAGCTCTCCCCGCCCGAGTACGAGCGCATGAAGGGGGAGATGGCCGAGAAGATGGTGGCCCTGGCCGAGCGCATCTCCCCGGACCTGCGCCGCCACATCGAGGAGATGGAGGTGGCCACGCCTCTGACCAACATGCGCTTCACCCGCAATCTGGGCGGCAGCATCATAGGATTCGACCAGACCTTCCGGGGCTCGGGGCTGGTGCGCATGCCGGCGCGCGGCCCTCTGGACGGCCTCTACTTCACCGGCGCCTGGGTGAACATCGGCGGCGGCTACGAGCCCTCCCTCTACAGCGGCTACCTCACCGCCGGCGAGGTGCTGGAGGACCTGGAGAGGGGCGGGCGCGACCCCGACGCCGCGCAGAAACTCAGGGAGCGGCTGGAGGCCGAGGCGGGGGCGGCGGAGGAGCTGGACGAGAAGGCGGTCCTGGGGATAAGCGGGGCGGCGCGGCGCCTGCACCCGGAGCGGCTGAGCTTGCGGGTGGAGGAGGTCATCGAGGAGACCGCCACCGCTAAGAGCTTCCGCCTGTCGGCCGCCGAGGGCGAGCTGCCGCATTTCCGCGCGGGTCAGTACGTGAACGTCTTCGCGGAGATAGGGGGGACGCTGACCTCGCGGCCCTACTCCATCGCCTCCGCGCCGGGGGATGAGACCTGGCTTATCACGGTGCGGGAGGTGGAGGGCGGCTTCTTCTCGCCGTGGCTGCTCGGGGAGCTGCGGGAGGGCGCGGTGCTGGAGGCCACCGCTCCTTCCGGTTCCTTCGTTTACGAGCCGCTCCGCGACGGCAGCGACCTGGTCTTCCTGGCAGGGGGCAGCGGCATAACCCCCTTCCGCTCCATAATAATCGACAACCTGAAAAATAAACAAGATGTAAATATGCACCTCATCTACGGCAGCCGCGACCCCGCCGACGTCATCTACCGCGAGGAGCTGGAAGGGCTGGCGAGGGAGCACCCCCGACTGCGGGTGGACCTGGTCATATCCGAGCCCCCGCCTGACTGGAAGGGGCGCTGCGGCATGCTGGACGCCGCCGTACTCAGGGAGATCCTGGGTGAGGTGAGGGGTAAGACCTTCTTTATCTGCGGGCCCAACGCCATGTACCCCTTCTGCGCGGAGGCGCTGCGGGAACTGGGGGTAGAGGAGCGGCTCATCCGCAGGGAGGTGTACGGACCCGCCCGCGACGTCACCGCCGAGCCCGACTGGCCGGGAGGCGACCCGACAAAGGTCTTCCGGGTGCGGGAGGAGCGCAGCGGCAGGGAGTTCGAGGCGCCCGCGGGGGAGCCGCTGCTGTGTTCCATGGAGAGGGCTGGGCTGCAGGCCAAAGCGGTCTGCCGCGCGGGCGAATGCACCTGGTGCCGCACCCGCTTGGTTAAAGGGGAGGTCTGGGCGCCGCGGCGGGTCCGCCGCCGCTGGGCGGACACCCGTTTCGGCTTCATCCACCCCTGCATGAGCTATCCCCGCAGCGACCTGGTCATCCGAACGTAGGCGGGCCCCGAGGTAAACGGAAGGACGCGTTCAGCGACCACTGAGTCATCTTCGCCGTGCTTGCTGCGGGATGACCGCCGAGTCTGTCCCGGAGAAATCGCGCCGCCGGGCGCTGCTGCCGATGGAGAGCGACCCGACGCGGCCATACGGCTGTTTTCCCCGCGAGCGGCTCCTTGCCCTATTCAGCAACCGCACAATAGAATCTTTGGGAAGACGCGCGGACGCGGCTAGCCGAGGGAGGTAGGAGTTGAGGGCTGACAGGATAGGCGTGGGCATCATCGGTTGCGGACGCATCTTCGACCTGCACATGCTGGGCTACGAGGGGCGGGAGGACGCCGCGGTGCTGGCGGTGGCTGACCCCGACCAGGAGGCGCGCGAGGGGCGGGCCGCTCGCTACCGCATCTCCCGCTCCTACGCCGACTATAGGGAGCTGCTGGAGGACCCGGACATCGACCTGGTGGAGATACTCACCCCCCATCACCTGCACCGCGAGATGGCCCTGGCCGCCCTGCAGGCGGGCAAGCACGTCTCCCTGCAGAAACCCCCCGCCCTGAGCGTGGCCGAGATGGACGAGATCATGGCGGAGGCGGAGCGGGCCGGCCGGGTGCTGCGGGTCTACGAGAACTTCGTCTTCTACCCTCCCATCGTGCGGGCGCGCCGTCTCATAGAGGAGGGGGCCATCGGCACTCCGCTGAACATCCGCATGCGTTCCCTGGCCGGATCGGGCGCAGGCGGCTGGGAGGTCCCCCTGCGGTCCTGGGCCTGGAGGGTGAGGGAGGATACCTGCGGGGGCGGCCCCTTCATCTTCGACGACGGCTATCACAAGTTCTCCTGCGCGATCTACCTTTTCGGGCCGGTGGAGAAGGTCTGCTGCTGGAGCGATCCCACCCCTCTGGCGGAGGGGATGGCCGTTGACGCCCCCAGCGTGTGCATGTGGAAGCACTCCTCGGGGAAGTGCTACGGCACCATCGACTTCACCTGGGCCTACGACCTCTACATCAAGTCCAGGTACTACACGCAGGACGACCGCATCGA
The DNA here is from genome assembly GCA_015711755.1 of Candidatus Geothermincola secundus. Lineage (GTDB taxonomy): Bacteria > Actinomycetota > Geothermincolia > Geothermincolales > Geothermincolaceae > Geothermincola_A > Geothermincola_A secundus. The sequence continues at coordinate 13,630 of JACVIY010000045.1, read as the reverse complement.
GCTCACCGGCACCGAGGGGGTCATCTGGGTGACCAGGGGCCACGCGGAGATGCTGGACCTGCCGCCCCTGCTGCACTACCGCGAAGGGCGGCTGACCGCCCACACCGACCTGGAGGCGGACTGGGGAGCCAGCTTTCGCGACGCCACCCGCCACCTCCTCGACGCCCTGCGGGAGGGGACCCCGCCCCGACTCACGGGAGAGGAGGGACGGCGGGTGCTGCAGTTCGCCCTGGCGGCCACGCGTTCGGCCCGTGAGGGTCGGGAGGTCGCTCTGAAAGAGACAGGATAGAGCGGAGGAGAAGCACATGGACAAGCTGCCTTATTATCTCATCGCCTTCATCGTCGGGCTGATCATCGCCCTGCACTTATCCATGAACGCGGATGTGGGGGCCAAACTGGGAAACCCTCGGGCGGCCAACGCCGTTTTCTGGTGCGTGGGCGCGGTGGTGGCGGTGGCCATCTGGCTGGCCGGGCCGAACCGAGGGGCCATTCGAGGGCTAAAGGACGTCAACCCGGCCTTGCTGCTGTCGGGAGCCCTGGGGGCGGCTCTGGTGCTGCTGCTGGCCGTGATCATCCCCCGCATCGGAGCCGGCCATACCAACGTGGTCCTGCTGTCGGGGCAGGTCATCGCGGGGCTGATCATCGCCCATTTCGCCTGGCTCAGTTCCGCGCAGGTCTCCATCACCCCCCTAAGACTGATGGGGGTGGCGGTGATGATAGCGGGCTCCGTGGTGGCCGTGGCGCTATGAGGGAGGGAGGCGTTCTTGGACTTGACTCCGCGGGAGATGGAGGAACTGCGGTTGGGGGCCCTCACCGCGGTGGACGGGCTGTGGTTCCTGGCGGCGGAGAGCCGCTACGGCTTCGAGGCCGCCCTGGAGCTGGACCTGGAGGTATGGAAGAACTACGGGCTGGTGCTGCTGCGCCGCCTGGCGAGGATGAAGGGGTTTAAGGTCGACCCCGCGGACCCGCCGGACATGCGCACCATCAACGACATCCTGGAGACCCTCTGCCGCGTGGACGGCACCGAATGCTCCTGGGAGGTGGAGGGCGAGGACCGCAGCGTATTCAGGGTGCACCGCTGCTCCTGGTGGGATAACCTGCGCCGGGCGGGTCGGGAGAGGACGGTGCCCTGCGAGATGATAGACAACGCCATCTTCGCCCACTGGCTGGAGGCGGTGGACCCCACCATACGCCTGGAGATAACCAGCTCCCTCCCGCGCGGCGACGACCACTGCGCCTGGACCCTTACGCGAGGGTCAGGGGATTAGCGTAGGAGAGCGGCGGAAGGGCGGGGCGCTTCCCCCGGAAGACGCTATTTTTACGCGGTCGCCCTTATGGACGGACGGAGCCGCTTTATGAAAGTTATCGACGATGTCGTGGAATGCGACGCGCTGGTGATCGGCGCCGGCCCCTCCGGGAGCGTGGCCGCCCGATTCCTCGCGGCGGGGGGCCTGGACGTCCTGCTGGCCGACCGCCATGCTTTTCCCCGCAGGAAATGCTGCGGGGACGGGCTGATGCCGCGGGCGGTCCGCGACCTCACTCTGCTGGGACACTCTCTTTTTCTGGAAAATGAGGGGGTGAGGATAGACTCGCTCCGCTTCCACCTGCATCCCGGAAAGCCGCTGGATGTGGGGCTTTTTCTCAATCCGCTCTATCCGCCCCGCGCTTATGTCGTAGAGCGGTCTCGCTTGGACATGGAACTGCTGCGGGCGGCGGTTTGCGAGGGCGCGAGATTCATGCCCGCCAACCGCCTCACCGCCGCGCGAAGGTCAAAGGAAGGCGTTTGGGTATCGGAGCTAGTGGGGACGGAAGGGCGACTTCTTAAGGTCAGGTCGCGGCTGTTGGTGGGGGCGGACGGAGCCGTCTCCACGGTGGCCCGCTGTCTGGGAAGGGGACCGACGGCCGGCGGATTGGGCGTGGCCATGTGCTGCCACATGGAGGGAGTGGAGGGTCTGGGCGAGCGCCTGGAGTTCGTGCTGGACCGCCAGCTCATGCCCGGCTCGGCCTGGATATTTCCCCTGGGGGAGGGTCGGGCCAACGTGGGGGTGGGATGGGTGAGGTACGACCGCTTGCGGAGTCGAATGACGCTGAAGGAGCTGTGGAAGCGGCTGCTGGAGGAGAGCCCTAGCGTCTCGCGGCGCCTGAGGGGAGCGACTCAAGCGGACGAGCTCCGGGCAGGGCTTTTGCCCTATCGGCGCTTCCTTCAGGACGTCGTGGCGGATGGATGCGTATTGGTGGGAGACGCGGCCGGCCTGCTCAACCCCCTCTATGGGGAAGGGGTGACCTTCGCCCTGGAGAGCGGTTGGCTGGCCGCGCGGGCCGCCCTCCGCTCCTGGCCTGACGTCAGCGAGAGGGCCCTTTCCGTCTACGCCGAGCAGGCGGGCTACCTCTACCGGACGCCCTTCCGCATATGCAGGGCCATATCCCGCTTCGTTCAGAACCCCTGGGCCATGTGGGCGATCCATCGGCCTCTGCGCGGCCGTGAGAGGGTCAACGGGCTGGCGGGGATGTTCGCCTACCGCTCGGGGGCCGAACGCTGGAAGAAGCTCATACCTCGGGAGGACGACGCCTTCCGGCTGTCTTCCTGAAGGGACTTCGAGCGGGGGAAGGGAGGCGCTCGCCGTGGCGAGCGGCGTTTTCCCTGCCGTGCGGTATCTCCGGTCGCGTTCCTGCTATAATCGGCGCGGGAGCGCGACTGACGGAGCGCGGGTCCCTGCCTCGCGACGGGAGAGAGCGCATGAAGGGTGGCGGCGAGAGGAAAGAAAAACCCGAAGACAGGGAGATCGCTTACCTGAGGGAGCGCTTAAGGGAGCTCGAGGACCTCCTGCGGCAGTCCCAGTCCCAGGCCGAGGAGTGGCGCGAGGTCTCCCGGGTGGTCCGGGCCCTTTTCGAGGATTACGACGGTATCATCCTGGTCATTGAACCGCACGGACGCGCGGGACGCTTCAGGTTGATCAACGCCAACCATCGCCTGTGCCGGATGCTGGGCCGTGAGCGGTTGTCGGTGCTGGGGAAGTCGCCGTCGAGGTTGGTCGCTCCCGCCGGACGCCGCCGCCTGACGGCGGCGTTGCGCGGCGCACTCGAACTGGGAAGCCGTTACCTGGAGACTGAGCTCCTGGCGGAGGACGGCTCCATCATCCCGGTGGAGATGACCCTCATCCCCTACACGATCAGGGGCTGGCGACGCGTCCTCTGCCTGGGCAGGGACATAAGCATGAGGCGCGCCGCCGAAGAGGCCCTGCGCTCCTCGGAGGAGCTCTACCGCATGCTGGTGGAGAACATCAACGACGTCATCTTCAGCATAGACACCTCGGGAAAGTTCACCTACATAAGCCCGGTGATCGAGAGGGTCTCCGGCTACCGGCCCGAGGAGGTGGTGGGCAGGAACCTCTCCGACTTCATGGACCCCGAGGAGCACCGCGACCTCATCTCCCGCCTGACCTTCGACGAGAACGGATGGCATCCCCCCATGGAGTTCCGCGTCCGGGACAAGGGCGGCGGCTACCGCTACGTGCGCTCCTCGGGCCGGCTGATGGATAGGGGCGGCGGCGCGGTGGAGATAACCGGCAACATGATCGACCTCACCGAGCGCCGCAGGACCGAGTTGGCCCTGCGCGAATCGGAGGAGCGCTATCGCGCCGTGTTCGAGGCCTCCGGCACGGCCATGTGCATCGTGGATGAGGACGGTTCCATCAATCAGGCCAACCAGGAGTTCCGGCGGATGACGGGGCACCGGACCGGTAGCGGAGGGAGGCCCAGGAAGCTGGAGGCGATGATGCATCCCGATGACCGCGAGGGCTTCCGACTGGCGCTGCGCGGGTTGAGCGAGGACGCGGGGCCCGTCCACCTCCAGTTCCGACTGATGAGGAGAGGCGGTAGGAGAGAGGAGGTGCAGGTGAGGGCGAACATGGCCCGGATACCCGTTTCCGGTACGGCCATAGTCTCCATGCTCGATGTCACCCGCGAGTGGGCCTACGAGAAGACCCTGGAGGAGAATGCCCGTCGCCTGCGCGACTTCCTCTCGGTGGCATCACATGAGCTGCGGCACCCCCTGGCCATCATCAAGGGATACGCACAGGTGCTGGAGGAGATGGATGAGGGGATGCCGCCGGAGAAAAGGCGGGCCGCCCTCCGTTCCATGCAGCAGAACCTGGAGCGGCTCGGGCTGCTGGGGGAGGAGCTGCTGGACGTCTCCCTCATCGAGGAGCGGCGCTTCACCGCCAGGCGACGGCTGCTGGACGCCTCGCGCCTGGTGGACGAGGTGCTCGAGGAGATGGCCGGACGCGGCTGGGAGCAGGAGTTAAGGGCGGACCTCGATGAAGGGGTGAGGAGGATGAAGGCGGATCGCGGGATGCTCAAGCGGCTGCTGATTATCCTCCTGGAGAACGCCTGCAAGTACTCCCCACCGGATTCAACGGTGGAGCTTTTGTTGCAGAGGATGGGGGGAGAGGCCATCATCAGCGTGCTGGACAGGGGGCCGGGAGTGCCCCCCGGGCAGGAGGAGCTCATCTTCCACCGCTTCTACCAGGGGGAGGAGGCCGCCCACCATTCCAAACCGGGCATCGGCCTGGGCCTTTACATCGCCAGGCAGATCGCCGAGGCCCACGGGGGCCGCATCTGGTATGAGGCCCGCCGCGGAGGCGGCTCCGCCTTCCGCGCCGCCCTTCCCCAGGAATAGAACGGTGTCATAAAACGGTGTCAGACACCGATTCACAAAAATTCACAAACCACCGGTCAGCGATACGCGTTTTCCCTGCTCAGCGCCCCCCTCCAAAAGGGGTCAGCCCCCCAAACTCCAATCAGCGCCCCCCTCCAAAAGGGGTCAGCCCCCCAAACTCCAATCCAAAAGGGGTCAGCCCCCACAAACTCCAAAAGGTGTCTGACACCTCCAAAAGGGGTCAGCCCCCCAAACTCCAAAAGGTGTCTGACACCGATTCAGACACCGATTCACAAAAATTCACAAACCAATGGTCAGCGATAAAGGGCGCGCTTCACCAGCTCGATGAGGTGGAGGTTCTCCAGCCCCGCCTCCGCCGCGGTCTTGCGCAGATTGAGGGCGCACAGCGGGCAGAGGTAGACCATGGCCTGCGCGCCGTGCCTGACCGCGTCGTCCACGTTGCGCTGCTTGACGCGCTGGGCCCTTTCACGGTCCCGCGGCATCAGGGGGGAGCCGCAGCACAGCGCGCCTTCCCGGTCATATTCACGGTGGACCCTCTCCACCCCCAAGAGCCCGAGGAGCTCGTCCAGCCACTCGTCCTTCCAGGGGGTGTAGCGGGAGGCGCAGGGCTGCTGGTAGGCAACTTTCAACCCCAGGGGCTCAACGCTCCCCCAGGCCTCCTTGACCTGCCGCAGCAGGAATTCGATTATGTGGACGGGCCGGAAAGCGGGCTCTACCCCGAATTCCTCCAGCATGGAGGCGGCCAGGGCGTAGCAATCGTCGTGGTAGAGGACGATCTCCTTCCCCCCGTGGCGGGCCAGGTTGTCCGCGAAACGGCGTGCTCCCTCCCGCACCGGGGTGGCCGCGCCGAGATGCACCCATCCGACGTTGCAGAAGAAATCCCCGCCCTTGAGCACGGTCATCCCCTCGAACAGCGGCCCCTCGAACAGTCCCGGGAGGAGGTCGCCCACGCAGCAGAGGGAGAGGGCTGGTTTTCCCCCGTCTCCCGGGATGACCTGACTGGGGGCGTTGGGCATGTTCCGAAAGAGCTGGGTGTTCTGCTCGGGGATGTTCAGGGCACCCGATTCCTCCTGCCTCTGCAGGATGAGATCGAAGGGGTTGGCCTGCGTGGGACAGAACCGGTTGCAGGCCACGCAGGTCACGCACTCCGTCACTATCTTCGGGACTCCCCCTTCGATGAGGGAGCGGAACTGGCTAACCGCCTCCTCCCGGTCGTAGTCCACATAGGGGCAGCGGATCAGGCATTCACCGCAGAGATCGCATCTTTCCCGGACGAACATCTCCCCTCCTTTTCCCGCAAGGCCTCTCGGTTATCGGCATATGCCCCCTTATCTTACCCCAGCCCGACGTATCGGGCCACGCCGCCCCCGAGGGGGTCTGCGCTCCCGCCGTCAGGCCCGCCGCCGTCTTGCCTTATAATTGTCGTGGTGATATCGCGCATAGGGATGAGGCCGGGAGCCGCTCGAGTGGCGAAACCGGCAGAGCGATCCCTTTTCAACAAGGAGGTTGGTCAGATGGTCATCCGGGAGTGCCGCGAGACTGATTTCGACATGGTGCTACCGCTGCTCCGCCAGCTGTGGCCCGACCGGCTGCTGGAGATGGAGACGCTGCGCGGTGTCTTCCACCGCGCCCTGGCCCAGGAGAACATCGATTACTACTGCGCCGAGGAGGAAGGCATCATCGTGGGGTTCTTCTCCCTGAGCACCAGGGAGAGCCTCTACCGTCAGGGACGCTTGGCCTTCCTCGACGAGATGGTGGTGGACGAAGGGCATCGCGGCAAGGGTGTGGGTGCCGCCCTTCTCCGCCACGCCGAGGAGATGGCCCGGCGGGCCGGGTGCAACTGCCTGGCCATGGACACCGCCGCTCACCGCACCGCCGCTCACCGCTTTTACGAGAGGGAGGGCTATCAGCGCACCGGCTTCGCCTACGAGAAGGAGCTCTGAGGCCGGACGGTCCGGCTGCCGCGAGATGGGACGCCCCAGGGCCGTGGAGCTGCCCGAGGGTATCCGGGTCTGCCGCGAGGAAGGGCACAAGTGGCCCGCCTCGGCCAATGTCTATCTCTTCCGCGACGACCGCGGCGGCGCCCTCTTCGATGTGGGCTGCGGAAGACCGGATAGCTACCGCGACCTCGTTGACTTTCTCGAGTCCGAGGGCCTGGGGCTCTCGGACATCCACACCGTCGTCCTCTCCCATGCCCACCCCGATCACATGGGGGCCATGCGCTTCATCGAGAAGGAGGCGTCCCCGGAGGTGGTGATCAGCTCGGTGGACCGGCCCCTGGCCGACGACCCCCGGCGGCTGAACTATACCTTCGACATGGGCCTGGCCCGCCACTATTTCGGCGAGGAGCTCATCGAGTCCATGGGCCTGGGGTTCTTCGACATCGTGGATTACTTCGAGGGCATGTGCCCCATGAGCGGAGCCGCCGTCCACCGCACCGTGGAGGACGGTGATGTCCTGGAGCTGGGAGGGCGCCGCTTCCGGGTGGTCCTCACCCCCGGCCACGCTCCCGGCCACATCGCCTTGTGGGATGAAGAAGGCGGCGTGCTCCTCAGCAGCGACCTTGTGGGGCAGATAGCGGCCTGGTACTCGCCGTCCTCAGGCGGGGCGGCCGGTTTCCTCGACAGCCTCGAGCGCGTGGAAAGACTGGAGCCGCGCCTCATATTGCCCGCCCACGGGGGTCCCATCGCCGACACGGCCGCCGCGATCCGCCGCACTCGGAGAAGGATCCTGGCGGTGGAGGAACGCATCGAGCGGATGCTGTCGCGTGAGGGCCCCCTGCGGGTCAGCGAGATCTGCGGACGCCTCTTCCCCCATCCGGTGATCCGCTTCTTCCCCGGTATACAGATAGTGGACAGCCACCTGAGGCGTATGTCCGCGGACGGACGGGTGGTCCTGGAGGGGGAGGGGCCGGAGTGCGCCGCGCGCCTCACCTGACAGGCCCTTCTTCGGGATGCTGATTACGCGGCGCGCAAAACGCCGCCTTGCAAGGAGCGGGAAAACGCCGCTCAGGTGGGATCCACGCGGGAGCGGATGCGGCGGTAGGTGTCCTCCAGGAAGCCGGGTTCGTTCAAGACCACCTCCACCGCCCCCCGCGGGCAGGCCGCCGCGCAGCGCCCGCAGGCGCGGCAATATCCGCTGTGCTCGGCGCGTCCCCCCACCACCTCGATGGCCCCGAGATAGCAGCGGTCAACGCAGGCGCCGCAGCCGTCGCAGTCATCGTTCACCCGCACCTCCACCCCGGGAAGCCGCGGGAAGATGGCCTCCAGCGAGTCCAGGGGGACGTGGCGCAGGTAGCGCCCCAGGCAGCAGCACTCGCAGCAGAAACACACCGTCAGCATGCGCGAGGGCCTCTTCACCCCGAAGACCAGGTCGTCCACCCGCGCCGTTCCCACGGCGGGCACCAGCCCCGCCTCCACCGCCCGCGCCGCGTGGGCCCGCGCCTCCTCCGCGTCCACCTCCCGGCTGAGGGAGGGCGCGGCCCGCAGGGCGTCGTCGCCCAGCAGCAGGCAGCCCACCTCCTCGGGGTAGTGGCGGCAACGAGAAGCCCGTCGGCAGCCGCAGTATTCCAGCACCACTCGGTGCGAGGCCTCTCCGATGAAGCGGTCCAGCAGGTCGAGAGGCAGCGGCGTGCCCTGCGGCGCTGCCAGGTCGCGGTTGACGGGAAGCCAGCGCATGTCCGTCCCCTCGGGGCTGGTCCAGGGGTGGACCCGGCGCAGTACGGGGAGGCGGGAGAGGCGGAATCCCAGCTCCACCAGGTCTCGGCCCCGGCGCATGAGCCAGGGGTTGCGGGTCAGCTCCAGGTTGGCCTTTCCGAACACTCTCCCGCCTCCTTTCCCCCCTTTTCTTGGCCGCTGCTGATAGAATGTTAAGCATCGGCTCGCGCCACGCATTGTATCATTCTCATTCAACCTAACGGCGGGGGGATGCTTCGATGACTGCCCTGTGGATAGCGGTCATATGCCTGTTGGGCGCGGCGGTGGGGCTCATGGCCTGGCTGGCGTACTACCGCCTCATCCGGCGATGGGCGATGCGCCTGATCCGCGAACGCCTGCAGCCGGAATTGGAAGAGCGGCTGGGCGGCGAAAAGCCCCTGCGGGCGGAATACGGGGCCAACTTCTTCGGCCTGGAGTCGGCTGGAAAGGGGCAGCTGCGGGGGAACGGCATCCTCGTCCTCACCCCGCGCGAACTATATTTTCTACAAGCTGTCACAGAAAGAGAGGTGCGGATACCCTTACGGGACATCACCGCCGTCTCAACGGCCCGCAGCCATCTGGGCAAATGGATCGGGAGGCCCCTGCTGCGCGTGGACTATCGCGCGGAGGGCGGCGCGGATGCCGCCGCCTGGGCGGTCCTCGACGCGAAGGGGTGGGCGGAGGCGCTGGAGGCGGCCGCGGCTTCGTTGAAACAGAAAGGAGGCGGCGGAGATGATCGTTGACAGCCATTTCCATCTGGTGGGGGAGGGCTGGATCCACCGCGATTTCTTCCTGGGCATGGCCCGCATGGCCCTGGCCCCCGCGGGCAAGCTCACGGGGGAGAGGGCCGACCCCGCGGGGCTGGTGGACGCGCTCATGCCCGTCCTCTCCGACACCACCGGGGAGAAGCGGGTGGCGGCCATGGACGCCGCGGGGGTGGACGCCTCCCTGGTCTTCGCCGTGGACTACGGGCTGGCCACAGGGGAGCCGGGGGTGCCCATCGAGGAGCAGAACCGCCTGGTGGCGGAGGCGGCCCGCCGCTTCCCCGGGCGCCTGGTCCCCTTCTTCACCGTGGACCCCCGACGCCCCGAGGGGCTGTCCATGTTCCGCCGCGCCGTGGAGGAATGGGGGATGAGGGGGCTTAAGCTGCACGGCGCCGCGGGGTACTTCCCCTATGACCGATGCTGCTACCCCTTCTACGAGGCCTGTCTGGAATACGGCGTCCCCGTGATCTTCCACACCGGCAGCCAGCCCGCCCCGCTGAAGTTCCGCTATACGCTGCCCGCCCTCTTCGACGACGTTGCCGCCGACTTCCCCGAGCTGGACATGATCATGGCCCATGTATCTCATTCCCTTTGGCGGGAGGCCCTGTTGGTGGCGGAGGTCAAGCCCAACGTCCTTTTCGACATATCGGGCTGGCAGATCACCTACAACCACCACCCCGAGGAATTCTACAGGATGTTAAGAAGGTTGCTGGACGACCTCGGCCCCTGGCGGGTGCTCTTCGGCACCGACGGCCCCTACCTGGACGTCCTCTGCCCCCTGTCCGACTGGCTGGACGCCGTGCGCCGCCCCGAGGAGCACGGCTGCCCCGAGGACATCTCCTTCAGCGAGGAGGAGAAGGAGATAGTGCTGGGCCGGGCCGCCGCCCGCCTCCTCGGCCCGTGATGATGTCTTCCACCGTCGGTCGAGAAGCGCGGCCGCCTTTTCAGCGAGGACATGGTGGGCGAGAAAGGGCAGCATCGCGGAAACCGTGCTGTCACGGCGCTCTCCCGGGCAAGGCCGCTCGGGCCCTCGCTTTCCTTGTCTTGCTATAATGGAGGTCGGGGAAAGGGAGGTGTCGTGGAAAAACCGAGCCGCCTGTGGCGGACGCTGAAGGTGCTCACCCTCATCGAGGGGAGGCCGGGCATATCCGCCTCAGAGATCGCGGAGCGCTGCGAGGTCTCCCTGCGAACCGTCTATCGGGACATCAACCTGCTCAAACTGGCCGGTGTCCCCATATATCACGACCGCGGTTACCGCCTCAGCGAGGGCTTCTTCCTCCCCCCGGTGCAGTTCGACCTGGGCGAGGCCCTCTCCCTGGCCGTGGGCGCGGAGCTGCTCTCCCGGCAGAAGGGCACTCCCTTCCAGCGCGGCGCGGAGAGCGCCATGGAGAAGGTCTTCGCGGCCATGCCCGCGGGCCTGCGCGACGCCGTGACCCGGGAGTCCTCCCGCTTCATCCCGGCCTGGGAACCGGTCGCCGATTACGGGGAGCGCCAGCACATCCTGGAGGTGCTGGAGCGCGGCGTCGAGGAGTGCCGCAGCGTGCGGATGACCTATCACGCCCTGTCGCGCGACGAGGTCACCGAGAGGGAGGTGGACCCCTACGGCTTCCTCTTCCGCTCCAACGCCTGGTACCTGGTGGGCTTCTGCCATCTGCGGGGCGAGGTGAAGATCTTCAAGGTGGACAGGGTCAGGGAAGCACGCCTGCTCACGCGGACCTTCGCGCTGCCCGAGGACTTCAGCATACGGGAATACATGGGCAACGCGTGGCAGGTGATGAGGGGGGAGCCCTGCCGCGTGCGCGTGCTCTTCAGCCCGCAGGCGGCCCCTCTGGCCAAGGAATGCGTCTGGCACTTCAGCCAGCGCTGCGAGGACCGTCCCGACGGCGGCGTAGTCCTCTCCTTCAAGGTGAGCGGGCTCGCCGAGGTCTGCTCCTGGGTGATGGCTTTCGGGGGAGAGGCGGAGGTGCTGGAGCCCCCCGAGCTGCGGGAGATGGTGGAGGAGAGGGCCCGAGGCATCATCGGGCGCTACGGCGGGAGACGCTGATGATCCCCGTTTGATTAACATATCCCCGCCCTGAGGACGAAAGATTGGAGTGCTCCCGTCATCGCGAGGAGCGCCCTTGAGAATCGGAGAGCTGGGGCCTGACCCTGTTTGGAGCGCGGTCATCGCGAGGAGCGCCCGCCGCATCCCTTCGTGTGCCGCACCGCGCATACCCGGAAAAGGCGCCGCGACGCGGCGATCTCATCCCCCTCATGCGGGAGGCCGCTCGCGGGGTAAAGGCGTGCGCCGCCCTGTCATCGCGAGGAGCGCCCTTGAGAATCGGAGAGCTGGGGCCTGACCCTGTTTGGAGCGCGGTCATCGCGAGGAGCGCCCGCCGCAGCCCTTCGTGTGCCGCACCGTGCATACCCGGAAAAGGCGCCGCGACGCGGCGATCTCATCCCTCTCATGCGGGAGGCAGCGTGCTCAGAAAAAGGTCGCCGCGATAATGCCTCCGGCCTCCGCTCACGATGGCGATGCTCTTTACTGAGCGTGCCCGCCACCGTCGATGCCAGCGCAGAGTTTGCTCGGTATGAGGGACTGCCATACAGATGTCAGTGCTTCTACGGGAAATCGCAAGAAACATTGAAACGGACTGCCTTACTGCTGTCAGCCGTGACGCTTTATCCTCATGACCGGTCACATGGAGTCACGGATCCGCTCAACGTCGCCGATGGCGGCCTCGGCCCTCCGGCATGGCGGGCGAAATCATTGTTACAAAATGTAAAAAGACAACGAATCAAGGGGAAGTGGGGGAGAAGCGTGGATACCGCGAAAGCCATCAAGGGAGAGAAAAAGATGTTGGTGGCCTATCTTCTGTGGCTCACCGTTTTCGGCCACCGCTGGTACCTGGGGAAGATATCTCCGGTCTATGTGCTCACCCTCGGATACGTGGGCATCATGTGGTTCGCCGACCTCTTCCGCATACCAGGCATGGTGCGGGAGCGCAACGACTGCGCGTACCAGCGCCACCTCGCTCACGCGGCGTCAGGGGGTGTCGCGCCGGCGGGCATGGTCTCACCGGTTGGTTGCGATGCCGGCGGCCCCGTAGAGACGTCAGGGGGATACGAGAGGGGCGGGTCGGCCGATGGTGCGGGAGTGGGCGAGGGAGAGGGCGCGCCCGGAGACGGAGCCGGGGTGGGGGCGGCTCCCCCGGGTAACTTCCCATCCGTCTCCTCGATGCGCGGCGGCTCCTATGCCGGAGGCATCCCTCCCGCTCCAGTCCCTCCGCCTACGCCCTGGTGGAAGAGGAAGCCGGTCGTAATCGCCGGCGCGGCCGCCCTGCTCTTCCTCATCATCGCGGCCGTCGCCGGTGGCGGTGGGACGAAGAAAGATGAAGGAGGAAACGACCAGAGCCCCGCGAGCGCCGAGCCGCGCAAGCTCGAAGTGAACCTCACCGTCGCCTCAGGGCAGACCGTTTCCTCTCCCGTGTTCACCCTCACCGGGGTCACCGAGCCGGGCGCTTCGGTGACCGTGAAGGGATGCGCCGATGCCCCGGTGAAGGCGCAGGCGGGGGAGGACGGCTCCTTCAGCGCCACCCTCCTCCTCGGCGAGGGCCTCAACTCCCTCACCGTCGCCTGCGAGAAGGATGGGGCGAAGGGCGAGGCCGCCCTTTCCGCCACCTACAAGGTTGACCCCGCCGAATACAAAGCGCAGTGCCAGGACGTGGAGTTCCGCGTTCTGGAGAAGAACCCCGACGCCCTCAAGGGCCAGAAGTATCACGCCGTCGGCCAGGTGGCCCAGATAATGGAGGGGTCGCTGCAGACCGACATCCGCCTCAACGTCACCAAGGACAGGTGGGGCTACTGGGACGACACCATATACGTCGTCTACGGCGGGCCCGTCCCCGACGCCTACGAGGACTCCATCATCGAGGTCTGGGGCGAGATCCAGGGCTCCCACACCTACACCTCCACCGCCGGCTGGAAGATAACCCTGCCCCTGATCAAGGCCAAGTTCATCGAGGTGAGGCAGCCGTGAAGCGGATGTAGGTGGAAAGCAGGCCGGGATTCTTGAAAAAGCCGGAAATCCAAAGCAAAATAATCTCAGATCAAACCAACGGGCTTTAGTTCTCCGGCTGAAAGGGTGATGAGGATGGCCGAAACGCAGAGGGCATATACGTTGCGCCTCACCGGCATGAGCAAAGACGATGATTCATGGAGAGAGGCGCTGTGGCGGACCCATGAGGCGGTGAACAACGGCGCAAAAGTCTTCGGGGACTGGCTGCTCACCATGCGCGGAGGGCTGGACCATTCGCTGGCCGATGCGAAAGTCAGTGATGGCAGAGGCGGGGAAGAGCGCGAGCTCAATGACGGTGAGCGAAAGAGGCGGCGCATCCTATTGGCTCTCTCGTGGCTCTCTGTGGAATCGGAACTCGGCGCTCCTCAGGAATATATCGTCGATACCAGCAAGGTCATCGAGGCACTCGAGGGCATCCTCAAAAAAAGAGGCCTCA
>JACVIY010000044.1 GCA_015711755.1 Candidatus Geothermincola secundus | reverse complement strand
CAGCGGTCCTCCCCGCTAAGTCGAGACCTTTGAACGCACCGCCATCTTATCACATCTTTACTCAAAGTAACATACGATTCCCCTCCTGTCATGTCCCTGCTCCGAGAACCCTCGGCCGGTCCAAAAAGCGTATGAAAGGAATACGCGACAAGGCAATGGCATGCCCCGCTTGCCTGCTTCGCCTCCCGTTAAAGTGACCGCAAGCGTCAACCGATATACGTTTATAAAGGGAGGGTGCTGTCATGGACGTAAAGGTGGACGGCGAGATATTCGATGTGGATGACCCCCGAAAGCGGGCGGAGGCCATACGGCGCTGGCTGAAAAAGAAGGCGGGGGAGAAGACCTTCACCCTGCCCCAGCTGCCGCCGGAGGAAGAGAGGCAAAGGGGCCAGACGCCTTCCCGCCCCTTTGCCCCACTTCCGGGATGATGCGTTCACGCCGGCGTAAAGAGATGCCGCTCTGCTTGCGGCTGTGTCTGCGTTCAACATATCCAGGTTATTGCTCGCTCTGCTGCGCTCGCCGTGCATCCCATGGATCGAGCATGTATCTCTGAACACCTTTCCCCTTCCTACGGAAACGCGGGTTTTTTCGGGAGCTTCCACAGGGTGATAGAATGTTCCCTCGTGAGGAACGTTTTCGCCGTGAACGACAGGAGGGGCCCCAATGTACGATTTCCTGATGAGCGAGGAGCAGCTGAAGCTGCGGGACGAGGTGCGCGACTTCGTCAAGTGGGTGCCGCGGCAGCTCATCCTGGACATGGATGCGGACCGGGTACGCTATCCCCGAGAGTACCTGGAGGAGGCGGCGCGGCGCAACCTGCTGGGCCTGCGATTTTCCCCCGAATACGGCGGCAGGGGCCTGGGCTGGGCGGACGAGGTCATCGCCATCGGGGAGATCGGGGTGCTCTCGGTGTCCCTGGCCTGCCTGTACTCGCTCGTGTCCATCGTGGGAGAAGCCATCAACGAATTCGGCACCCCTGAGCAGAAAGAGAAATACCTGGCCCCCACCATCAAGGGCGCCTTGTGCACGGCGGAAGGCCTGACCGAGCCGAGGGGCGGTTCCGATTTCTTCGGCGCCACCACCCGGGCTGAGAGGCGCGGCGATCACTACATCCTCAACGGCCAGAAGCGCTTCATCGTCGGGGCGGAGGGCGCAGACTATTTCTTCGTCTACGCCAACACCAATCCCGGTGGCCCGCCTCGCGATTCCATCAGCGCCTTTATCGTGGACAGAGGGGAGGGGGTGGAGGTCAAGCACGTCTACGGGCTCATGGGAACCCGCGGAGGCGGCACCGGACGGGTCCTCTTCCGCGACGTGAAGGTGCCGGCGGAAAACCTGGTGGGAGCGGAGAACGAGGGCTCCCGCATCTTCTATCGGATGATGATACCGGAGCGGATGACCTCGGCGGCCGGCTGCGTGGGAGGCTCACGGGAGCTGATCAAGCTGGCGGCCCGTTACTCCACCCGGCGCAAGGCCTTCGGGGTCCCCATACGCAATTTTCAGGCGGTGAGCTTCAAGGTGGCGGAGTCTCTGACCCTGCTGGACGCCATGTCCTCGATGATCTACACCACCGCCCAAGCCATTGACCGCGGGGTACCGCATGCCTACGCGAGGCGCCTGGTCTCGGAGGCCAAGAAGTTCGCCACCCAGTCCGCCTGGGAGATCGTCAACCACGTCATGCAGGCCATGGGCGGGATCGCCTATACCAATGTCTACCCGGTGGAGCGGGCTCTGAGGGACTGCCGGCTCATCATGATCTGGACGGGCACCAACGAGATCATGAACCTCATCATCCAGCACGAGTTCTACAAGGAACTGGACAAGCCGGATAACGTCCGCGACAGCGAGCTCGACGCGGAGAACGCCTTCGCCGAGGACGAGAAGATATACGAATAAGGGGGGTTTTCGGAAAACGGCGGTAGGTTCCGCCGAAGGGCTTAGGGGGCAGCTGGCCCGAGGCAGGTAAAAATCCCGCCGGGCGAACAGACATAGAGGCAGCCGTCATACGGTATCGGCGGGGCCAGCGGGTTGCCTTCCGCCTGCTGGGACATGATCCTTCGTCCCGTTTCCGCCAGCAGCACCATACCCCCCCATACGTAGACGTGAGCGCCGTCGGCGCTCAAGGGCAGACTTCCGTAGAGGTCGGTCTGCTGGTTCCAGAGGGCACCGCCGCTCGCGAGGTCCAGGCACCAGACCGCCGCCGGCACCAGGCTGTCCCTGTCGCCGACTCCCACGAAGACCCGGGAACCGCTTACCGCGGGGGGGGATCCCACCGGCTGGAGGAGGTGGGCCGTCCATATCATCCGGCCCGTTTCCTTATCCACAAGGCTGAGGTGGTTGTCCGAAGTGCCTATGAGGACTCCAGCAGTTGTCGCCACGGGAGGGCAACTCGGCTCCGCCCGCAGTTCGTTCCTCCAGATGACCAGACCTGTGGAGGCTTCCAAACATAAGAGCTCCTTGGTGTCCGCCGCCACGAACAGCTTGTCTTCGGAGAGAGCCGGAGCGGTGAGAGAAGAGGCCCCCTGGGGATCCAGGCGGAAGAGCAGGTCCCCGTTGCGGGCGTCAAAACACAGCAAGCTCCGGCCATAGGAGAGGTAGATCCTCCCTTTCATTCCCGCCGCCGAAGAGGCCCTTCCCGACCCCAGCTCCTTCTGCCAGAGGCGCCTTCCCCCCAAGGCATCCAGGCAGTATAGAGTGCCTTTCTCGCTCACCAGGAAGACGCGCCTCTCATGCACCAGAGGGGTCTGTCCGCGGAAGGGCGCGTCTCCCTCGAACACCCAATCCAGTTCCCCGCCGTCGTGGCGCAGACACCACACCTTCCCGCCCGCATCGGCGAAGAAAACCCTTTCCCTGGAGGCGGCGGCACCGCCCTCCAAGGGATCTCCCCGATGGCTCCACTTGGGTGCGAAGGGAGGCGCCAACTCCTCGCCGTAGTGCCCGTCGCGAGAGGGGTTACCGCCGTACATGGCCCATTCGGGGGGCTCGCGCTTTTCGGCCTCGCGCAGCCCTTCCCCGCATCCCGCCGAAGCAAGCGCCGCGGACAGCAAGACGGCCGTGACGATCAGCGCTTTCGGTCTCATGGAAAATATTCTAACCCTGGTGTCAGACACCATTATCACAAATTATCACAAATTACCAGCCATCAAGGCGGGTTTTTCCTGTTCGGGGCGATGCCGAACCCTCTTCGCACCCTTTGATGTCTCTTTTGGTGTCTGACACCGATATCTGACACCGATATCACAAAATATCACAAACTCGGGTCGGGGCGGGGTCATCAGCGGCAGCTCCCCCTACCGCTCCAGAATGAGAAGCGCCTCTTTCAGCCCTCCTCAGCGGGGCGTGGATAAATGGGGTCGCCGGCGAGGGGAGGGGATGAGTTCCATACCTGATCCACCTTCATGCGCAGCAACTTGCCCCCGGCCCTCCGCAGCTCTCCCTTGACCTGGAAGGATACGGCCTTCATGGTCAGCACGCAAAGGGCCGCGCGGGCCGGCAGGTCGGCATCCAGCAGCCCCCGGTTATAGGGGGATGCCCGCAGCAGCAGCGAATCGCCGCCTCCCCCCGCCACCGCCAGGGTCGGGAAGATGCGAGGATAGCCGTCCTCTCCCAGAAGGGCCAGCGCTTTCACCGACGTGGGGGAGATGAATTTGGCCTTCACCGCCGGGGGGATGATCCTCTCGCTGTCGTCGCCGCTGAAAAGACGCCGCGCCTGCAGGTAGGCGAGATCGGCTGCCACCCGCGCGTATCCCGCCCTGGCCACCTCGCTCACCTCGCGAACGTCTATCATGCCCGCGCTGCGTACCCCGGTATAGGCATTATATTTCAAGAACTCCGAGGAGTTGATGGCATCCACATAGGGGCCGTTCTCCTGGAAACCGGCGAAGTCGCCGGTGAGGGTGACCATCTCCAGCTTCATGTTCACAGCGGCGGCGGCCACCTGCCTCCTCTCCTTGAGATTGCGGCGGCTCTTCCACATCAGCCACTCCCCGAAGATGAGGCGGTCGCGCCGGTCGTCCGGGGAGGGCTGCAAGGTGATCACCACCACCGCGTTGACCCCTCCGTCGGGGTCCCGGGTAGCCAGGAACTTGGCGATCATCCCCTCCGAGAATATGTCCCTTGCGCGTTCCGGCAGATCCACCCGCTCATCCCCCTTTCCCTTCCTCTGCCCCGGCGGCCTCGCCCTCCGCTGCCTCGAGCCGGGTGGCCCCCGACCACCGGGCGCAACCCAACCCCTCCTCGACGGCGGCAGCGCACAGCCGCTCCATTTCTTCCCTGCTCAACAGGGGCTCGCCGGCCAGCGAGAATTCCAGGTCCAGCCGCTCGTACTTGCCCCGGCAGGTGTTGTTGTAGGCCAGAAGGTCATAGCGCTCCACGCCGGGCATTCGTTCCCTTATGAAGCGGGCGATTGCTCTTATGTTGTCCTCGGAGTCCGTATGGCCGGGGATGACCGGGGTCCTGACCCATATTTGCTTGCCCTGCTGAGCCAGCCATTCCGCGTTGTCCAGCACCCTTTCCAGTTCGATGCCCGTGTATTCCCTGTGCAGCTCGGTGTCCATCACTTTAAGATCGAATAGGACCAGATCGGCCAGCCCCGCCAGCTCCCGGAAATGATCTCGGGGAGCGCTCCCGCAGGTGTCCAGGGCCACGTGGATACCCTGCTCTTTAAGCCTCATCATCAGCTCCCGGCTGAAGTCCCGCTGCAGGCAGGGCTCCCCGCCCGACAGGGTGACCCCTCCCCCCGATTTCTCGTAGAAGACGCGGTCGCGCAGGACCTCGTCCAGCACCTCTTCCGGAGTGCGCTTCTTCCCGATGACCTCAAGGGCCGCGGCTGGGCAGGCCTCCTCGCAGCTGCCGCAGGCCTCGCAGGCGTCCCGGTATATGCGCATACCCCCGGGGGTCAGCTCAAGGGCTCCGCGCGGACAGGCCTTAAGGCAGTCGCGGGCCCCGATGCAGCGGGCGGAATACCACACCAGTTCAGGCTTGGGGGAGATCCCCTCCGGATTATGGCACCAAGGGCAGCGCATGGGGCAGCCCTTCAGGAATACGGTGGTGCGGATGCCCGGACCGTCCTCCGTGGAATAGCGCTGTATGTTGAAGACCGTCCCTGTGAGCGCGGCCTCAGAGGCGGTGGGATTCGCGGGCGATGATCTCATCTTGTATCGCCTTCCCCAACATCACGAAATAAGCGTTGTACCCGGTCACCCTGACCATCAGATTGCGGTATGACTGGGGGTCGGCCTGCGCCGCTCGCAGGGTGTCGGGGTTGATCACGTTCACCTGAAGAGCAGTGCCGCCCCTTTCCCCGTAAGCGCGTAAAAAAGCCATGAGCTTCTCCACATGCTCCTCATCCCGCAGCAACGAGGGGGTGAAGGAGATGGTGTGGGAATCGCCGTTCGGCGCGGTCTCCAGTCCGAGCTTGCTCACCGAGAGGGCCACCGCCGTGGGGCCCTTGCGGTCGGCGCCGTCCACCGGGCCGATGCCGTTGGAAAGGTGGGTGCCCCGCTTCCTGCCGTCGGGGGTTGCGGCGGTGGAAGGCGCGTAAGCGATCCAGTAGTTCCAGGAGAGGTATCCCGCCCGATACTTTCGCCGCGTATGCGGGGAGACGCGCCCCCAGAACGAAGTGGTCCAGGTGCGGGAAAGCCAGCGCGCCACTTCGTCCGCATAATCATCATCGTTCCCGTATTTGGGGGCGCGGTTGAGGAGGGTCTGCCGCAGGGTCTCGTGCCCTTCGAAATCGTCGGCCAGCGCGCGGACCAGCTCATCCATGCCTACGCGCTTGTCCTCGTAGACCAGCTTTTTCACCGCCGCCAGGGAGTCCGCCGCGGTTCCCAGGGCTATACCCTCAACGGTGATGAAATTGTAGCGGGCTCCCCCGTCGGTTATGTCCCTGCCGCTCTCCGCGCAACCTCCCACAATGGCCGAGAGGTAGGGAGTGGGCTGGAAGCGCGCCCGCAGCGAATCGGATTCGTCGGAAACCGCCAGCACCCTGTCCAGAAGGGCTTTCAGCTGCGTCTCGAAGGCGCTGCGGAAATCCTCCCAGGTGGCGAAGCCGCGGGGGTCGCCGGTATCGGGTCCCAGGCGCTTGCCGGTGGCCATGTCGCGGCCGCGGCCGAAGACCATCTCCACCGCCTTGGCCAGGTTGACGTTCACGTCCACTGTCCCCGAGCGGTCGTCCCCCTGCAGGGTGTTCTCCAGGCAGCCCACCGGGGCGTAGTCCCACAGCCGCTCCTTCGGCAGCCCCTGCCAGGCCAGGCCGGCCATGGAAGCTTCATCGAAGTTCAGCAGGAATGGTGAGCCCTGGGAGCGGGCGATCATGCCGGCCACCCGCCTCAGCAGGTCGTCGGGGGTATTGCGGTGCAGGCGGACGTTGGGCTTGGGCTCGAGCATGTTCATCTCCTCGATCACCTCGAGGATGAGCCAGGTGAGGTCGTTGGAGGCGTCGTTTCCCTCGGCATCTATGCCGCCTATGGTGATGAGCTGCCCGAAGCTGGAGTTGATGCCCTGGTTCTCGCCAACCCTGCCCTGGTAGTCGTAGGCATAGTTGTGTTTTATCCACCAGCACTGCAGGATCTCCTTGGCGTTCTCCCGGGTGAGACGGCCCTTCTCCAGGTCCGACCGGTAATAGGGATAGAGGTACTGGTCAACGCGCCCCGGCGAGAGCCCCGGCCCCGGGTAACTCTCCGCGGCCATCACCAGCATGTGGGCGAACCACAGAGACTGTATGGCCTCGTGGAAGGTCTCCGCCGGCTCCCAGGGCACCTTGCGGCAGATGCGGGCTACCTCGGCCAGCTCCTCCGACCTCAGGCGGTCCGGCTCGCGCGCCGCCAGCCTCTCCGCCTCCTCCGCATAGCGGGCCGCGAGGTCGCGAGCCGCCTCGCAGCAGACGATGAGCGCGTCGAGGAAATCGCGGTGCCCGCGGTCACCCGCTTCCTCGCGCATCCTGCCGAACCTCTCCTTCAGTCCCCGGAATCCCAGGCTCAGCACCGAGGGGTAATCTGGTATGAGGTGGCCTGGGACCGCCCCGGCGTTTCCCATACCGGTGGAATTGATCTCGTCGGCGCGCTTTCTCCATCTCTTTTGGGCCCTTTTCAGCCTGCGGGCTTCCCGGCGGTTCAGGCAGAGAGAAAGGGCGGTGTTGAACTGCCCTCCGACCACCAGCTCTCCGTCGAGTATCTTCACTGGGAGGCCCCGCCGGCACACCTCGCGGAAGAAGAGGGCCCTCCGCATGACCAAGGAGTTGCGCCAGAAGCCCGACGGCATTTCCACCGGACGGGCCAGGGCCTTCAGGCCCTCTGCATAGGCATCGAAGAAGGCGTATATCTCCGGCACCACCCCCCACAGGGGCGGCAGCCACACCTCGTCCCAGGGCATCCCCGTGGTGAAGGGCATGACCTCATTGCGGAAATAATCCCTTTTCTCGAAGGAGAAATATTCCTCGCGCAGTCTGCTGACCCTGGGAGATAGGCCCTCGAAGGGCTTCCAGATGTTCTGGGGGGCCACGACTTCCGATGCTTCCATGGCGAAACCTCCTTTAGCTCTTATTGAGATGATATCTCAACGAGGCTTCCCCCGACCATGCCGCCAGTCAATTTCTTCCCCCGTTCAAATCCGGGGGAAGGGAGGGTTCTTCTCTGAATACATGATGATATTATACATATTTATCATGTGGATATTCATGTTGATAGTGTGTATATCTTTAAATACCGAAGCGGGCCGCGCATACCTCACCAGACATGGGGGTCAGGCCTCTTTGATCTCTGGAGCACCTCCGCCTACCTGATGAAGTGCGGCCTGAGACATGAAAAAAAGTTGAAGGTTTGGGCCTGGCCCCAAATCGAAGGGGCTACTTCCAGGGGCGCCCTTCCATCAGGGCCGCCACCACTCGCTCCGCTTCCTGCAGCTGCAGATCCTCCCCTCCCACCGCCGGGTTGCGCACCATAAGGTCGGGGTCGATGCCCTCGTCGTTGATGCTGATGCCGGAGGGGGTGTAGTAGAGGGCCACGGTGATGCGCAGGGCGGTCCCTCCCGGCTGCCGCAATATGTTCTGTATGGAGCCCTTGCCGAAAGTGGTCTCCCCCACCAGAACGGCCCTTTGGTTGTCGCGCAGAGCCGCGGTGAAGATCTCCGAGGAGCTGGCGGATGCCCGGCTGGTGAGGATGACCACGGGCATATCCCAGCTTTTCCCGGCCTCCGCGCTGTAGGTGCGGGTGGTGCCGGCTACTCTCCCGCGGGAACTGACGATGATGCCGTTGTCGAGGAAGAGGTCAGCGGCTTTTATCGCCGGCTCGAGCAGGCCCCCGGGGTTGGCCCGCAGGTCCAGGATGAGCCCTCTGGCCCCCGCCCCTTTCAGCTTGTCCAGTTCCTCCCGCAGCAGATCGGCGGAGTCCCTGCTCCAGTCGGACAGCACCAGATATCCCACCCCGCCGGTCCGCATCTCCGTGGTGATCACCGGCAGCTTTATCTCCGCCCTACGCATGGTGAAGGTGAGGATCCCGCTCTCCCCGGCGCGCCTTATGCCCAGGGTGACCTGAGTGTCTTTCTCCCCCCTGATGAGCATGACCACATCGTTGAGATTCATCCCCTTGACGTCGGTACCGTCCACGGTGACCACCACGTCCCCCGACTGTATGCCCGCTTCCTCCGCCGGGGTGCCCTCCAGCACCTTCTCCACCCTGGTCTCGTTTCTCGACTGGGTCATGGAGATGCCCACCCCGAAGAAGCTGGCGGAGAGCTGGGAATCCAGCATCTTCAGCTCCTCCGGCTCCATGTAATCGGAGAAGGGGTCGTCCAGAGCGTCTATGAGAGATGAGATGCCCCGCTCGAGGATCTCCGCCTCGGGCGCCCCCTCGCTCCTCAGGCGGTGAATGCCTCTGGCCGCCGCCTCCACCAGCGCCCCTTCGTCGGCCTCCTCCACGTAATCTCTCTTGACGGCATCCAAGGCGTTGCGAAAGACCTGGTTGGATCGCAGCCAGGCGCGGTCCGCGCCGTAAAGGTCCTTCTCAACATTCCGGCCGGCAGCCGAGGAGCCGTTCTCATCTCGGGTGAGCAGGGCGGGGACCAGAAAGCAGGAGGCCAGCACCGCTGCGGAGAGCAGCACCGCCACCGTGACGATGATGCGGTCTCTTCTACTCAAGGGACTCCTTCCTTAACGCCGGGCCGGGCCCCGCGGCAGGCCGGGCTCAGACCTCCAGGAAACGGCGCAGGGCCACGAAACTGCCGAAGGCGCCGATGAGGATGCCGCCCAGCGCGATCACCGGCACCAGCACCCAAAGCAGCGATTCGCTCATGGTCATGCGCAGGAAAGCCAGGCTCTCCTTCAGGGGGTTCCACAGCCATATCTTCACCACGAATACCGTGATTATGGCGATGAGAGCCCCGGCCAGACCCTCCATCATGCCCTCGGTGAGGAAAGGCCAGCGGATGAACCAGTTGGTCGCGCCCACCAGCTTCATCACCGCTATCTCGCGGCGCCTGGCGAAGATGGCCACCTGTATGGTCACCGACACCAGCAGCACCGACACCACCGCCAGCACGATGACCACCAGGAAGCCCACGTAGCGGAACTTCTCGTAGACGTTCTCCAGCTTCTCGATGACCGGCGATGCGGTCTTTATCCGCTCGTACTTCCCCTGAAAAGCGGGGTCCTCGCCCAGCCGGTTGGCCACCTCCCCCACCTTGGCGGGATCCAGCGTGATCACCACGAAGCTGGCGGGAAGGGGGTTCTCTTCCAGCAGCTCCCACAGCTCGGGGTTGTCGGGATGCTGGCTTTTGAACTCGTTCAGCGCGTCCGCCTTGGATTTATAGACGATCTTTTCCTTGTTCACCTCGGGCATCGACTCGATCACCCGTTGCATCTCCACCCGCTCGGTCTCGGTGATCTCGTCCTTGAGGTATATGTTTATCTCTCCCACCTTGCTCTCACTGTTCTTGATGGTGTTGGAGAGGACGTTGACGCCCAGCACCACCAAGCCCAGAATGCCCAGAGAGACCGCCACCACCGCCACCGCCGCCACCGCCAGGATGACGTTCTTGCGCAGCGAGGAAAGGGTCTCTTCCAAGACGTAGAGCAGCTTATTCATAGCCGTACACCCCCCGGTCCTGATCGCGGATGACCCGCCCGTTCTCCAGGGCGATGACCCGCTTGCGGAAGGTATTGACTATCTCCCTGTCGTGGGTGGCCATGATGACCGTGGTCCCCACCGAGTTTATCTTCTCCAGCAGCTTGACGATACCTGCGGCCAGCGACGGATCCACGTTGCCGGTGGGCTCGTCCGCCAGCAGGATGGGGGGGCGGTTGATGAAGGCGCGGGCAATGGAGACCCGCTGCTGCTCACCGCCGGAGAGCTCGTCGGGGAAGGCATCCAGCTTATGGCCCAGCCCCACCAGCTTGAGCACCTCCGGCACCTGCTGCTCGATGAGTTGGCGGGACTTGCCGGTCACCTCCATGGCGAAGGCGACATTCTGGAAAACGGTCTTATGGGGCAGGAGACGGAAATCCTGGAAGACGCAGCCGATCTTGCGCCTCAGATAGGGCACCTTCCAGCTGCGCAGCTCGCCGATGTTGTTGTCGGCTATGTAGATCTGACCGCTGGTGGGTTCCTCCTCCTTGATGAGCAGCTTGATGAAGGTGGACTTGCCGGACCCTGAGGGGCCGACCAGGAACACGAACTCGCCTTTTTCTATATCCACGGTGACGTCCTCGAGGGCATAGATGTTGCCCTTGTAGATCTTGGTGACCCTTCTTAAGCGGATCAAAGCGCTTCAACTCCTTTTTCCTCCATCAGCTCTTCGGCCGCCCGGGCGATATGATGGGCCGTGAGTCCGAAATGTTCCAGGAGCTCGTCGGCGGTGCCCGAGGTGCCGAAGACATCGGGTATGCCCAGCCGGCGCAGGCGCGCCGGCCACCTCTCCGCCAGCAGCTCGGCCAGGGCTCCTCCCAGCCCTCCGAGGACAGAGTGTTCTTCCACGCTGAGGGCTCGTCCGGTCCTGGCCACCGAATCGACAACGGCGGCGTGGTCCAGCGGCTTTACCGTCGCCAGGTGGACCACCTCGGCCTGCGCCCCCTTTTTCTCCAATTCCTCCGCGGCGAGAAGGCAATGCCAGGTCATCAGGCCGGTGGAGAAGATGGTCAGGTCCCGTCCCGGACGCATGATGCGGGCCCGCCCGAAATCGAAGGCATAGCCCTCGTCGAAGATGACCGGCGACTTGGAGCGGCTCAGGCGCACGTATACAGGCCCGGGAAGCTCCGCCGCCGCCTTGACCGCCTCCCTGGCCTCGAAGAAGTCGGCGGGGACTATGACCTTCATGTTGGGGATGACCCGCATGAGGGCGATGTCCTCATTGGCCTGATGGGAGGAGCCGTCCTCCCCCACGGTGATGCCGCCGTGGGTGGCCACTATCTTCACGTTCAAGTCGGAATAGGCGATGGTGTTGCGGACCTGATCGTAAGCTCGTCCCGTGGCGAACATGGCGAAGGTGGAAGCGAAGACCACCTTTCCCGCGGCGGCCAGGCCGGCGGCGGTGCCCATGAGGTTCTGTTCGGCCACCCCGCAGTTGAAGAAACGGTCGGGGTAGCGATCGCGGAACTTCCCCGTCTGGGTGGAGGAGGCCAGGTCGGCGTCCATGACCACCACGCGGAGGTTTTTCTCTCCCAGTTCCAGTAACGCCTCCGCGTAAGCGTCGCGGGTGTGGCGGCTGCCGCGGTCCTCCATCAACCCTCTCCCAGCTCCGCCAGAGCCCTCTCCACCTCCTCGGGAGTGGGGGCCTTGCCGTGGAAAGACACGTTGTTCTCCATGAAGGAAACGCCTTTCCCTTTGACGGTACGGGCCACGATCATGCAGGGGAGACCGTCTCCTCCGGCCAGGTCAAGAGCGCGGCAGAGCTGTCCCAAGTCGTGACCGTCCACCTCCTGCACCTGCCATCCGAATGACCGCCACTTGGCGGAGACATCCCCCAGGTCCATGACCTCGCAGCAGGCGCCGTCTATCTGCAGGCCGTTGAGGTCGATCACGGCCACCAGGTTGTCCAGGCAGTAATGGGAAGCGAGCATGGAGGACTCCCAGATCTGGCCTTCCTGGCTCTCCCCGTCTCCGATGAGGCAGTAGACGCGGGAGTCGCTGCGGTCCAGGCGCAGGGCCAGGGCCATGCCGCAGGCGGCGGCCAGCCCCTGGCCCAGAGACCCGGTGGAGATCTCAACCCCCGGGGTTCGCTTGGAGTCGGGATGGCCTTGGAGCATCCCGCCCAAACGGCGGAGCTTCCACAGCTCATCGCGCGAGAAATAGCCGCATCGGGACAGCACCGCGTAGAGGGCCGGCGCCGCGTGGCCCTTGGAGAGGACGAAGCGGTCCCGCCCCGGCCAGCGCGGATCATCGGGGCGGTGGCGCATCTTGTAGAAATAGAGCGATACCAGTATCTCCACGCAGGAAAGAGAGCCGCCGGGGTGGCCGCTTCCCGCCGTGCCTATCATCTTAACGATATCCCGGCGCAGCTCCCGGCATATGCCGGCAAGGTCCTCCAGACGCCCGGCATCCAACTTTCCCTCCAATGAAACCGTTCCTTCCCTCTCGCTCACTTCCGCCTGCATACCGAAACCCTTCCTCCCGTTGCGGCTTCCTTGTCTTTCTCAATACCTGTCCCTTCCCGCGGCTGCCTCTTCCGGGGGAAACGGCTTGCCGCGGCCTTCCAGAAAGGAGCGGAGGGTTTCCATATCCCGATTTACCACGGAGTCCCATGGAGCCCCCGCTTCCTCGATTATTTCTATCGCATGATCGAGTTCTCCTGCAAAATCGGCGATGTGGGCGTCGCTGCCGACCGATAGAAAGCCGCCCCGGCGGGCCACCTCGCGGACGATGGAGAGATCGTTTTCCCAGCTTCCCGAGCGCGTATAAACGTAAGAGGCGTTGTTGATCTCCAGCGCTTTTCCCTCCTCTCTGGCCGCCTCCGCCAGCTTGATCAGGTCGACCGGGTAGTTGGGGTTGCCTGGATGGGAGATGACGTCAACGAGGGGGTGCCTCAGCGCCCCCAGCAGGGCCCGGGTATTGTCCTCCACAGTTCCCGCCTCATAGCCGCATCCGGGGTGAAAGCCCGCCAGAACCAGGTCCAGCTTCTGCAGCGCTGCGTCCGGGAGATCGAGTCCGCCTTGTGGATCTACGATGTTGACCTCGGCGGAGCGCAGCACCCACACGCCGTACATGCGCCGCGGTATCACCCTCATGTTCCAGAAATGGAAGAGGTGGGCTCCCCCGGGCAGGGCGGGGCCGTGGTCGGCCAGGGCGAAGGCCTCCAGCCCTTTATCCGCCGCAGCCTCGGCTATCTCCCTTACCGTGGAATAGGCGTGGCCGCTGGCCACGCTGTGCACGTGCAGATCGACTCGTATCTTCAGGTGCCGCACTCTCTCCAATGCCTCTTTCGCTTCCGCGACTTCCTATGCCTTGCCTCCTCGCCGCCCGTAGGAACGTGGCCGCGGGGCGGGACACAGCCCCATATATTACACTCGCGGGAAGACAACGACCAAGCGAAGCGGTCAAACCTCCCCCCGGACATAGGGGTCAGGCCTGTCGTTCGATGTCCGGCGCTGCCTCGTCTCACTCATGAGGTGCGACCCAGGGCCGCGCTGAAAAAATTGAAGGTTTGGGCCTGGCCCCAGGTTGAAGGTTTGTTATTGGAGGGCTTTCCAGTGGAGGTAGCGGTCGATGAACTCGTCCAGCTCGCCGTCCAGAACCGCGTCCACGTTGCCCACCTCGTGATCGGTGCGGTGGTCCTTGGCCATGCGGTACGGATGAAGCACGTAGGAACGTATCTGGCTTCCAAAGCCGATGTCGCGCCGCTCTCCCCGCAGGCGGGCTATCTCCTCCTCTCGGCGCCGCCGCTCCAGCTCGAATAGGCGGGCCCGCAGTATGCGCATGGCCGTCTCCCGGTTGGAGATCTGGGAGCGCTCGTTCTGGCAGCTCACGGTGATCCCCGTGGGGATATGGATGATGCGTACCGCCGAATCGGTCACGTTCACGTGCTGCCCCCCTGCCCCGCTGGAGCGGAAGGTATCGATGCGCAGGTCCTTGGGGTCTATCTCCACGTCGATGTCGTCCTCGATCAAGGGTATGACATCCAGGGACGCGAAGGAGGTGTGGCGGCGCCTCGCCTGGTCGAAGGGGGAGATGCGCACCAGGCGGTGCACCCCTTTTTCCGAGCTCAGCAGCCCGTAGGCGTGACGGCCGTGCACGGTGAAGGTGGCGCTCTTGATGCCTCCCCCCTCACCGGGCTGCACCTCATTGAGGTCGACCTTGAAACCGCGCCTTTCCGCCCAGCGCAGATACATGCGCAGGAGCATCTCCGCCCAGTCCTGCGATTCCAACCCCCCCGCCCCGGGGTGGATGCTCACCACCGCGTCGCGGGAATCGAACTCGCCGGAGAGCAGGCTCTCCTCCTCCAGGCGCTCCAGCCGTTTCCGCAGCTCCGCCAGCGAGGCGGTGATGTGCGCGGCCAACTCGGGATCTTCCTCATCCTCGGACTCGTAGAGCTCGAGGTATTCCCGCAGATCCCGGCAGGAGGCCTCCGCGGCCTCGTAAACACCAACCGAGTCCTGCAGAGCGGATCGCTCGGCCATCAGGCGTCGGGCTTTTTCCTGATCTTCCCAGAGGTCCGGCCGGGAGGTCTCCCTCTCCAGCTCGGCCAGTCGTGCCCGTTTGCCTTCGATGTCAAAGATACTCCTTTATCTTGCCCACTTCGGCGTCCAGCGCCGCCAGCTCTTCCTTCCATTCCTCGACCATAACCGCTCAACTCCTTCCCGAACCAACACAAGAGACGAGTTTAACACAGGCGGGCGCGGTTGCGCCTGAACGCGCGGCGATAATATCATATCGCCGGCTGCGCAGGAGAAAGTCGCCTGAGGGAGAGGAGTGGAGGATGCCCTTGATACCCGATAAGTTCAAGCTGGCCCTGGACCGCGACCTGACCCTGGCCCGGCTGCACAGGGAGGTGGCGGAGATGAGGGGGGGTCGCGACTTTTTACAACTGCACGAGCCGCTGGGCTACACCGGCTTTCCCAGCAACCGTCTGAACTACGACCAGGCTGCCGCCTTCGTCGAACGCATGGCCTCGGCCCTGCGGGACCTGGGGGTAAAGCCGGGGGAGCGGGTGGGCATAAGCACCCACAACAACGCCGACCTGCCCTTGGGCATCTTCGCCATAATCCGCGCCGGGGCCATCGCCGTCCCCATGAACTACATGCTCAAAGGCAGGGAGATGGCCTACATGATGGAGAACTCGGGGGCGGAGACCCTCATCGTCGATCCCGATGTCTTTTCCATGAACATAAAGGACCGCGGACGCATCCCCGGGGTCAAGCGCTGGATCATGGCGCCGGGAACGGGAGAACTGCCGGAGGGGTTCGAGTCCCTTGATCAGGCCATGCAGGCCGCCTCGCCGGAGGGCCCTCCTCTGAACCAGAAGCCGGATGACGTCGTGGCCATCTTCTACACCTCAGGGACCACCGGCTTCCCCAAGGGAGCCACCATGAGCTCACGCAACCTCCTCACCGCCCAGAAGATCGTGGCAGCGGCCCTGCCGGTAGGAGGCCTCACCGGATTATTCTGCCTTCCCGCTTCTCATGTGATGGGCTTCGGTTCCTACATCATCGGCGTGTGCGTAGGGCTTCGCGCCTATTACATGCGCCATTTCTCCCCCCGTGAGGTCCTCGAGGCGATGGAGCGGGAGAGGGTAGCGGTGTTCGTGGGGGTCCCGGCCATGTACGCCATGATGCTGGATGAGGGGATTGACCGCTATGACCTATCCAGTTTGAAGATGCTGGGCAGCGCCGCTGACGCCATGCCCGCTTCCCAAGCCGAGGAGTTCCGGCGGCGCGGCAACCTCTTCCGCCTGGGACCGCTGCGCTCCAAGGCCTTTTTCGTGGAGATCTACGGGATGGTGGAACTGGCGGGCACCGCCACCATGAAGGTGGCCGTCCTGGGTCTGGAATACCCGCAGGGTTGCGTGGGTTGGCCGGTGTGGCCGGTGCGGGTGCGCATACTGGACGATGAGGGAAATGCGCTGCCCCGAGGCGAGGTGGGCGAGGTGGCGGTGAAAGGGCCGGGGGTATGCCAGGGCTACTGGAACAATCCCCAGGCCACCCGGGAGCTCATCCAAGACGGCTGGCTGCGCACCGGGGACATGGGCTTCAAGGACCGCTGGGGTCGGCTCAATTTCGTGGACCGCAAGAAGGACGTCATCAAGTGCGGCGGGTATTCCATCTTCTCCGTGGAGGTGGAGAGAGAGGTGGCCGAGCACCCGGCGGTTGCCGAGGTGGCGGTGGTGGGGGTCCCCCATCCCCAGAAGAAGCAGATGCCCATCGCCATAGTATCCCTGCAGGCGGGGACGCAGGCCACCGAGGAGGAGATACTGGAGTGGTGCCGACAGAACATCGCCGCCTATAAGTGCCCGAGGGCGGTGCGCATACTCTCCCCGGAGGAGATGCCCTACGGCATGACCCTGAAGGTGCGCAAGTTGGAGCTGCGGGAGCGCTTCGCCGACATGTTCACCGGCGGAAAGTGAGGGATGGGGGCTTTTTCGCGTTTGCGGAAATTATTACAAATTGTAATATATTTAGACCGGAGAGACCAGGGCATCAGGAGCCGCAGCAGAACTTGTACTTCTTGCCGGAGCCGCAGGGACAGGGGGCGTTGCGCGGCACCTTCTCCGATCTGACCGCCTGCGGCCTGCCGGCGGACGGCGCCGCCCCGCTTCTTGCGCCCCCGCCCTCCACCACCCGCAAGCGGGGCCTCTCCTCCCGGACCAGCTGCAGGTGGAACAGGTAGCGCAGCAGCTCCTCCTTGACGCTTGAGGTCATGCGCTGGAACAGCTCGAAGGCCTCGTTCTTGTACTCCACCAGAGGGTCCCGGCCGGCCATGGTGCGCAGCCCCACGCTCTCCCGCAGGTAATCCATCTCATAGAGATGCTCGCGCCAGCGGTTGTCGATGACCCGCAGCATCACCAGGCGCTCGATCTCGCGCATGTCCCTCCCGGAGGCGGCGAATTCCTCCTCGCGGCGGCGGTAGGCCTCCTCCGCGTCCTCGATGAGGGCGTCCTTGAGGGACTCCGGGCTCAACCTATCCAGCTCCAGGTCATCCGGCCCGAAACTCACGGGGAAGATGCTGCGCAGGAAGCGGAAGAGCTCCTCCAGCTCCCAATCCTCGGGAGGCACTTGGGGGTCGGCATGGCGGTCCACCGCTTCCTCGATGACCTCTGAGAGCATGCGCATCACTTCATCGTGGATGTCCTCACCCTGCATTATCTTCTGCCGCTCCCCGTAGACCAGCTCTCGCTGCAGGTTCATCACGTCGTCGTACTTGAGCAGGTTCTTGCGTATCTCGAAGTTGTTGGCTTCCACGTTGCGCTGGGCCGTCTCGATGGAGCGGGTCACCACCCTGTTCTCGATGGGGACGTCGTCCGGCAAGCGGAATCGGTCCATGATAGACCTTATGGCATTGGAGGCGAAGACGCGCATCAGGTCGTCTTCCAGGGACAGATAGAAGCGGGAGATGCCGGGGTCGCCCTGCCGCCCGGAACGTCCCCTCAGCTGGTTGTCTATGCGCCGCGCCTCATGCCGCTCGGTACCCAGGACGTACAGCCCTCCGAGCTCGATGACCCTCTCCTTCTCCTCCCGGCACTGGCGGGTGACCTCCTCGAGCTTCCTCTCCCATTCCTCCCAGGGGATGCCCTCCTCCTCCAGGATGCCCCTCCAGGCTTCCTCGTCCATCTCCACCCGCCCCACCAACTCGCGTTGCGCCAGCATGCGCGGGTTGCCGCCGAGCATGATGTCGGTGCCCCTTCCGGCCATGTTGGTGGCTATGGTCACCGCCCCCAGGCGGCCCGCCTGCGCCACTATCTCCGCCTCCTTTTCATGGTGTTTGGCATTCAGGACCTGATGGGGTATGCCCCGCTTGCGGAGCATGGTCGACAGCCGCTCCGACTTCTCGATGGAGATGGTGCCTACCAGCACCGGCTGGCCGCGCTCATGGCACGCGGCGATGTCCTCGACCACCGCCCGGAACTTGGCCTCCTCGGTCTTGTAGATGAGGTCGTTGGCGTCTATTCGGATCATGGGGAGGTTGGTGGGTATCTCCACCACCTCCAGGCCGTAGATCTCGTGGAACTCCGCGGCCTCGGTGGCGGCTGTTCCGGTCATGCCCGCGAGCTTCTCATACATTCGGAAGTAATTCTGCAGGGTCACGGTGGCCAGGGTCTGGTTCTCCTGCCGCACCCGCAGGTTCTCCTTGGCCTCCACCGCCTGATGCAGGCCGTCGCTCCACCTGCGCCCGGGCATGAGCCGGCCGGTGAACTCGTCCACGATGACGACCTCCCCGCCTTTGACCACGTAATCCACGTCTCGGCGATACAGCTCCTTGGCCTTGAGGGCGTTGATGAGGTGGTGGACCAGCGGCGTGTTCACGTGGTCGTAGAGGTTCTCAACGCCCAGGATACTCTCCACCTTGCGGATCCCCTCCTCGGTCACCGATACGGTGTAGGACTTCTCCTCCACCTCGTAGTCCACGTCCCGCTTGAGGCGGGGCGCCACCTGGGCGAACTGGCGGTAGAGCCGGGCCGACTCCTCCGCCGCCCCGGAGATGATCAGGGGGGTGCGGGCCTCGTCTATGAGGATGGAGTCCACCTCGTCGACTATGGCGTAGTAATGCCCCCTCTGCACCTGCCCTTGAGGTTCCATCTCCAGGTTATCCCGCAGGTAGTCGAACCCGAACTCGTTGTTGGTGCCGTAGGTCACGTCGGCCAGATAAGCGCGGCGCCGCTGCTCCTTGGGCATCTGCGCCTGTATCAGCCCCACATCGAGTCCCATGAAGCGGTAGATCGCGCCCATCCACTCGCTGTCCCGCTTGGCCAGGTAATCGTTTACGGTCACCACGTGGACGCCCCTGCCCGTCAGCGCGTTGAGGTAAACGGGCAGGGTGGCCACCAGCGTCTTGCCTTCCCCCGTCTTCATCTCCGCTATCTTACCCTGATGGAGGACGATGCCTCCCATCAGCTGCACGTCGAAATGACGTTGGCCCAGCGTCCGGACCGCCGCTTCCCTCACCGCGGCGAAGGCCTCGGGCATCAGCGAATCGAGATCCTCGCCCCGCTCCAAGCGGCCTTTGAACTCCGCGGTATTGCGGCGCAGGTCCTGGTCGGACAGAGCCTGAAAAAGCGGCTCCAGCTCGTTGATGCGGCGGACTTCTGCCTCCAGCCGCTCGATGCGCCGGCGCTCGCCCGCCCTCAGGGCCTTTCCCAGCAGCTTGAACATATCCTTCCTTCCGGCTCCATGACCAAAGGGGTATCGCTCCCTTTAAGGATGATTGTAAGCGCATGCCGCCCGTCTTTTCCACGAGGGCGGCCCGCGGGCCTATCCTCTATTGCCCGATGCTGCCCGATGGGACAAGAGGATCGATGCGGAGCCCATGCCCGCTTTGCCCTCAGCCCTCTTCCTCCGTCCCCTCCTGAAAGAGCTTCTCCAGGCTGATCTCCTCATCCTCGAGCACCCGGGCCCTCTGCCGCCTCTCGCGGCGGGGTGGTCTTTCACGGTCGTGACGCCGTCTCTCCAGCACCTGCGACAATGCCCTCAACGCCACCGAGTCGTAGCGCCTCCCCCGCTCCGGGGAGAGCTCCTGCAGGGCCTCATCCGGGCTGAGGCGCCTCTCTCCCTCACTGACGAGGTGATCGTAGGCGCTGACCACGTTGATTATCCGTGAGCTTGGCGGGATCTTCCGCTTTCCTTCATCCTCCGCGCTCAGCGGCTCGTGGTGATGAAAACGGATGACTTCGGCCACCCCTCGCAACTGAGGTATCCCCTCCAGCAGCTCCGCCCCCCGCCTGGCGTGCTCGGCACCCTCACCCGCTTCAGCCGCCAGCCCTATGTCGTGGAGGACGGCGGCGTAGCGCAGGTTTCTGACCTGGTCCTCGGGGAGGCCCATGCTCCGCGCCACCTCCACCGACAGATTGCTCACCCTGCTGGAATGGCCGGGCAGCATCCTGATGTTGTCCGCGGCATCCCCGATGACGCGCATGGTGGACAGGAAGCGGCCGTCCAGCTCCTGGTCGCGGTTGCTCTCCATCCTCACCAGCATCAGGGGGAG
>MU158498.1:641-20796 GCA_015711755.1 Candidatus Geothermincola secundus | reverse complement strand
CCGTGCCGACCAGGGCCGTCTCCATGCCTTGCTCCGCGGAGTGGCGGAAGATGAGGTCGCGCGCCTTCTGCGGCGAGAGGGCCAGGGGCTCGGTTAGGGGCATGAGCGAGCTTTTCTCCCGCCTGAAGACCCGCAGATAGACCTGGCCGCGCCGGGCGTCTATGAGGGAGGCGGTTACGCCCTCATGCGGTTCTCCCCAGGCTAGGGCATCGAGGGTTGAGGTGGCGTAAAGGGATACCCTTAGGGCCCAGGACAGAGTCTTGGCGACCATGACGGCGTTACGGACACCGGTGAAGGAGCCGGGACCCCTTCCCACTCCTACGCCTCCCAGGTCCCTGGCGGTGATGCCCGACTCCTGGAGCAGTTCCATAATGACGGCGAACAACCTCTCCGAGCGCCCTCCTCCGATCTCCCGCCGGCAAAAGATCTCTCCCGAGGACGCCCGCAGCACCGCCACGGTTGCGGGCGTTGAGAGATCGATGGCGAGGAGGGCAACGGAGCAGTTCATATCAGCCTCGCTTCTCTTCCCCGATCTGACCGCGCTCGAGCCATCCCCGACCGTATGCACGGGCACGCAGGCAGCGCTTTTCCTCATCGAGCCACTCCAGCTCTATTAACAGGATATCGCGGGGGATGACCGAAACGGGTAGCGAGGCGATTTTCTCCCCCCACTCCACGCAGACAATACTGCCGCCTTCCAGACATTCTTCAAGTCCGAGAGATGAGAGCTCTTCCTCGGCAAGGCGGTAAAGATCCACATGATAGAAAGGGATGCACCCGGCATATTCCCGCATGATGGCGAAGGTGGGGGAGGTCACCTTCTCCTTCACTCCAAGGCCCCTGGCCATGCCCTGCGCCAGACGGGTCTTCCCGGTTCCCAACTCACCGCAGAGGAGGACGAGGTCCCCCGGCCTCAGGAGCCCGGCCAGGCGCTCGCCCCAGGAGCGCGTCTCTTCTTCCGAAGCCGTCACCGTTTCCAGCTTCCAGCAGGGCTGGTCTTCCGCCTCTTCCAATGATCCCACCTCCCCGCCCATTATAGAGCAGCGGAGTGGGCTTGTCGGATGGAGATCATGCGGTTGAGCTGCCCGGGAGGGTGATGCAGGGTTGTTCTGGCGCGCTGCGATACCTGATTGTCACGGCTGTGTTGTAAAATCAATTCTCATGGAAAAGGTGCGCCTCGCGGTCGTCTATCATCCCGATTTCGCTCTCTACGGGTATCCCGTGCTCAGGGAGCGCTTGAGTCCTGCCTTCAACGAACTGAAGGAGAGGGGCCTGCTGGACCGCCCGGACGTGAGGGTTATCGAGCCGGTTCCCGCGGAGGATTGTCTGATCGGCATGGTGCACACCCCCGCCCATATACGCGGCGTGAAGGGCGCGGGGTACTGGGAGGTCGCCCTGCTCTCGGCGGGAGCGGTCATCGCGGGGATGGAGGAGGTCGCCGCGGGGAGGGCCGAAGCGGCCTTCTGTTTCGTCGGATCCGCGGGGCATCACGCCTCAAGAGAGGGGTTCTGGGGGTTCTGCTACCTCAACGACGCGGCTATCGCCGTCCGGCACCTCAGGGAAAAGAGGCTGGCGAGCCGTTTCGCCATCATCGACATAGACCCGCATTTCGGGGACGGTACCCGCGACATCTTCGGCCCGGACCCGGCGGTTCTCCATCTGAACTTCCACGGCGGGTACGGAGAGGAGGCTGCGAGCGGGCCTGCCAACCATGATTTCCGCCTCCCCTGGGACTGCGATGACGAACGGTTCGCCTCGGCGGCGGAAAGAGCGGTATCCATGGCCGAGGATTTCCGGCCGGATCTTTTATTGGTCGTCTTCGGCCACGACGGCCATTCCCGGGATTACGGCGCCTTCGAGCTGAGCATCGACGCATATCGGCGATTCGCCCGAACGGTCAGAGAGGCGTTCCCCGCGAGGGTGTGCTACATCCTCTCCGGCGGCTCCAATCCCGAGGTGGCCAGAGAGGCCGTAGCCGGAGTGATCGAGGAGATGGTCTTATGAAGGAAGCGACCCCGAGAGGCGAGCATGAGGCATGGCCCAAAACAGAGACCAAGGGATGAGGCTTTTAAGTCGAAGAAGCAGGATAAAGAGGCGAAAGAACGCGCGAACGGACGGCTTAGCATGCTGGGACCGGAGAACCGCACCGAGGGATTGACGGGGAAAGCGGCATGGCCAGGATAGCGGTAAGGATATCGGTCAGGAGCGGCGAAGAGGCGGGGCATCCTATCTGGGAAAGAACCCTGCCGGTGGCGGCAGCCGCACTTTTCGCCTTGTTGATCGGCTTCTTGGAGGCGGCGGGCGCGCTGGGGTTGCTTCCAAGCGGTATCCTCGTCCATGCGGAGAGAAGCGTGGCCCCGCTCGCCGTGGCCCTGTCGGAAAGCGCGCTCCTCCTCTCCGGCTCCCTTACGCTTTATCTGGCCTGGCACCTGTGGATGAGGAAGAGGGCGGCTCTATATGTCTTCGCCGGCCTCGTCCTGCTGCACTCGGTTCTTCTGGCCGTCGGGGAACGGCATCTGCCCGCCGCCGCTATATCCTCTGCCGTCTGTGTCCTTCTCATATTGTTGCGAGGCGATTTCCCGGTGCTCCCGGACTCCTCCTCGATTCGCCTTGTAAGGAGGGCCGCATTCGCGTCGGCGATCTTCTTTTACGGGACATCCCTGGCGATTCTCGCCTTACAGGCGCATGTGAGCGGTGTCTCGATGGGCGTATGGGAAGCGCTGACGAGGCCCGTGCTCATGGCGGCGGGAGATGTGGCCGTGCCTTCTGGGGCGAAAACCGGTTATCCGTGGCATCTTCTCCCCTTCCTGGTCTTCTGGGGGGCGGTCGCGTGGATGTCCTACCTGCTGTTCCGACCGGCGGCACCCGACGCGGCCGCGGGTCCGGGTGAGAGGCAGAGGGCAAGAAAGATAGTTCAGAGCTCGGGATCCGATACTATCGCCTATTTCAACCTCAGGGGCGATAAGGGGCTCTTTTTTCACGGAGGCGGGGCCTTCCTCGCTTACCGCTGGCTGCGGGGTACGGCCTTGGTCTCGGGGGACCCGGTGGGACCGGAAGAGCTTCTGCCGGATCTGCTGAGCGGGTTCCGAGAGTACTGCATGATGCGGGGCTGGCGCATAGCCTGCCTCGGAGCATCCGGCAGGGGTCGGGATCTTTACGGGAAGATGGATATGCGGAGTATCTGCTATGGGGAAGAGGCCGTCATCCACCTACCTTCCTTCACCCTGGAAGGCAGGAAGAACAAGACCCTGCGCCACGCGGTGGCCAAGTGGGAGAGATCGGGCGCCCGCATGGAGTTCATGTTCAACGACGGCATACCCGAGCATCTTCGGCTCGAATTGAGTCAGATAAGCGCGGACTGGCGGGGCAGGAATCCCGAGACCGGTTTCTCCATGGGGCTGGGAAGGTTGTTCAGCTCGGAGGACCCCGATTGCCTGCTGGCTCTGGCCTATGACGCCGAAGAGCGGCCCATCGGCTTCGCTTACATGGTCCCCGTTTATCCCCAACTGGGATTCTCTCTGGACATAACCCGGACCTCCCGCGAGGCGGGAAACGGCATCAATGAGTTCATATTCGCCAAGACAGCCCTATTCCTGAAGGAAAGGGGATACCGCTTCCTCTCTCTCCACTTCGCGGCCTTCTCTCACCATTACCGCGAGGGACGGGAAGAGGAGGGCAGCGCGCTGGTGAGGGAGCTGTGCCGGTTGGCCGACCGCTTCCTCCCGGTGATGTCCCTGTATCGTTTCGACCGCAAGTTCAATCCGCTTTGGTTGAGGCGGTACCTTGTCTTCGAGAGCTGGCTCGAACTTCCGCGGGTGGGGATGATCGCACTGGCGGCGGAGTCCTTTCACCGGCTCAACAGATTCACCGGGAGGGCATAAGAAATCATGCCCGGGCGCTGACCCATGCATGGCGCGCGTTTGGCGCGCACGCTCTTTAGCAGCGCTTTCGCCGCGTGCTTTGCAATGGTCCGGAATAGGGAAGAGCGGATTTCATCCACCCCAACGGGCAGCCCTTTAGTGTATGCGGCGACCTTCGAAGGTCAACCGCCATGGAGAACCCGCTCTCTGGGCCGGGGCGCAGGAGCGTATAACCTTTAACCGGGCGGTGATGAGCGCCCTCTGTCGGCATGGTTGAGATCGGGGCTTGACATGTTAGTTGCCAAATGCAAATATTGCTTTAGGCAAATTATGTTTAGAGCAAAGGTATCCTTTTGAGGCTGCGGACATGGACGGTATCGACGAGTACGCGTTGCAGGTCATCCTGACCATCCTCCACATAATCGGCAACCTGCGCAATACCAGCGTGGAGGCCTCTTCGGAAGTGGAGCTGTCATACCCGCAGTCGCTCCTGCTGTATACGGTGCTTGAGGCGGGTTCCGCCACCATCACCCAGCTCTCCAACAGCCTCAAGGTCACCCAGGGGGTGGTATCCCGCATGGTGGACCGTCTGGAGGAAAAGGGGCTGGTGGAGAGGAGCAGGGACCGCGAGGACAGGCGGGTGGTGACGGTGCGCCTTTCACCGCAGGGGCGGGAGTTCGCGCTCTCCATGATCGATATGCACCTCGAGGGCCTGCGAAAATCCCTTATGGAGATATCACCCGAAGACCGCGAAAGGTTCCTCAGCGTTCTGAAAGGGATCGAGGCCGGGATGGAGCGGGAGGGGGGCGCCTCGGATGGTTGAAAGGGCGTTCTCCCGCCTTGCCGATGCGGGTATCAGGCATACCGGGACGGTGATAGCCGTGGCCGCCTTGCTCACCGCCGTGTTCTTGGTCGGGACGTTCCGCATCCGCCAGGAATACGGGCTGAAGACCATGCTCCCGCGTTCGTCCGAGCCGGTGGAGACGATGAAGAAAGCGGAGGAACTGGGGTGGGGTACCCAGGAGGAGCAGGTGCTGGTGACGGCGGAGGATGTTCTCGACGGGAGATTGCTGCGTAGGGTCGCCGAGTACCGGCAGGTGCTGCGGGATCGGCCCGGGATCTGGGGCGATTTCGTCTCCTCTCTGGAGACCCCGCTGGACCGCATGGTGCTGATGCGCGAAGGTCAGGTGGTCACCTCCAGCCCTCCTATCCCTCTCTTGAAGCTCGTAGACACCCTGTCTGACCGGGAGTTGAGCGAACAGGTGATGATGAACATCGAATACTGGGATAGGAGGTCGGAGGAAACGGGGCTTCCCCTGCAAGTGCGCAATCTCTCCATCGAGAAGAGGGCCGTCCTCATCAACGCCAGGATCAACACGGCACTGGATACGGCGACTCAGATGAAGAGGGCGGGCGATCTCGCCTCCTTGACGGAGGAGCACTTCCGCGATGCTGGAGCAGAAGTAGGGATAGCTGGGCTCGTGTCGATAAACAGGGAATCCAGCAAGCGCACCATGGAAGACACCAGGATCCTGTTCGCCGTGGCTCTGGCTTTCACCATACTGGTGCTCTTCCTGACCTTCCGAAGGTCAACGGATGTCATCCTGACCCTGCTGGTCATCGGGCTGTCCATCCTTTGGGTGATGGGTT
Source organism: Candidatus Geothermincola secundus (assembly GCA_015711755.1). GTDB lineage: Bacteria > Actinomycetota > Geothermincolia > Geothermincolales > Geothermincolaceae > Geothermincola_A > Geothermincola_A secundus. Next base: position 15,286 of record MU158498.1, on the reverse strand, counting down.
TGCAGGGATGGCTGGGATTCCCGTTCACCTATACCGGCGCCGCCATCATGCCCCTTCTGCTGGGCATAAACATCGCTTATGCCATACATGTCCTGTCCCGCTATTACGAGGAGAGGGCCAAGGGAAATGACCCCGGGACCTCCGTTCACAATTCGGTCGTCACCGTGGGGGTCGCAGTCTTCATGACCGCGGCCACCACGGCCTTCGGTTTCGCCTCCTTCGGCATATCCAACATGCCTCCTATACAGCAGTTCGGCGTTCTCTGCGTTGCCGGGGTGCTTTTCAGCTTCATGCTCTCCGCAAGCCTGCTCCCCGCGCTGCTGATGCTGAGGGAAAGAGGACCCGCGGCATCGGATTCAAATGGGGCGGTTGCTCGATCATGGGGGAAGCGAAAGGACGGCGGCTGGCTGGATGGGTTTCTGGCCGCGACTTCGGCGCTCGCCGAGCGTCACCGAGGTCGCGCCGCTCTTATATGCCTGGCGCTGATGGGCGTGAGCGTGTTCCTTGCGGCGGGGCTGCGGACGGAAGCGGACATCTTCAAGGTCCTGCCTCAGGACATGCCCTCCATGCGCACCACCAGATCCATAAACGAGGTCTTCGGGGGGCAGGACCTGGCTTTCACCCTTGTCGAGGGCGATCTTCTGGACCCCGGCAACCTCAGGGCGCTGCTCGAATACGAGGACGCGCTGGCAGCGAGCGGAGTCCGCAGCGAGGAGGGTGCGGAGATATTCGAGCGCCGCAAGATCACCAGCATCGCGGACATGGTCTGGCAGGCCAACGGAAAGTCCATCCCCGATGACCGTGGGGCCATCCTCTCCTCCCTGCTCAAACTGCAGGCCGATTTGGGCTTTCCCGAGATGGATCCCTCATCCCTTCCCGTGACCGCGGACATGAAAGCGGGGATAGTGGAGATCAGACTGGACCGGGGGACCCAGAACGACATGAGAGAGATCGCCGGGGCCGTGGAATCGGCGGCGAAGACGGCGATGTCCGGGCGAGAGGGGCTGGTCCTTAGAAACAGCGGTACCCCCCTCTTGCTCGATGAGATACTGGGCAACATCCTGCCCACGCAGGTTAAGACCACGTCTCTCGCGCTGTTCCTGTGCGCGCTGGCGGTGGTGCTCATCTTTCGCTCGCTGTTCTACGGGGGGGCCGCTACCAGCGTGGTCTTCATCGGCGTGGCTCTCGAACTGGGGATCCTCGCGCTTATCGGATGGCCCCTGGATTTCATGACGGTCATGGTATCTTCCCTGGTGATCGGGGCCGGCATAGATTTCGGGATACACGTGACCCATCGTTTCGCGGAGGAACGGAAGAAGGGCGGCTTGGGGGCGGACGAGGCCATAAGGAATACCGTGGGCAGCGTGGGGAAGGCGCTGCTCTCCGCGGCGGTCACCACCGCCGGCGCTTTTACCATCATCGCCCTGTCCGGGGTTTCCTACATGAGGCGGTTCGGCCTGATAACCGCCATATCCCTATGCTGCACCATGCTGGCTGCATTGCTGTTCCTGCCCGTGCTCCTGGCCTGGAGGGCGGATAGGGATGACAGGGCGGAAGGCCGTCGCGTTGAGCACGGGATTGAGATGGAGGAGGAAGGAGCGTGGATAAGGTGAAGGTGAGAAATGAACTCAAGGGGCGTAAGGCACTCATAACGGGAGCCGCTTCGGGCATCGGCTTCGCTATCGCCAGGGAATTCGCATTGAGAGGGGCCTTCCCCGTGCTCGCGGACATCAACCAAGGAGCTCTTGAGAACGCGGTGGAGGCCCTCAGGAGAGGCGGGCTGAACGGCTACCCCTACCGCCTTGATGTCACCGATTTTCGGGCGGTCCGGGAAATGCGCGAACATCTGAAGGAGAAGGTCCTGGATCCGGAGATCCTGGTCAACTGCGCGGGCATCACTCTGGTGGCCCACGTCTGCAATACCACCCATGAGGACTGGTCGCGCATGATAGAGATAAACCTCATGGGACCGGTCAACATAATCGATACCTTCTTGCCCGATCTCAGCTCCAGGGGCAGCGGCCATATCGTCAACATCGGTTCCATCGACGGCCTTATCCCCATTCCCGGCCAGGCTCCCTACTGCGCATCCAAGTTCGCGGTAACCGGGCTTTCCGAAGTCCTATATTTCGACCTCAAGACGCGGGGCATAGGGGTCACCCTGGTCTGCCCGGGGGCGGTCAACACCCCCATGGCCAAAGGCATGCCCATACGGGACTTTCCCCACAGCTTCGGCAGCAAGAGATTAACCGATATGGTGTGGCGGCTGGTGGAGAGCATCAGCAACACGCCGGAGAACATCGCCAAGCATACCGCGGATGCCGTGGAGCGCGGCCGTTTCCTGGTCATCCCGGGAGTCCCCAGTCGCCTGATGTGGCATTACCGGCGCCTCTTCCCCCGGATCGCCACTGCTTCCGGGGTGGGCACCGCCAAGCTCTTCGAGAAGATCCGCCGCATGCGGGAGCGTCGGCCCGGCGCCGTCACCGCCTGACAGGCCCGAAAGGCAGCCGATACCCATGGACCGGCGGGACGAGTTGCGGAAGCGGCAGGAGGAGCTCAGGGGGCTCTACCCGATGGCCATGCGGAGGGTTTCGAGAACGCTGGGAAGGGCCTTCGCCGCGTTGTACGGATTTCCGCTGCTGGGGCCGCCGGCGCTGTCCGCCTTTGCCCGCATCGCCTCTTATCTGATCGTCCGTCTGAACGTTGTGGGAGTGAGGGAGTTGCGGGGCGGGAACGCCTCCGACATGGCTCTGGCGTGGATGAGGATGACCTCCATGCTCTGCGCTTATTGCGATGTGGAGGAGGCGGATGAGGGGAGGGTGATCCTCAGGTGGGGCAGCTGCCTGTTGGGATATGAGCGGCCTTCCCAGAATCGGCTTTGCCGGGCGGTAATGGAGATAGACCGAAGGACCATTGAACGTCTCAGGGGCGAGATGCACATCCTCTCCACCATCCCTGAGGGCCATGAGGCCTGCCGCTTCCTTTTCACCGCGAGGTCTAGATGATAGAATAATCATCATCGAAGCCGTTCCATGACGGCTTTCAATGCCGGCTCCGGAGGTGAGCCATGGCGAAAAGAGGCGGACCATCGGGCTTGACGGGGGGAGATGAAGGGGGCTCAGGAAACCAGGCCTTTTTTCCTTTCCCATCCCGGGAATGCGCCCTGAAGGCCTTAGGGCTCCTGTTGGAGAACGCCTCCGATCATATAAGCTGCTTCGATCGACAGGGCCGTCGTCTGTTCGGCAGCGGGACCTCGGGAGAAGCGCGGGTAGGAGGGGGGCAAACGATATCGGGCGCATCCCCTGCGGTCCCGCCGCTTCCTCATGAGGCCTCCGTACCTTTCCTTGAAGCCATGGCCGAGGCCTTCGCTTCGGGAAGTCTGGTGACGACGGAATACTCCGTTATGCACAAAGGAGAGAAGCGCGAGTTCCGCACGCTTTTCCTGCCCGTGGGGGAGGGTGACGACCGGACCGAGTTCGTCCTCGCCATCTCCCGGGACATGACCCCCCTGAGGGAGAGCGAGCGCATGATCGCAATACAGCGCGATCTGGCTATCAGGATGAGCGAGGCGAGTGAGGTGCGCGGATTGCTGGAAGACGTGCTGAAGGCGGTTTTGGAAGCCACGCGGCTCGATTGCGGGGGCATCTATCTGGTGGAGTGGCCGGGCGGGGATTTGGTCCTGCGCGCTCACAGGGGCCTGTCGAGCGGCTTCGTTTGCAGCGTCCTGCGCTACGCGAGGAACACGCCGCAGGCCGCTTTGGTGCATGAGGGGCGGACGAGCGTGAGGAATTACCGAAGGGCCGGCTATCCGCTGAACGAGGTGGTGAGGAGAGAGGGGCTGAGGGCGCTCGCCGTGGTGCCGATGGTGCACAATGGGAAAGTGCTCGGCTGCATCAACGCCGCCTCCCGCAAGCTAGACGACATCTCCCCCACGGTTTTGGCGGTCATGGAGACCATCGCGGGACAGGTGGCCGGCTTCCTGGCCAGGCTGAGCATCGCCGAGGAACTGCGCCGATCCGAGCGGCGGATGCGTTCCCTGCTGGAGAACTCATCGGATGTCATCGCCGTCACGACAAAGGAGGGGGTAATAAAATACGTGAGCTCCTCCATAGAGAGGGTCATGGGCCACCGCGTGGAAGAGGTGGTAGGCCGCAGCGTCCTCGATTTCATCCATCCGGACGACAGGGAGAGCTGCGCGGCGGGGCTGGCCGAGCTGATGGACAGGCCCGAAGAGACCATCCGGCAGGTTTTCAGGTTCCGGGACGCCGCCGGGGCTTGGAGATGGTTGGAGGGGCTGGTCAGGAACCTCGTCGCAGACAAGGTCATCGAGGGATATGTCGTCAACACCCGCGACATCACCGAGATGGAGCGGGCCAGGGAATTGCTCCAGGCCTCGGAGGAGAGGTACCGCTCCGTCTTCCAGTCCACCGGCACGGCCATGGCGCTTATTGATAAGGATACTGGGATATGCTTCGCCAATGGGCAGATGATGCGGATGTTGGGATTGGGCGGCGCGGAGGGGCCGGACGGTAAAACCCTTTTCTTGGATTGCGTTTCGCCCGAGGAAAGGGAGCTGTTCATGTCGCAGCTGAAAACCGCGGCCGGGGAAGGCCATCTTCATCTGGGCCATTTTCCGCTTGAGGTCGTAGACCGTGCGGGGAGGAGGATACCGACCCTGGCGACTGTCGCCGGGCTGCCGCGCAGCGAGCAGATGGTCGTATCGCTGATAGACATCACCGTGGAGAAGTTATACGAGCAGACCCTTAAGAAGCACGCTTCCGATCTGCGCGATTTTCTCTCCATCGCCTCCCATGAGCTGCGGCATCCCATAGCCCTCATCAGGGGCTATGCATCCATACTGCGGGAGATGCTGGAGGAAGGGGTAAAGGCCGCGGACTTGAGCGAGCACCTGCCGCCGATAATAGAGTCCTCGGAGCGGCTGTCGCGTCTGGCCGAGGAACTGCTGGAGGTGTCGAGAATAGAGCAGCGTCGGCTGCTCCCGGACGCGCGGGTGCAGCCGTTGGTTCCGCTGATAGCCCGGGCGGTCGAGGAGATAAAGGCCAGGACGGACTGGTCGGTGAGGCTGCGCGCCGCTGACCGGGAGATGCTGGTGAAGGTGGACGGCGACGGCATAACCCGACTTCTGGTGATACTCCTCGAGAACGCCGTGGACTTCTCGCCCAGCGGATCCCCGGTGGAAGTGGACCTGAAGGAAGCGGGAGGAAAGGTGATAATAAAAGTGATGGACCGAGGGCCGGGCATATCCGAGGAACACCGCGAGCGGGTGTTCGAGCGCTTCTATCAGGTGGAGGAGGTCAGGCACCACTCCCGCCCGGGACTGGGACTGGGGCTCTACATCGCCAAGAGCATCGTTGAGGGTCACGGAGGCAGGATATGGTGCGGGCCCCGCGAGGGCGGGGGCACCGTGTTCAACGTCGAGCTGCCCTCCCTCAACGGCTCTTAGAAGCCGAGGTGGGTTCGGTTAAGGGCCCGAGGATGCTTTAACCCCTCTTGCGGTTGAGCAATGCCCGGATGGCTTTGCGGGCCTCCTCGGTCATCCAGTCGGCCTGGAGCTGGGGGTCGCTGCCGCTCAGCGCGGCATCCTCCATGCGGGAAAGGGCCTCTTTCCTCAGCTGGTCCTTCAGGCGGGCGAAGCCGGAGAGCGGCAGGGACCCCAGCTGTCCCGCGACCTCGATGGCTCTGTCCATCAGGGCGCCGGGGGGAGCTAGCTCGTCCACAATTCCCAGCTCCAGCGCCTCCCGCGGCCCCACTGTGTTCCCGGTGAGCACCAGCCGCCTGGAAGCGTGCCCCGGCAGTTCAGAACGAAGGAGCTCCATGCAGGAAACCGGGAAAGTCAGGCCCACCAGCGCCTCGGTGAGGCCGAGCTCGCATGCGGAGTCGGCGCACAAGCGATAGTCGCAGGCGATGACGGGGAAGAAACCGCCGGCGATGGCGTGCCCGTTGACGGCGCACACCGTGGGTCGGGGGAAGGCATATAGGCGGTAGAGGAGGCGGTTGATGGAAGAGACCAACTCCCTCTGTTGGTCTTTGGCGTATTGCGGTATGGCCTTCAAGTCGAGGCCGGCGGAGAAGCACGGGCCGGCCCCCGTCAACACCAGCGCCTTGGCGCCGCCCTCGGCTTCGATCTCCCGGAGAGTCTCGATCACGTCGTGCAGGAGTTCTATGTCGATGGCGTTCACCGGCGGGCGGTCGAGGCGCAGCACGGCAATTCCACTGCCGTCCACCGTCAGGTCCGCGAATCCTCTGCCTCCCATGGATTTTACCTCCTGTAAAAATAGATGCGGGCGGCCTCTTCATCACGGACATATTGTATTGCCTGGCCCCCGTCTTTAACAAAAAAAGGTCGGATAAGGGAAAGTGTCCCAAGAGAACTTTTGAACGGGACGGCATCTTTGTGTGCCGGCATTACCGTTGTGTCGGAAGACCCGTGCGATGACCGCCCACGTCGCGGCGGGGATAGCGGCGGGGGTGGCGGAAAAAAGACCCCATGCGAACCGGGGCGCACGGGGATTCTCTTTGGCTCCCCGGGAGGGACTCGAACCCCCAACCTAGTGGTTAACAGCCACCCGCTCTACCGGTTGAGCTACCGGGGAAGGCCGTCAAGAGAGGATTATATGCCAACGCGCGCCATTAAACAAGGAATCGGTGACGGGGACTTGCGCCGCTCTGGACAATGCTCGCCCTAAGGCATCATAAGAGAGGGTATATCCACGGTCATCGCCCTTCCCGGCTCGATGATGCCGCTCAGGAACATATCGGTTATGGTGTCGGCGAAATCCTCGATGGCGCTCGAGCCGCGCATGAGCACCAGATGGATGGCGAGGTGTTGCGGCGCGCCGGCCAGGGTGGCCGCCGCCACCCTCTTGTTGATATGGCGGATGAGCCCGCGATCCTCGCACCTTCCCAGGAAGTCCTCCACCGCGCGGGCGGCATCGTCCTGGAAGGAGAGGACCATCCCGTCTATCTCCGCGTCCAGCCCCAGGAGCTCGCGTATATAGGTGGATATGAAGGCGTTTTCCTCCATAAAGATGTTGAAGGTGTTGATGAAGGCCGCGTGAACCACCTCGCGGATGTCGGAGGCATCGATGATTGGACGGGAAATGGGCCCCAGCACCTCTACGCGGATGCGCTCCAGCAGGCGCTCGACCAGTTCACGGAAACAGGCGTGTTTGTTGTCGAAGTAATGGTAGAAGGTAGCCCGGGCTACCCCGGCGTGTCTGATGATGTCCTCCACGCAGGTATTGCGGTAACCGCGCGAACCGAAGGTCTCGCGCGCCGCCTCCAATATCTCCCTCTTCTTGTCTCCTCTCACGGGGGAAGTCACCCGTCCTACGTGTCATTTTCATATTTGCTGAATAGGAGCTGCGATGCGGCTGCAGGATGTGCTGCCTCGATGATCCGATATTGATGATAGTGTCGTAGGCCGATGTCGTCAAACCGCCGCCGTCTTTAGCGGCGGTCTGGCGACTCCGACCCGCCTGCGACGCGAAGCGGGATTTCGTTGAGAACGAGGGAGGGCGGTAGTCCTGACCCATGAGTTCCTAGATGCAGGCGGGTATAATCAATAGCGTGTAAAGCCGAAAGGATGCGATGCGGTCGGCAGGCGGCACGTACGGAGTGCATTAATTAGCGGAGTCTGAAGGACGGAGGAGGGCGAGGATGGCCGAATGGGTCTGCTCGAGCTGCGGTTACGTCAGGGATTCGCGCTGCAAACCGCGTAAATGTCCGCAGTGCGGCTCCTCGGACGGCTTCGACAAGATTGAAGGGGTGAGGGACGCTTCGAAGGGCGCCTCGGGAGGAACGGGCAAGGCGGGAGAGGCCGCATCCGCGAAGCCGGGCTCGGGGGCAGGGAAGGCTCCCGCGAAGAAGGTCTCCTCGAAGAAAACGTCGTCGGCGGGAAAGCCCGCTGCCAGAAAGACGGGCCGATAGGTTGAAGAACGGAAGGGCGGGCGGGGCAACCGCCTCTCGACAGGGCAGAGAACGGCCGCGTGGAGAGAGAGCAGCCGCGGATCTCCGATACCCGCCTGCGGAAGAGATAAGGCGGGTGGGTCGCGAGTTGCACCTATTGTACGGAAGGGAGGATGGCAGCAGGGGAGTCGGGGATCCCCTGGACGGCCTGATACTCACCGTCCTCTCGCAGAACACCAGCGACACCAACTCGGCAAGGGCCTTCCTCGGTTTGAAAGAATCCCTGCCCGGCTGGGAGGAGGTTCTGGAAGCGGGGGAAGAGGTCATCGAAGAGGCCATAAGGCCGGGGGGCATCGCCCATATCCGCGCCCGCCGCATCAAGCAGATCCTCAGCGTCATCGCGGAGCGGCTGGGCGGGCTGGATCTGGCTCAACTGGGAGGATGGAGCACGGATGAGCTTCTCGGGTTCTTCACGTCGCTGCCCGGGGTGGGCATGAAGACCGCAAGCGTGGTGCTGCTCTTTTATTACGGGAGGCCCCTCTTCCCCGTGGACACCCACATCCACAGGATCGCTTCCCGCCTCGGCTGGATCCCCCAGAAGGCCGGCAGCGAGAAGGCCCATGCCATACTGAATGCCGCGATCCCCGATGAGATGAAGATGAGCTTCCACCTCGATCTCATCGCCCACGGCAGGGAGATCTGCAAGCCGTCCCGGCCCCGTTGCGGCGATTGCGCCATAAGGGCATTCTGCGCGAGGGTGGGAGTGGGGCCGTCATCCGTAAAAGGGGCAGGGGGCCCGTCGGATAAGAGCGCGGATGGCGCAAAGAGGGCGATGGCGCACCGAGGCGGCATTAGCGGATAAAGGCGGTCAAGACGGAAGGCAAGGGAAAGGAACGATCATGAAGGGGGAGGGGGCGGTCCCGTGAGACTGCTCAGGACCTTGGCGGTGCTGGCGGCGGCGATGTGCCTGGCGTTGCCGGCGGCGCCTTCCGAGGCACAGGGCCCAGAGGTCCTGGAGACGGTGAAAAGGGTTGAGAGGGAAGTGGAGGAACTCCGGAAACTCGATTTCCTCGATGAGGTGGAGGTGCGCTTCCTCACCCGCTCGGAACTGGAGGATAAGCTGATAGAGGACCTCAACGAAGATTATGCGCCGGGGGAGTGGGAGAGGGACGAAGGTTTGCTCGAACTGCTGGGATTTCTGGAGAAAGGGCAGGATTTCTATACCATAATGCTGGAGCTGCTCACCGAGCAGATCTCGGGATTCTACGCCCCGGATGAGAAATACCTCGCCCTTATCGCCGGCGAGGAGAGGGTCAGCCCTTACGGGAGGATGGTTTTGGCCCATGAGCTCACCCATGCCCTTCAGGACCAGCATTTTCACCTGGACCGGCCGCCTTACCATGACCCCGACAGCTCCAACGGCGATGCGGACCTGGCGGCCGCCAGCCTGGTTGAGGGCGACGCCACCATCCTCATGTACGAATACACCAGCAAGTTCATGACCATGGGGGAGATGCGGGAACTCCAGAGGGAATATGAGGGTTTCGACACTGACAAGATCGACAAGGCGCCCCGTTACATAAGGAACAGTTTGCTTTTCCCCTATGAGCAGGGGGAGGCGTTGGTTCAGAGGATCAAGCGCAGGAGCGGGCTCGCCGGCATCGATGAGGCCTTCGCTCGCCCCCCCGCCTCGACCGAGCAGGTGATGCATCCTGAGAAGTACTTCTCAGGCGAGGAGCCGCTGGTGGTGGAGTGCCCGGACGTCGCCGGATCCCTGGGGGAGGGATGGAAGCTCGATGATGCCGACGTTATGGGCGAGTTCGACGTGAAGGAGCTGCTCATGAACGAGGTCGCTCAGGCCGATGCCGCGAGGGCGGCGGAGGGATGGGGAGGATGCCAGTACCGCTACTATACGAGATCGGGAGGAGAGGGCAGGCTTCTGGTCGTCGATCTTCGCTGGGATGATCCCCAGGAGGCCGAGGAGTTCGCAGCCATCTTCGCCGATTACGCATCGCGGTTCTGCGAGGCGGGGGGGAGCTTCGATGCCCAGAGAGGATGGGCCCACTGGAAAGGCGCGGGGAGGGTGGCGGGTCTGAGTGTGGAAGGAGACCGCTCCCTCATCGTGATCTCGGATGACGAGGGAGCCTGCGTTTTGGCGGAAGCCGCAATGGGTGGAGGGAGCGCCCTTCTGGAGGATCTTATGGAGAGGGAGGAAGGCGCCTCCGATGAGAGCGGAAAGGGAGACAGCGATTCTTCCGACGCGAGGACTGTTCTGGTTCTGGCGGCGGTAGCGGCCCTCTTCATCCTGGGTGTGGCCCTTATGCTCGTCATGTTCTTGATGATGCGAAGGGAAAGGGAGCCCTCAGGCCTTCCCCATGGCGGGGGTTTTACGCAAGGCGGCATTCCCGAATCACCGACGGCTATCGGCCCGATGCGCATACCCCGAGAAGCGGCCGATCCCCAGTCGGCAGGCGAGCGGTCGCCGGATGGAGGCCCGTATGCATGAGCCTTTTCAAGGCGGCAGTGCTCGGTCAGGCCGCGCGGAAAAGCTGCCCCTGCGGTCTTGTCCGCGGGAGCGTTTGAATATAGAATATCACCGCGGGCCCATAGCTCAGTTGGTCAGAGCAGCGGACTCATAATCCGCGTGTCGGGGGTTCGAGTCCCTCTGGGCCCACCAGAAAAACCGCAGTTCAGGGGCCATTTTCCCCCGCCTGCGATTTCTTTTCCATGGCTCATGGATTTTCCGTTACCTAAATATTCCCTACGTTTGGGATGCAACACGGTGTCGAAGTTCATTCCTTCCGTTCCCTCCTGGGCAATCTCACGACCCCGAATCCGTCCTTTAGGGCTATTTCCACGCCCTTACCCACCCGCTCCAAGGCGGGCGGAGGAAACATGGCCGTAGATGTTGGCGGTGGTGGTGATGGAGGCGTGCCCCATGACCGCTGAAGGCTTTTCAGATCCGCGCCTCCCTCTATGGCCAAGGAGGCGAAGGTATGTCTCAAGTCGTGAGAGCGGACCCGGGGAAGGCCCGCCTTCTAAAGCACCGGATCGAACTCCCGGGTTATCAGGTTGCGGCGGTCTTTGAATGTCCCTACGCGGAGGGGAAGACCAGGGATTCCGGGGGAGGAAAGCCCAGGCGCTCTCTCCCGGCCTCCAGGACGAGGACGAGTCTTTCCGGGATGGGGACCTTCCGCCTGGAAGAGGCGGACTTGAGGTCGGTCAGGCCGGAGTCCTTGTGCCAGGAGCGGGTAATGCTTGCCTTGCGCCCCGCTATATCCACGCTTTCCCCACTGCAAGGCCAGTATCTCTCCCTGGCGTAACCCAGTCATGACCGCTAAGGCGGCCACATCCCCTATGTCTGTCCATTCCGTGGCCTCCAGAAGGCTGCTCACCTCTTCGGGGGCAAGAAAGCGCATCTCCTTTCTCTCCACCCAGGGAGGGCTCACGCCGATTGTGGGGTCCCGGGTGATGAGCTCAAGGGCTACGGCCCGCCTGAGGATCGCCTTGAGCACGCGATACACCTTTCCGATGGTGGGCGGAGATATGCCCTTCTCCTGGAGCTTCAACAGGAAGTCCTGCACCTTCAGCGGCGTTATCTCCTTAAGGAATAGATCTCCCAGGATGGGGAGGATATGGTTGTGCATCACCTCGGAATAATCCCGCAGCGTTGAGGGCTTGAGCTCAAACCTCTTGGCTTCCGGGAAGGAGCGGGTGAACTCGGAAAAGGTGGGGTTCTCGTCCCTTCACCCTCAGGTCCCGGCGGCTACCTCCTCCAGGGTCCGCCTCAGGAGGACCTCCGCGTCCTTTCTCCTGGAGCCGGCCGCCAGTTCGCGCCACCTACCATCGGGGCCCTTAAAGCGGATGTAGTAGGCGGCGGATCCGTCCCTCCTCGGCCGCTTGCGGATGTATGCCAAGGCTCCTCAGGCCTTGTAGGCCCCTTCCCTCCTTTTGATGGCGAGGATCTCTACCTTGCGCTCCGAATCATCCACATCGTAAAAGATACGGAAATCTCCAGCCCGCAGGCGATATTCTCCCAGCTCGCGCAGGCGCAGCTTCATGCATCCCCGGGGACGGGGGTCCGCCTCTAGGGCGGATATGGCGGCGAACAGCCGTTCTCTTTCCCCCATGGGCAACCCCTTGATGGCCTTAGCCACATTCTTGGGAACAACCAAATCGTAGCGCTTAGCCTTAGAGGGCAAGGTATCGCCTCAACTCCTCCAGACCCATGGTCTCGCCAGAAGCGATCTCACGTCGGCTCTTCTTGGTCATGGCAACAAGCTCGGGGTCGCGCAGGTCGTCTAAAAGCTCCGTTAGGGCCTGGAAATCTTCTAAGGGGATAAAGACGGCGTCAGGCCTGCCCCGATCGGTCAGGAAAACAAAGGAATGCCTCTGCCTCGCCTCCTTGATGATCTCGGTGAGCCTCTGTCTGAGCTCGCGCTTGCCCACGAAAAGATCATCGCGATGCACCGTGTAAGACATACTCTCCTCCTCTCAGCCTTATATGTTGATCAAATGATAAATATAAGCACAAAGAAATGTCAAGAATATCAGAAGAACTGCAGGCAATATCGCCAAGATTTAACAAAAATTCACAAATTGAGTGTCTAATAAATCGCCGGCTTCTGGGCTATGAAGGGTGAAAGGGGATTATGCATGTCGTATCGGTCGACCCTGGAGGCATCGGCTGAGATGAGGACCGAGGAATGGCTCAGGCGTCACGACCCGCACTACCAGCGAAAAGGCGGATCCCACCCATGGCTGACTGTGAAGCAGGAGCGCCTGAGGCGAGAGAGATCGATGGGCAGCCTGGAGAAGGAGGTGAGAAAGCAGAGAACAGCCTAATCAGCTTGTAAGGCCGAGCCCGTGGACTGCCGCTTAATCAGCGGCGTAGGTGGCACCAAGCCTAAAGGGGCAAGGTGTATTTTTGTTGGAGAAAAGGAGGCGCATCATGGAAGAAAAAGAGATACTGAACGCTGAGGAGTTGGCCCAAAGGCTCAAGGTCCCAAGAGCCATATCTACAACCTGCCAAAGCGGGGATGAATTCCGGCGATGAGGGCTGGGAAACATCTTCTCTACATGTGGACGGACGTCCTGATGCGCCTGACCGATGGAGGCGACAAGCAGAATGGCTGAGATCATGCATGAAAATGTCGCCCCGGACCTCGAACCGCTCGATGATCCTTTACTGGATGAGGTCTAATCTTCTACCCGCCGGGAGAGAAACAGAAACCGCGGCCTACCGCCTACTTCCCAGGGTTAATCGAAATCGTGGCCGCCGGGGACGGACTGGCCTTCCTTCTCCCCGGCGGCCTGGTCTGCCCGCAGTTCACAGTGGGCAGCCTACCGCGTTATCCGGACGAGAACTACCACAAGCTATTTGGGCAGTCCGTATCCGCCAGAGATGTGGACGGAACGGACCCAGACCCGCCGAACCTGTTGCGCGAGATAGAGGCCTTCATCGCGGCTCATGTTCACCTTCCCGGCGAAATGCCGGCGTTGACCTCAGCCGTATGGGTTGTCCAGACACATTACTTTGATTTAGGCTCGATAAACGCGCTGCCCTATCTGCACGTCCGAGGCCCTTACGGATCGGGGAAAACCCGCTTCTTGGAGGTGCTCGGATCGGTCTGTTGGCGGGGGTTGCATACCGCCGGCAGAACCAGCGCTGCTCTGTTTCGCACGGCTGAGGCTTGGAAGCCGACCCGCCTAGATGAGTTTGTGGGCCGGCAACAAGGAAGCGAGGCCCTCACGGCCATTCTCAATACACGATATCGGCGCGAACTGACAGTTATTCGCTTCCGACCCAGGACGCATGAGCCTGACGCGTTTGATGTCTTTGGGCCGACCGCCTTTGCCGGCCGCCTCCCCGGCCGCTCCCTCGTCACCGGGAGCTTCGGCGTGACTATGGCAAAAACGGTAAAATCCCTTCCGCGGCAAATCGATTATGAATGGTCGCATTCCTAAAAACCAAGCTGGTTGCGCTACGACTGGCCCATTATGGAGCCCGACTACCCGAGGCCCCACGGCTCGCTAGCGGACGGTTGGATGAGCTCGTTTCGAGCCTGCATTCGGTTCTCCTGCACACGGACCGGGCCCGCGACCGCGAGTTCCGGGAGGCGGTAGCGGAGCAGATCGAGCGGCACACCGCGGATGAAGGGGATTGCCTTGAGGCCGAACTTGCCGAGGCCCTATCGGTCATCTCTCCGGACGAGGGGGGTCGGGTTGCGGTCCCGGACGTTGTAGAGGCCCTGGGTTGGGACCCCGGCGAACGGCGCGATGCCATAAAGGCCGGCGGCTTGCTCAAGCACGCACTTGGCCTCCGGCCTGGCGGCCGGTTGGTCCGGGACGGTAAAAAGGCGGGTCCTCTCAAGAATTCGTGGGTAACTGAACCCCAGCAAACCTTGCAATAGCGGCATTCTCCCTCTATTTTCCGGTTAGCCAAAAAAGACCGGAAAAGGAGGAAGAATGCACATCTCAAGCCTACTACGCAGAACGCTCGGACTCAAGGGCCGCAAGATCAAGAAGGTGACGGAAACGGACGGGGTGATCACGGCACAGTTGGTGCCGAGAAGGAACTCCCGGCCGGCCTGCTCCAGTTGCGGAAAGAGGAGGCCGGGGTACGACGCCCTGCCCGAGAGGACCTGGAGGCACGTTCCCCTATGGGGGATACCGGTTATCCTCACCTGCCGCCCCCGCCGAGTCACCTGCCCCAA
>MU158498.1:0-631 GCA_015711755.1 Candidatus Geothermincola secundus | reverse complement strand
AGGAGGCGGCCCGGCTCTTCGGTGTGAGCTGGAACACCGTGGCCGCGGCGGCGGCCTCGGCGGTGGAATACGGGCTGGAGAAGCGGGACACGGACGGGGTTGACGCCATCGGCATCGACGAGATCTCCCGCAGGAAAGGGCACCGCTGCCTGACCATGGTCTACGACCTTTCCAGCATGCGCCTTTTGCGGTGCGGCGAGGGCAGGGACAAGGCGTCCCTGCGGGCCTTCTTCCGTACCTTGAGCCCTGAGGACAAACAGGCCATCAAGGTGGTCTGCTGCGACATGCGGCAGCCCTGCATCGACGTGGTAGCCGAGGAGATACCCCAGGCCACCCAGGTCTTCGACAAGTCCCACCTGGTAAAGCACCTCTCCGAGGCGGTGGACCAGGCAAGAAGGCAGGAGGCCCGGGAGCTCAAGGACACCGATCCCGAGGTGCTGAAGAGGACCCGCTACATATTCTTGAAGAACCCGGAGAACCTGACGGACAAACAGAAGGTCAGGCTGGCCGACCTGGAAAAGCTCAACTTGAAGATCGACCGGGCCTATCTCTTGAAGGAGTCCTTCAGGGCCCTATTCGATCACAGGCATCCCGCCTGGGCCGAGAGCTGCCCGGACCAGTGGATCTGGTG
>JACVIY010000041.1 GCA_015711755.1 Candidatus Geothermincola secundus | reverse complement strand
TCAACGACATCCTCGACCGCATCGACACCTGGCTGACCGGGACGGTCATCCCCGGCCTGGACACCGCCCTCATCGCCGGCATCGCCAACGATGCCAACACCATCGCCTTCATCAACGCCCTGCTGCCGCAGCTGAACGCGGCCTCCATGGCGGGTATCGTGAACACCAACGTCGCCTGGATATCCTCGGTGGCCACCGACCTCACCCCGGCCACGGTGAACGCTCTCATCAACAACACCGCCGCCTGGCTCAGGGACACCATCATCCCCGGCATCACCCCGGCCACCATCACCACCATCGCCGGCATCGTCAACGACGCTGACACCATAGCCCTGATCAACGCCCTGCTGCCCCAGCTCAACGCGGCCTCCATGGCATCCATCGTCAACACCAACTGGAACTGGCTCGATTCTGTCATCACCAACATCTCCGTCACCACCATCAACAACATGATCTCCGGGCTGTCCGCCTGGATCACCGGGACCCTGTTGCCCGGCCTGAACACTGCCACACTGGCGAGCATCGCCAACCATCCCAACACCCTGGCCTTCCTCAACGCCCTGATTCCGCAGCTCAACGCGACCAACATGGCGGATATCGCCAACACCAACTGGTCGTGGCTGAACCAGGTGATACAGAACATTACCGTGACCACCGTGAACAACATGCTCTCCGGTCTGTCCGGCTGGATCACCGGCACGCTGATGCCGGGGGTCAACACCGCCACCCTTGCGGGGATAATCAACCATCCCAACACCCTGGCCTTCCTCAACGCCCTGATTCCGCAGCTCAACTCGACCAACATGGCCTCCGTGGTCAACACCAACGTCGCCTGGATATCCTCGGTGGCCACCGGCCTCACCCCGGCCACGGTGAACGCTCTCATCAACAACACCGCCGCCTGGCTCAGGGACACCATCATCCCCGGCATCACCCCGGCCACCATCACCACCATCGCCGGCATCGTCAACGACGCTGACACCATAGCCCTGATCAACGCCCTGCTGCCCCAGCTCAACGCGGCCTCCATGGCATCCATCGTCAACACCAACTGGAACTGGCTCGATTCTGTCATCACCAACATCTCCGTCGCCACCATCAACAACATGCTCTCCGGGCTGTCCTCATGGATAACCAATACGGTCATCCCCGGCCTGAACACGGCGACGCTCGCGGGCATAGTAAACACCGACAACACCCGCGATTTCCTCGCGACCCTGCTTCCTCAACTTGACACGGTAAGGCTGGCCTATGTGCTCAACACCAACAACGTGCGCAACTGGCTGACCTCGCTGGTCGGTCAGCTTAGCCCGTCCCAGCTCGCCTACGTGGTCAACAACAACACCACCTTCGTGGACAATCTGGTGCGCAACCTCAGCGCCGGGACCGGCCAGGCGGCGGCAACGGGCATCAACAACAACGCCGCCCTGCTGCAGGCGCTCGTCGACAACATCAGCCCGACGGTGGTGGCCACGGCCATCAACACCAACTCCGGCTACGGCGCGGGCAACACCCTGCTGGAGCAGCTGGTGGCGGCGCTTAACACCGACACCGCCGAGGCCGCGGCCCGCGGCATCAACGCCAACCAGCCCTTCCTTGAGACCCTGCTGGGGGCCCTCGACGCCAACGTGCTGGCCACGGCGCTGAACAACAACCAGGCCTTCCTCACCGCCCTCATCAGCAACCTCAACCCGACGGTGCTGGCCAACGCCATCAACGCCAACGGGACCTTCCTCACCAACTTGCTGGGGGCCCTCAACCCCACGGTGCTGGCCAACGCCATCAATGCCAACCCCACCTTCCTCAACAACCTGGTGGGAGCGCTGAGCCCTGCGGTGGTGGCGGGAGCGCTCAACGCCAACCAGACCTTCATGACCCAGCTGGTCCAGAACCTCAACGCCCAGGTGCTGGCCAACGTGATCAACGCCAACCAGGCCTTCCTCACCAGCCTCATCAGCTATCTGAACCCGGCGGTTCTGGCGGGGGCCATCAACGCCAATCAGGCCTTCATGACCGGCATGGTCACCAACCTCTCGCCCAACGTTCTGGCCACGGCCCTGAACAACAACCAGTCCTTCCTGGAGAACCTCATCGTCAACCTGGACAGCCAGGTGCTGGCCAACGTGCTCAACACCAACAACGTGCGCAACTGGCTGACCACCCTGGTGTCCCGCCTCAACGCCAGCCAGGTGGCCTACATACTCAACAACAACCAGACCTTCCTCACCAACCTCATCGGCGCACTCAGCCCGTCGGTGCTTGCGGCGGCCATCAACGCCAACGGCACTTTCCTCACCAACCTGATCGCCAACCTCAACGCGGCCACCATCGCCGGGGCCATCAACTCCAACCAGACCTTCCTCACCAACCTGATCGCCAACCTCAACGCCAGCGTGCTGGCGGGGGCCATCAACTCCAACGGCACCTTCCTGCAGAACCTGCTGGGTGCCCTGGATACCAACGTGCTGGCGGGAGCGCTGGCCAGCGGGAGCGGCCAGAGCTTCCTCACCAACCTCATCATCAATCTCGGCGGGCCTAACTACAGCGCAAGGGGCCAGGCGCTGGTCAATGCCCTCAACGCCACCGGGGTGGACTGGGACAACGACACCGCTCCGATCACCTTCTTCGACCAGCTGACCCTGCGCATCCACTCCGACCTCAACGTCCTGGGCATGGGGCATCACATCGGGGGCAAGATCGAGGAGTTCCGCTGGGACGCCGACGGAGGCGACCCCATCTAAGAAAAAGCGAGACAACCGCATGAAAGGGGGCCGGGAAACCGGCCCCCGATACTATCGCCGGAAGTCGCTATTTGATGAAGATTCGGCGCGACCGCCGTCTAAGAATTATGACATCGGGATGAAGTGAGAGAGGTTTCGGTGGTGTGAAAGCGACCAAGACCAAATCCGCCTCCCTGATAATCGTATTGATGATAGTTTGCGCTGCTCTGCCCACCCCGGGCTGCCGATCGATGCCGCATCCCCGACAGAGATTGGAGGAGACCTATGCCTGGTATCAGGACATGAACCTGCTTTTGAACCGAGTCATGGACTTCACTTACACTCTGGAAAGAATAGACCTGGAGGATGCCACTTATCACGGGAGGGCAATGGAGGCGATCATCGATAGCGAAGGCAGGCTGGAGGAGATAGCCGGACTCTTTGATAAGCTTCGAGATTACAGATACGGAAGAGAACTCGCCTCGCTGGAGGCGGCCATGCGTCCTTATCTTGAAGAGCTCGAATCCGCTCTTGGCGAGACGGCCTCGATAATCGAGACATCGAAAAAAACAATGGAGGCCCTGGAGCCTGCCCTGAAGGTGGAAGCCGAACTGACTCTCATGGACCCTCCTGAGAACAATCAGGTGCAACTGGAGCGGCTGCTGAAGCTTGATGAGGGACTTAGCGCCACCCTGAATGCGCTGGAGGAGATCGATGCGCCCGAAGCCATGGGATTGTACCTTGAGCTCAACCGGGAGATGTTCGAATCCCTGAGGAAAACGGCGCGTTTGCTCATTCAGGCGATCAGGGGCGAGATCCCCATAACCGAGCAGCCCTCTAACCCCGACTTCGACCGTTTTCAGCTGATACTGGAGAACTACCGCGTGGTGGTCAGGTCGATCCACGAAACGCTGAAACTATATGATCTGGATCGTCTGGCCGGCGAGGTGGACGACGCTTACTTCCGCCTTTTCATCGAATACAGGGAAGACGAGTAGCGATGTTAAAGTATATAATTGTCTGCATGAGACGATATTTCCCGACGAAGGGCAATGCGAGGTTATTGGCAGGATACCAGGCTTCTCTCGCCTTACGGGGGGCGTGAACTTTGCAGAGATGTGAGTACCACCCGGAACGCGTTGCGGTGGGCCGCTGCCGCAGGTGCGGCGGTCAGTTCTGCGTGCGCTGCGCTGAGGAGACCGGCCAGACCGCCCTGTGCAAGAAGTGCTGGGAGGCGTCAGGGGAAGGTGCGGCGGCTGTCAAAAGCGGTGACGCCGGGACGGCAGCGGCCAAATCTATCTCCGGTGCGGAAAGGGGGGGAGAGCGGTTTCTGGCGCAAGGACCCGACTACGACTTCTCACAGCTAAGGGGCGAGCAAAGGCGGGCCGCTGCCGCGGGCGGGAAAGAGACGGCTGAGGCGGTTGCTCCGCTTACGGCTGAAGGTGCAGTTGACATAAGCGGTAAGAAGGAAGCCGAAGAGCCCCCCGAAGCCGATCTCGACGATGTCCTAGCCGCTTTGGCGGCTACCTCCACTGCGGGGACCGCGGCGCGCCCGGTGGGGGACAAGGGACGGGCTGAGGAAATCCCCCTGCAGCAAACCGCGAGGGAGCGGCTGGCGGAGCTGGCTGAGCAGAGAAGGCGGGAGAAGGAAAGGCGCAGAAAAGAGCGCGCGGAACGTTGGAGCTTCCTGGCCCAGCCCCGCTCCGAGGAACCTACCTTCATCGCCATGACCAAACCGCGAGCCGTCCTGGTGGTGTTGGGCTTCTGGCTGATGGCGGTGCTGTTGTGGGCTCTGCCCAACGCCTTCCTGCCCTTCTGGCCCTTCGCGCGGGACAACGAGTCGCTGCTTTGGGCCCAAGTGGTGGGGATCACCGTCGGCCTCTGCCTGTGGCGAAAGGCGGGCAGGAGCCACGGCACCAAGCTGGCGGTGCAGGCGGCCCTCATCACCCTCTTCGGCATCATCGCGGGGGAGTTCGTCCACTGGTTCCTGATGGTCTATAAGGAGGAGGCCTTCCGCACCATCATCAACCAGCTGCTCACTTTCAAGTTCATACAGGAGCAAGGGGCGGAGATACTCAAACACGTGACCGACGCCATCTTCTCGAGGGGATTCATACTGATGGTGGCCCTGCCCACCCTGCTCGCCTTCATCATCGGCTTCGGCATGCCCCCCATACCCGAGTTCCTTGTCGATCTGTGGAGGGCCGCTACGGGCAAGAGGACTGGGGCGCCATCCGGTGGAACTGCAGGAGCTGGCAGGGTCAGCGGGAGGCCGGGAGTTGAGGGTTGAGGCAGCCCCTCTCATGGGCTCGGAAGGCGCCTATCTGGTGGGGATCGAGGGGATAGTCGATTCCGTGAACGTCACCGATTTCTTTCAGGTAATAAACCGTGTCTTCAAGGAGGGAGGCCGCAGTCTCATCATAGACCTGAGCGAGGCCAGCTATCTCTCCTCGGGCGCGCTCTCGGTCATCGCCGACGCCCACAGGAAGGCGGGGGAGCATGGGGGAAAGGTCCTGCTCTCCGGGGTATCCGACCAGCTCATGGAGCTTTTCAGGGTGGTGCAGTTCGACCGCCTGTTCGAGTTCTTCCCCGACGCCCGAGCCGCCGCCGCCGCCCTGGGCGCGTTATGACACAGAAGTCCGCAAGCCGCGCGGGAGCGGCACCACGCAGGACGAAATGCCGACTCCAATTCGGGTCTGCCCCCCAATCGCTAAAAATCATCGCGAGCGTAGGCCGCAAGGCCACCTCCCATTTGTCATCGCGAGCGTAGGTGTGAGCAGAAGCGAGGGCGACCTCAGCCCCTGACCTGACGGCCTCCCGCATCTCGCTGAGATCGCCGCGTCGCGCTGCCTGGACCTGTCACGCATGAGATGCGGACATTCCTTGCGGGGCGGCGGGCGCTCCTCGCGCTGTGACAACGCTATCTCCCCCTGCGCACGCTGCCTCCCGCATGAGAGCGCCAAGATCGCCGCGTCGCGTTGCCTCTTCCGCTCACCTGCTGCAGTCAGGCATGCCGTGCCTGCGGCAGGTGACAGCATCATGCCGATTTTGTCAGATCACGCAGGGCGGACAACAATGCCTCGATGTCAGCCTCGGAGTTCATGAAGCTCAACCCCACCCTCACTGTTCCCGTGTCCAGGGTGCCGGCGGTGCGGTGGGCGAGGGGGGAGCAATGAAGCCCAGCCCTTACGCAGATACCGTGGGCTTCGTCAAGGTAGGATGCCACCTCGCCCGAGGGGAAACCCTCGAGGTTGAATGATATTATCCCCACTCGCTCCCCCCAGCTTTCGGGGCCGTAAACCACGATGCCACCTATAGAGCTCAACCCTTCAATCAGCTTCACATAAAGCTCTTCCTCATGCTCACGTATAGCGGATATGCCTGTTGAGAGTACGAACTCCACTCCGGCCCGCAGCCCGGCTATGCCCCAAACGTTGGCCGTGCCCGACTCGAAGCGGTCGGGGAGGAAGTCCGGCTGCTCCGGGGATAGGGAATCGCTGCCGGTCCCTCCGATGATCAGCGGAGGCAGCTCTATCCCTTCGCGGATGTAAAGAGCCCCTGTCCCCGTGGGGCCGAAGAGCTCTTTGTGACCGGAGAAGGCCAACAGGTCGAGGTGGTCCTCCTCTGGGAGCAGAGGATAGCGCCCCACTGTCTGGGCCGCGTCCACCATGATGAGGGAGCCGTTCTCATGGGCTATGGATGCGAGCTCGGCGATGGGCAACAGGGTACCCAGGACGTTGGAGGCGTGGGTTACTGCCAGCAGCTTGGTCTCCGGCCTGATGAGCGCGGCGGCCTCAACGAGATTCAAGCGACCATCCCTGCCGCAGGGGATTAAGTCGTAGGAAGCGCCTCTTTCTCGGCAGAGGCGATGCACCGGTCGCCAGACCGAGTTGTGCTCGAGTGAGGAGATGAGCACATGGGTTCCGGGCGTAATCAGGCCGTTCAGGGCCAGGTTGAGTGCCTCGGTGGCGTTGCGGGTGAAGACGATGCGCGCGGGGTCCCTCACCTCCAGGAGGCGGGCGAGGGCTTCCCGGCAGCGCAGCAGCTCTCGGCCCGCTTCCAGGGACCGCCGGTGGCCGCTGCGCCCCGGATTGCCCCCCACCTCGCGGGCGAAACGGTCCACCGCTTGGTAGACGCATTCCGGCTTGGGCCAAGTGGTAGCGGCGTTGTCCAGATAGATGCCGCCGCTCATGATCTCTCTCCCCCTTAGCGAACCATGCGAAAAATACTTCTGTCATAGTATAAAACAACCCGAGGATTCGGATCGCGAACAGGAGGCGGGGAAGCGGGAGCAGCATACGATTATAATTTGGGATAACCTAAACGCGAATGGGAGCGGAAAGTCTTTGATGAAGTCAGGAGGACGCCCCGAGGAAACGGAGGACCGGATTGCGTAAAGGGATCAGGGAGGGGATCATCGCCCTCCTGGCCGTGGTCATATGCGTTGTGGCGTTGCCGTCATCGCCTTCGGCGCAGACCGAGGGGGGAGAGCAAAAGGCGCGAGTGATAGTGCGGCTGGCCGGCCGTATGGACGAGGTCACCGCCGGGGCGCTGAGGGAGCGGGGTATCGAGCCCCTGAGGGAGATAAGGGAAGGGACCCTTCTATGCCTCGCCCCGGCTTATTACAGCGCGGTCGCGCGCCCGTCAATTCCCGGGGTCTCTTGGATCGAGCCCGACGGCGATTTCAGAGCGGCGGCGTCGCCTCCCGACGACCCCGATTACCCACTGCAATGGAACCTTAGAGAAATAAGGGCGGAAGGCGCTTGGGAGAAGGCAGGGGGCGGCAGCTCCGGGGTGGTGGTAGCGGTGGTGGACAGCGGCCTGGCCTGGCGCGAGAGCGAAACTGGGCTCCCAGCCCCCGACCTGGAACTCACCCATGTGGTCGAGGGATATGATTTCTACGACCGAGATCCCTACCCGGATGACCTGAACGGACACGGCACCTTCATAACCGAGATCATCGCCTCCTCCTTCAACAACGGCCTGCGAGCCGCCGGCATCGCCTACGGGTGCAGCATAATGCCGGTTCGGGTGCTGGGCCCCGATGCCTCGGGCCCGTCTTCCACGGTGGCCGAGGGCATCTACTGGGCGGCCGACCACGGAGCAAAGGTGATCTGTCTGGCGCTCGCCTCCACCAAGCACAGCGAAGCGGTGGGAGAGGCGGTAAGGTACGCATATCAGAGGGGAGCGCTCTGCGTTGCGGCGGCGGGCAATGAGGGTTCCAACCCCGGTTATCCGGGAGGCATGGATTGCCCGGCGGATGAGGGGGAGTACGTATTGGCGGTGGGGGCCACCGACGCGCGGACCCAGAGGGCCCATTATTCCAACCACGGAGAGGGGCTTGATCTGGTCGCGCCCGGGGGAGACCTCACCCGCGACGACAACGCCGACGGCTTCCCCGACGGCGTCCCCCAGGAGGGATTCCGCCTGGCGGGGGAACCCCTCGGCGGCTTCGAGCTGATATGGAAGGAGGGGACCAGCGCCGCCGCGGCACAGGTGGCCGCAGCGGCGGCCTTGGTGGCCTCGCAGGGGGGGGAACGGGAGCCGGAGATGATCGCCGAGGCCATAACCTCCAGCTGCCGCGACCTTGGGGAGGAGGGTTATGATGCCTTTTACGGACATGGTCTGTTGGACATAAAGGCTGCTGTCGAGGCGAACCCGCTATACACCGCATATTTCGCGGAGGGCACCACCCTCGCCGGATTCGAGCCGTGGTTCTGCGTTTCCAACGACCGGCCCGAGGCGGCGGTAGTGAGGTTCGAGTTCTTCCCTGAGAGCGGCGGGGTGGTAACGCGAGAATACACGGTAGCCGCCCGTTCGCGATTCACTTTGGCGGCCGAGGCGGTTTTGGGCAGCGGAGTCTCCTTCGGCACCAAAGTCAGTTCAAGGCAGCCCGTGACCGCTGAGCGCCCCATGTATTTCGATTACAAAAGAGAGTGGTCAGGCGGATCCGTGGTCTCTGGGGCCAGGCGCCTGTCCCGGGAATGGCATTTCGCCGAAGGCTACACGGCGAGGGGCAGCTTCGATTCATGGCTCTGCCTGCTCAACCCATGGGGAGAGGAGGCGGAGTTGAATGTCTCATATCTATACGGGAGCGGGGGCGGCAGCGAGGAACCGCTTGAGAGGCGGTACTACGTGGGGGGACAATCGCGGCTGACGATAAACGTCAACGAGGAGGCGGGATACGACCGCGAGGTATCCGTCTCCATCAACTCCACCCTCCCCGTGCTGGCCGAGCGTCCCATGTACTTCCTCTACAAGGGGGCCTGGGACGGGGGGCACTGCGTCGTGGGCGCCACCCACCCCTCAACGCAATGGCATTTCGCTGAGGGAACCACCCGAGAGGGCTTCGATACCTGGATCTGCCTGTCCAACCCCAACGAGGACAGAACGGCCCAGGTGACCGTGGAGTACATGATGGGCCAGGGGCAGGGAGCCAACATCACCCGGGTCTATGAAGTCCCCGCCCTCTCCCGCCGCACCGTCAACGTCAACGAGGCCGTGGGGGCGGGAAAAGACGTCTCCTTACGCCTCGACTCCACCCTCCCCGTGCTGGCCGAGCGTCCCGTGTACTTCCTCTACAAGGGGGCCTGGGACGGGGGGCACTGCGTCGTGGGCGCATCGAGTGAATGAGGTGTTGCGGGGTGATACGTTGAGCGGCGGAGACGAAGGTAAGGCAAAAAAGAAAGCGACCCCGACTCAGGTCTTCACCGCCGCGGCGGTCATCGCCCTGGCGGCGGCGGCATTGATGCTCGCCCCGCTTTCCGGGAAGGGGGGCAGGGCACTGTGCGAGGCCCCGCGGAACAGGGTGGTGGTGGAGCTCGGCGGAGCGAGCAAGTTCAAGACCATGAGCGCATCCGGCTTCGGCAATCTGGACAACCTGACCCGCCAGCCCTACAAGTACACCCGTGAGCGCTGGGGCGATCATTTCCTCTATGAGATCAGCGGACTGGAGGAGGGTCCCTATGACCTGGAGATAAGCTGCATCGAGGTCTTCTATAAAGACCCCGGGCAGCGCGTTTTCGACATCCTGGTCAACGGGATAACGTTGGTGGACGACCTGGACCTGGTGGCTGAAGCGGGAAAGGAGATGGCCTGGCAGGTCACCCTAACAGGGGTGGAGGCGCCCGCTGGCCTCATGACCCTCGAGTTCCGGGCGGAGAGCGGAGAGGCCACCGTGTCCAATATCAGGCTTATCGAGGATGGGGCTACTCGTCTGGAGCTGGCTGCGTCCGAGTCCCGGCACTGGTACGCCTTCCCCCTTCGCTTTCATGCCGATTCCCGGCGCGACGTGCACGAGGTGGTATTGGGCAGATGGGGTTCGCGTTATCACCTAAACCCCGTGCCGCAGCTCCTGGGATTCCGTCAGTCTCCCCTGGGCACCTTGAGCGAGGACCTTGAGGAACTGGCCCTGGCCTTCCGAGATGCCCACGGAAACATAAGGGCGCTTCCCTTCACCGACCGCTATCCTCTCTTCGCCGACATCAAACAGCATGACGGGATGACCGGCGTGACCTACGAGTGCGAGGATCCCCAGCTGCCATTCCGGGTAAAGTTGAGCTTTCGGGCCCCCTTCTACCCGGGGGACGAGAAGGTCTCCACGGCCCCCTTCTTCTACCTGGACCTGGAGGTGGAGAACAACGGGGACGAGTCGGTGACGGGGGAGTTCCTGCTCCTCCGTCCGCACCGCGAGGCCGACATCGGTCCGGAGGCCCCTCAGCCGCTGGAAGCGCCCCTTCACGGCTACCGCTTCGATACCCTCTATTCTTTCGGAGACGGAAGCGCGGTTCTGCCCGGACAGACGGGCACCTTCAGGGCGGAGGAGGCGCTGGCGGTAAACGATGCCGCCGATGTGACCTGGCATTATGAGGACATCACCGAAACCTCATGGATATGGCCGTCCCCAGCCGGCTTCCCGCTCCCTTATCCCTATGCGGTGTACGCATTCAGGCCCCGCGGATATTCCGGTTTGGAATGGGGTTTTCATCTGGATGCGGGAGCCAAGGCATCGCGGACCATGGTCCTTGCCTCCTACGTCGACGATCCTGTCCTCAAGGTGCGCAGCGATTTCAGCTACAGGTTCATCTACACAGACCCCGCGGGCCCCGCCTTCGCTTCGGTCGACGGCGTGGCGGACTACGCGCTGGGTCCAGCGGAGGCGGATATACGGAGCAAGGCGGACTTCTTCGATTCCCTGTTCGGACCCCCGTTCCTGGATGGGTTTTCCGAAGAGTTCCGATCCCTGGCCGCGGGGAGCCTCCAGAGCTTCATCATCAACGCCTGGTGGTGCGTGAACCCTGCGGGCATCAGATGGTACAGCATATGGGAGGGGAACTGCCACTTTCATTCAACCATCGACGTGGAATACAACAACGTCTTTTTCTACCTGTATTTCTGGCCCGATCTTCTGCGCTTCAGCCTGGATGCCTGGACAAGGTTCGAGAAGAGCAACGCCCAGGGCAGGTATCTCAGCCATGACATCGGCAGGTATAACCACGTGTACGGTCAGGCCTATCCGCATGACATGCCGGTCGAGGAGAACGCCGACTGGCTGCTGATGGCCCACGCCTACTGGAAGCATACAGGCGACGCCACGCTGCTGGAGGGGAGATATTCCAACGCCAGGGAATACGCCCTCTTCATCCTGGCTTGCGACAGCGACGGCGACGGCCTGCCCGATCTGAACACCGCCAATACCATCGACCAGGGGTCTCCGGCGGTGCAATATTCTCGTAACCAGACTTATCTGGGAATAAAGTCACTGGCGGCCCTGAGGGCGGCGGAGGAGATGGCCCTGGCCCAGCCGGAGCCCGATGAGGAGCTGGCTGACGCCTGCCGGCGGCGCATCATCCTCATCAACCATACTCTGCAGGAGAAGAGCTGGCTGGGCGACCACTTCCGGGTGTGCGACGACTCGTCCGTTTCGAGGGATGAGGCCGAGGCCTATTCCCTCTATGCGACCAACGGGATCCTCCTGCTCATGTCCAGCGGGCTGGATAGCGCCGTCGACCAGATCAACCTCGAACGCCTGCGCGCCGACCTGGCGGCGGCGCATCAGCGCAACGGCCGCCTCTACGGCGATGTGCACACCAGCCACAACAACGAGAATCAATGGGTCAGCCAGAACCTCTGGAGGGACGCGGCCGGATTCTGGCTGGGGATGAGCCAATGGCCCGAAGCCCAGGCCGGAAGGGATGAGCGGTACTGGAACCTCCAGAAATATTTCGCCACCAAGCTCAACGGAAGCTTCTGGGATGCCGTTGATTACTTCGGCAACTACCGTTTCAACGGGGCCAGCGCGGCCTGCTCGCTGGGATTGGGAAGCGAGAGCGAGGCAGTCTCCTATCTTGAAAGCGGCAACCTCCCCGCAGGCGGAGCTAGGGGTGCCTGCCTTCCATACGGTCAGGTCTACGGGCAAAGCTTGGGCTACTATCCGAGAGGGGCTTCCTGTTTTTCGCTGGTGAGCGCAGCAGCGGGCATGCGCTTTGACAAAGCGGCGGGAAGGGTGTTTTATCAGGGCAAGCCCGGATACGACAGCGTACCCGTTTTCGCCTGTGCGGATTGGGAGAACCCCGACCCTGCCCTTCGCGTCCCGCTTCTCCGTTTCGATGGAGAGGGTCAGCTGGAGGAAGTGGTCAACCCTGACCTGCTTCCCTCCGAACCCCTGCAGTTCCGGGAGCTTCCATATACGGACATCAAGGTGGAACCATCCATCATCTCCCCTGAGGGAAACGGGGAGAGGGACGCGGCAGTCATCACCCTCACTCCGCCCGGAGGCACCTTTCCTCCTGCGGTGGAGATCATCAAGGGCAGCGAGGTGTTAAGGACAGTGGGACTGGAAGGGGACAGATACGTCTGGGACGGACGGGATGAGGAGGGAGCGGTGGTTCCCGAGGGGGCCTACCGAGTGCGCATCCCCGCTCTGGCTCTGGAGAAAGGCGTTTACGCGCCTGCCACGGAGGTTGCCGTAGCGGTCAACACGATCGTTCCAGGGACCTCCAGGCAATGGTATCTGGCGGAGGGTTACACCGGCGGCAACGAGATGGCGGGCGATTTCGAGACTTGGATACTCGTGCAGAACCCGG
Organism: Candidatus Geothermincola secundus; assembly: GCA_015711755.1. Lineage (GTDB taxonomy): Bacteria > Actinomycetota > Geothermincolia > Geothermincolales > Geothermincolaceae > Geothermincola_A > Geothermincola_A secundus. The sequence continues at coordinate 8,031 of JACVIY010000041.1, read as the reverse complement.
GCGATGATCGGGCGAATTTGCGCGTAGTCCTCATGCTGGCCGACGGGGGGACGTTGGAGCGCTCGCTCGAGGCGCCACCTGCCTCGCGGGTCACCTTGTCGGTGGATTCGGTGCTGCCCGATGCGGAGTGCTCGGCGAAGGTGGAGTCGGACCGGCCGGTGGTGGTGGAGCGAGCCGTGTATTTCAACGGGCGTCGTTCAGGGCATGCCGCGCTGGGAGCGGACAGCCCCTCCAAGCGCTGGTATCTGGCTGAGGGATATACGGGTGGTGATTTCGACGAATGGATACTCATACAGAATCCCGGAGACGCCGTTTGTTTCTTGACGCTGGAGCTGATGCCTCAAGAGGGGCTGCCGGTAAGCCGTTTCTACACGCTCCCGCCCCGCTCCCGCCGCACCGTGCACGTCGATGACATCCTGCCCGATGCTCAGGTCAGCGCGCGGGTGACCTCCAGCTGGCCGGTGGTGGTCGAGCGAGCCCAGTATCTTCGGAATCACCTTGCCGGCACCTGCACCATGGCCGCGCGCAACTCCTCCGGCACCTGGCATTTCAGCGAGGGCTATTGCGGTGAGGGGTTCGAAACATGGCTGCTGGTGATGAACCCCGGTGCGGAGGAGGCCGCCGTGAACTGCGTGTTCATGCTGCCGGATGGTGAGTCTTTGACCAGAGAATACCGCGTTAAACCCCGATCCCGCTTCACCGTGCCCGTACACGAGATGCTGCCGGGCAAGGAGACCGCCATCACCTTGTCATCTGAACGACCGGTGGTGGCGGAGCGGGCCATGTACTGGGGCGAGAGGGTGGAGGGCCACGCCACGCTGGGGACTCCCGTGCCCGGGACCCATTGGAGATTCGCCGAGGGCTATACGGCCGAGGGGTTCGAGACGTGGCTGCTCGTCTCCAATCCGGGAGATGAGGAGAGCTCCCTTCAGATCGACTTCCTGTTCCCCGACGGAAGCGCGGCGACACATAAAGCCACGGTGCCCTCGAAGGCGCGCTACACTCTGAACGTGGGACGGGTCGTGGGGGAGAGGGAGGTGGGCATATCTCTGAAGGCCTCGCGGCCGGTGGTGGCGGAGCGGGCCATGTATTTCTACGAAAGATCCGGGGGCACCTGCACCATCGGGGCGGTAGAGTGACGTTCGCTGCTTTGGGGCACGATGCTGCCATTACTGAACGATCTTCTGTCAGGCCTGAACCTGTTTTATAGGAGAGGAAGAGAGGCGCTCGGCGCCCTCAATTATGGACGGTCACGTAAACGGTGCCCCATTCGCTTATGCGCCAGGAGGCGGCCACCCTCTCCCCCCGCCAGCCCTCGTACAGGCCCAATACCCTTCCCGCCATGAAGTGGGGCTGACAGGGTCGGCGAATACGGAAGGTCGGACGCTCCACTCCCTCGGCGGTGATGTCGCCGTGCCCCATAGAACCGAAGAGCGCCCGCATCTCCTGGGGGTCCTTGCTCAAGCGCAGGAGGGGGTAGAGGACTTCGCGGGCATAATCCCTTTCCGCTTCGGCCACACGTAGGTGGACATGCTCTCCCATCTCCTCAGTCAGGCGCTCGATGCCTCGGGAGATGACCTCCGTCCCCAAGAGGAGCAGCCGCCTGCCGGTGACCAGGTCTGTTATGACGCCCCTCTCCAGATCCCAGTTGAGGCGGGAGACTTGAAGCGGGACCCCGCACTCCGGGCAGAAGGAATATCGGATGACCCCCTTGACTTCGCCGAAATCAGGTTCCGGCTCGAGATCGAAAGGCCCGCCGCAGGAGCTGTCACAGGAGATCAGGTTTATTTCGAGGCGATCTCCGTTCCAGCGAGGGGAACACTCTGCCTTTCGTCCCCAGATGATCTCGGCTGCGCCGGAGATGTAGCCGCAAAGGAGGTCGGCCCCCGCCGCATCGCGCACGCATAGACGCAGGGCCTCATCTTCATCGAGCTCGATTGGTTCCGCGACCCCCAGCCCCCAGATGCGGAGATGGTCGAGCAGAATGCTCAACACCCGAGAGTCGTCACGGACATCCAGCAAGTGTTGGTTCAGGAAACGGTAAAAAAGCCCCATGTAAAGTCGTGAGAAGTCGCGAGCCCCCTCCTGAAGATAGAAGGGGCCGTTGACCCCCAGATGCGCCCCCAGTTCCTCGAACAGGCGGATGAGCTCGTCGCAGTCGGCGAAGTACATGCGCAGCGAGGGGTTTTGCAGAACGCGGATGGTGCCGTCCGGAAGCCACCTGCTCTTCTGCCCAAGGATCCTGGGAGTGCCGCAAACGGAACAGGTATCCGCATCCAAAAGACCGCCCCTCCTGCTCGGCGCCTCAATGAACAAGGTTTCAAGAGCCAGCTGCTCGATGGCATTATTATAAACCCTTTAGCCGGGCGGCTGCCCCGGCCTGAGCCGTATGAGGCCGATGGGCGACCGTAGGGGACGAGGATAGAGCGGTTAGGCATCCTTCGCCCCCGGTCTTTGCCCCGCCGCAACCCTTCCCTATAATATAGTGGACCAAAAACGGGATAACGAAGAAAGAGCGGTCTTAATGGAAAAAGCGGTCATCCTCCTGGAGGATGGAAGGCACTTCATCGGCACCTCCTTCGGAGCGCCGGGGGAACGCACCGGAGAACTGGTCTTCAACACCAGCATGACCGGCTATCAGGAGATACTCACCGACCCCTCCTACAAGGGGCAGGTGGTCTGCATGACCTACCCGCTCATCGGCAACTACGGGGTCAACGGGGAGGACCTCGAGTCGGAAGGGCCCCAGGTGGAGGGCTTCGTGGTGAAGGAATGCTGCCGCAGGCCTTCCAACTGGCGGGCGGCCATGCCCCTGGACGCCTACTTGAGGGAAAACGGCGTGATGGGCATCGAGGGAGTTGATACCCGCGCCCTGACCCTGCATATACGCTCCCGCGGCGCCATGCAGTGCATCATCTCCACGGAGGACACTGACCTCGCTTCCCTGAAAGACCGCCTGGAGAGAGCCCCGGGGATCGTCGGCGTGGACCTGGTGAGGGAGGTGACCTGCGGTGAGCCCTACCGCTGGGCCGATCCCGCCGTCCCTCCCATGGGAAGAGGGATCATGCCGGAAGCGGACAGGGGTGAGCGCCCCCTGCGCGTGGTCGCCTATGACTGCGGGATCAAGCGCAACATCCTGCGCATACTCACCGCTCTGGGGTGCGAGGTGATGGTGGTCCCCGCCTCCACCCGCGCCAACAAGGTGCTGGAGATGGGGCCGGACGGCATCTTCCTTTCCAACGGCCCCGGCGACCCGGAGGGCGTTCCCTACCTCATCGAGGAGGTCCGCAAACTTCTGGGAGTGAAGCCCATATTCGGCATCTGCCTGGGCCAGCAGATACTGGGCCTGGCCCTGGGAGGCCGCACCTATAAGCTCAAGTTCGGCCACCGGGGAGCCAATCAGCCGGTCAAGGACCTGCGCAGCGGCCGCATCCTCATAACCGCTCAGAACCACGGATTCTGCGTGGATGTGAGGACTATCGAGGATGTGGCCGAGCCCACCATGATAAACCTCAACGATCAAACCCTGGAGGGTTTGCGCCACCGCGTTTTCTCCGCTTACTCGGTTCAGTTCCACCCGGAGGACTCTCCGGGCCCCCATGATGCCGTTTATCTTTTCGGTGATTTCATCAAGGCCATGCGGGCCAGGCGGGGGTGAGGGGTTTGCCCAGGCGTCGCGACATCTCCAAGATACTGATAATCGGCTCGGGGCCCATAGTCATCTCCCAGGCTTGCGAGTTCGATTATTCGGGGACCCAGGCCTGTAAAGCCCTTAAAGAAGAGGGTTTTCAGGTGGTGCTGGTCAATTCCAACCCCGCCACCATCATGACCGACCCGGAGATGGCCGATCGTACCTATATAGAGCCCATCACCCCCGAGGTGGTGGAGATGATAATCGCCCGGGAGCGGCCGGATGCCCTGCTCCCGACCCTGGGCGGCCAGACCGGCTTGAATGTGGCGGTAAAGGTGGCGGAAGCCGGGGCGTTGGACCGCTACGGGGTCGAGATGATCGGCGCCAATCTCCAAGCCATAAAGAAGGCGGAGGACCGCGACCTCTTCCGTACGGCCATGCGCTCGATCGGCCTCGATCTGCCGCGCTCGGGGCTTGCCCATGGCATGGAAGAGGCCCGCAGGGTGGCCGAGAGCATCGGCTACCCGCTGATAATACGCCCCGCTTTCACCCTTGGGGGAACCGGGGGAGGAGTGGCCTATAACCAGGAGGAGTTCGAGAGGGTGGCCGCCGCCGGCCTTTCGGCCTCGATGATCTCGGAAATACTCATAGAGGAATCGGTGATCGGCTGGAAGGAATACGAGCTGGAGGTGATGCGGGACCTCGCCGACAATGTGGTCATCATCTGCTCCATCGAGAACTTCGACGCCATGGGCATACACACTGGCGATTCCATAACCGTGGCCCCCGCTCAGACCCTTAGCGACCGCGAGTACCAGTTCATGCGGGACGCGGCCATCGCCATCATACGGGAGATCGGCGTGGAAACGGGGGGCTCCAACATCCAGTTCGCGGTGAATCCGAGGGACGGGCGCATGGTGGTCATAGAGATGAACCCGCGGGTATCCCGGTCCTCGGCCCTTGCCTCCAAGGCGACGGGATTCCCCATCGCCAAGATAGCGGCCAAGCTGGCGGTGGGGTATACCCTGGACGAGATCCCCAACGACATCACCAAGGAGACCCCCGCTTCCTTCGAGCCCACCATCGACTACTGCGTGGTCAAGATCCCCCGCTTCACCTTCGAGAAGTTCCCGGAAGCCGATCCCCTGCTGGGCATATCCATGAAATCGGTGGGGGAGGTCATGGCCATCGGGCGCACCTTCAAGGAAGCCCTGCAGAAGGGCATCCGCAGCCTGGAGAAGGGTTACTACGGCCTGGGGGCGCACGGCAAGGAGTTCATCGACCTGCGGCGGGCCGAGGGTCCCGGGCTCGAGGAAGCGTTGGAGGAGGTAAGAGGCCGCTTGCGCCGTCCCAATGCCGAGCGGCTCTTCTTCATCAGACACGCTCTGCAGCTGGGTCTGGGGATAGAGGAGATCTACGAGCTCTCCCATATCGATCCCTGGTTCCTGGAGAACATCCGCCAGATCTTGGAGGAGGAGCGTCTGATATCACGGCGAGGACTTCATCTGGACAGGGAGGAGATGTTCAGGGCGAAGTCCATGGGCTTCTCCGACCGCCAGCTGGCCCACCTTCTGGGAACGACGGAAGAGGAGGTGAGGGAACGTCGCTGGGCGCTCGGAGTGAGGCCCGTCTTCAAACTGGTGGACACCTGCGCGGCCGAGTTCGAGGCATATACCCCCTACTTCTACTCCACTTACGAGCAGGAAAGGGAACCCGCTCGACCCAGGAGCGCAGAGGGCGCGAGCAAGATCATGATCCTGGGAGGTGGGCCCAACCGCATCGGACAGGGCATCGAGTTCGACTACTGCTGCGTGCATGCCTCCATGGCCCTGCGGGAAGACGGATATGCATCGATCATGGTCAACAACAACCCGGAGACCGTCTCCACCGACTACGACGTCTCCGACCTCCTCTACTTCGAGCCGCTCACCTTGGAGGACGTGCTGGAGATAGTGGAGGAGGAGAAGCCGCAAGGGGTCATCGTGCAGTTCGGCGGGCAGACCCCCCTGAACCTCTCGCTCCCTTTGATGCGGGCAGGAGTCCCCATCATCGGCACCAGCCCCGAGAGCATCGACCGCGCCGAGGACCGCGACCGCTTCAAGGAGATGCTGCACCGTTTGGGTCTGCGCCAGCCCGAGAACGGCACGGCCATGTCGGTGGAGGAGGCGTTGGAGGTCGCCAGGCGCATCGGCTTTCCCGTGGTGGTCAGGCCCTCATACGTCCTGGGAGGGAGAGGCATGGAGATAGTGTACAGCCCGTCCACTCTGGAGGAGTATATGAGGGGGGCGGCTGAGGTCTCACCCGACCACCCCGTGCTCATCGACAAGTTCCTGGAGGACGCGGTGGAGATAGATGTTGACGCGGTGGCGGACGGGCGCCAAGTGGTCATCGCCGGGGTCATGGAGCATATCGAGGAAGCGGGCGTGCATTCCGGCGATTCCGCCTGTTCGCTGCCACCCTTCTCCCTGGACGCGGCGATGCGAGAGGAGATAAAACAGGCCACTCAGGCCCTGGCGCGGGAACTGGAAGTGGTGGGGTTGATGAACGTTCAGTATGCCGTGAAGGACGAGAAGCTCTACGTGCTGGAGGTCAACCCGCGCGCGTCGCGAACCGTCCCCTTCGTCTCCAAGGTCACCGGCATCCCCTGGGCCAAGGTGGCAACCCGCCTGATGGTAGGCCGCACCCTGGCGGAGCTGGGCTTGAGGGAGGAGGTGGAGGTGCCTCACATCGCGGTGAAGGAGGCGGTGCTGCCCTTCAACCGCTTTCACGGCGTTGACACCATCCTGGGGCCGGAGATGAAGTCCACCGGTGAGGTCATGGGAATAGATGTGGACCTGGGCATGGCCTTCGCCAAATCCCAGACGGCGGCGGGCACCTCCCTTCCGATAAAGGGCAATGTGCTCATCAGCGTGAAGAACGCCGATAAACAGGAGATCATCCCCATCGCCAGGCGCTTCCATGCCCTGGGATTCAAGCTGTTCTGCACCCGCGGGACCGCCCGGGTCCTGGAGAGAGTGGGCATTCCCGTTGAGGTTGTGAACAAGATACACGAGGACAGGCCGCACGTCCTCGACCTGATGAAGGACGGGAGAATACAACTTATCATCAACACGCCCTCGGGCAGGCGTCCCCGCTCCGATCAGGTCTCCATCCGCTCCTATGCCGTCTATTACAACATCCCGGTCATAACCACCCTGAAGGCGGCGCAGACGGCCACTTACGGCATAGAAGCCCTGCAGAAGCGGGGTATGGAGGTCCGCCCGATCCAGGAGTGGTACGAACATATCCCCCTGCTGGCTCGCAGGCGAACGAGGTGAGGGAGGAGCGGTAAGCCTTGAATGAGGACTTGTCCAGGCACCTGGAGGCGCTGACCGAGATAAGCAAGGCCATAACCTCCGACCTCTATCTGGAAGACCTGCTCAAGTTGATCGTCATGGTCACGGCCGAGGTCATGGACTCCAACACCGTCTCCCTGATGCTCCTGGACGAAAAGACCGGGGAGTTGCGCATAAGGGCGACCCAGTCCATAAGCGATGATTACCTGAGCAAGCCTCCTTCCAGGATAGGCGAGGGCATAGCCGGGCTGGTAGCCAGGGAGGGAAGGCCCCTTATATCCAAGGACGTGAGGAGGGACCGGCGTTATCTGAACAAGGAAGTGGCCCGCAAGGAGGGCCTCTGCTCGCTGCTGTCCGTTCCCATGACCGTCAAGGGAAAGGTCATAGGCGTGCTCAACTGCTACACGTCCAAGCCGCGCGAGTTCACGGAGAGCGAGATAGGACTGCTCACCGCCGTCGCCTGCCAGGCCGCCATCGCCATAGAGAACACCGAGCTCATGGTGCGGACGAGGGTCATACAGGAGGAGCTGGAGACCCGCAAACTGGTGGAGAGGGCCAAGGACGTCCTCATGCGCGAGAAGGGCCTCACCGGCGAGGAGGCCTACCGACGGATGCAGCGTAAGGCCATGGATACCCGACGGAGCATGCGGGAGATCGCCGAGGCCATCATCCTCGCCGACACGGGCTGACATCGGCCGGTAGGCATCTAATCCGAACGGCCGGTTTCGCTGAAGGGCAGCCGCACGGGATCGATTGAAGACGCGATGACCGCGGTACTCGCCCGGCTTCCATGCCCCTTTCTCAAAGTCCTGCGATATCCATCAATCGTTTTTGCTGCGGCCATCTATCTGGTCTCCGAGTCCTAACCAAATGCTTATCCCCTTTTGTTTACCGTTTCCTGCATCACGGGAACGTAACGGGGCCACGTCCTAAACTGTCTATAATTTGATAGCGGTCTGGACTACCATATCGGTTGATAAGCACGACCAAAGCAACCGATGGAAAGGAGTCCAGACCTATGAAGAGAATACCACCGAGCGAGCTGTTGGAACAGAAGGCCCGGAG